>DATBGM010000071.1:0-59873 GCA_036557945.1 Bryobacteraceae bacterium | reverse complement strand
CGAGCGCTTCGCTGAGGCCGTGGTCCTGACTGATGGTGCAGCGGCGCGACACACGCGAGGGCCCCGGCGGATTGTAGAGGATCGAAGAGAAATCGAGACCGTGCGCCTTCCAGTGCTCGACGGCTTTCGCGACGTCAAGCATATCGACGCGGCCGATCATCTCGTCCATGCGGCGGAAGCCGAGTTTCGCCATGATCTGCCGTACCTGCTCGGCGATGAAGAAAAAGAAATTGATGACATACTCGGGCTTGCCCTGGAATTTCGCGCGCAGAACCGGGTCCTGCGTGGCGATGCCGACAGGGCACGTGTTCAGATGGCACTTGCGCATCATGATGCAGCCGAGCGCAACCAGCGGCGCAGTCGAGAATCCGAACTCTTCGGCGCCCAGCAGCGCGGCAATTGCGACATCGCGGCCGGTTTGCAATTTTCCATCCACCTGCACGCGGATACGGCTGCGCAGATCGTTCATCACGAGTACTTGCTGCGTTTCGGCCAGACCGAGTTCCCACGGAATACCGGCATGGCGAATGGAAGTCAGCGGTGAGGCTCCCGTTCCGCCGTCATAGCCGCTGATCAGCACGACATCCGCATGCGCCTTGGAAACACCCGCAGCGACCGTGCCGACGCCCACTTCCGAAACAAGTTTCACGGAGATGCGCGCCTGCGGGTTAACGTTTTTCAGGTCGTATATGAGCTGCGCGAGATCTTCGATCGAATAAATGTCGTGATGCGGTGGCGGCGAAATCAACCCGACACCGGGAATCGAATGACGTACACGCGCAATCGTCGCATCCACTTTATGACCCGGTAGCTGGCCGCCTTCGCCCGGTTTTGCGCCTTGCGCGATTTTAATCTGTAGTTCGTCGGCGTTGACCAGGTAATTGGCAGTGACGCCGAAGCGGCCGGAAGCCACTTGCTTAATCGCGCTGCGCCTGGAATCGCCGTTCGGCAGAGGAGCGAAACGCGCTTCGTCTTCCCCGCCCTCGCCCGTGTTCGACCTGGCTCCGATGCGGTTCGTCGCAATGGCGAGCGTCTCGTGCGCTTCGGCGCTGATCGAGCCAAACGACATGGCGCCCGTGGCGAAGCGCTTCACGATCTCCGACGCCGGCTCGACTTCTGCAAGCGGTATAGGCCGCGGCACGGTTTTGAGCTGCATCAATCCGCGTAACGTATAGAGTTGTTCGTTCTGTTCGTCGGTGAGCTTTGAATATTCCTGAAATGTGGCGTAACTCTGCTGGCGGACGGAGTGCCGCAGTTTGCTCACCGTCAGCGGATTCAGCAGGTGGCGCTCGCCACTTACGCGGTACTGGTAATCGCCGCCCGTCGCCAGTTCCGTTTCCGCTTCGGAAACCGGCCGGAAGGCGAATTCATGTTTGGCTATGGCTTCCTGGGCCAGCACATCGAGCCCGATTCCTTCGATACGCGAAGCAGTGCCCGTGAAGTACTGATCTACCAGCTTCCTGTTCAGGCCGATGGCCTCGAATACCTGCGCGCCGCGATAACTTTGCAGAGTCGAAATGCCCATCTTCGAAAAGACTTTGAGCAATCCTTTGTTTACCGCTTTGATGTAGTTCTTGACTGCTACTTCCGGGGTAACGCCGTGCGGCAGGTCGCCCGAGGCGCCGAGTTCTTCAATCGTTTCGATCGCAAGGTATGGATTGATAGCGCTCGCGCCATAGCCGATGAGCAGGCAATAGTGCATGACCTCGCGCGGCTCGCCCGATTCGATAATCAATGCCACACCCATGCGCGTTCCCTCTCGCACCAGGTGATTGTGTACGGCAGTCAAGGCCAGCAGCGAAGGAATCGGCGCAAATTCTTCATCGATGCCCCGATCGGAGAGGATCAGCAGCGTATAGCCCGCTTTGACGGCGAGAGAAGCACGCCGGCAGAGTCCATCGAGCGCGCGCTTCAGGCCCGTTTCCCCTTCGTGCGCACTGAATGTCGTCGGTAGAGTGGACGCCAGCAGATCGCCGCGCGAGACACGGCGCAGCTTTTCGAGATCGCGGTTCGTGACGACCGGATGCGGCATCTTCAGTGTGTGGCAGTTCTGCGGGGTCTCGTTGAGAATGTTTCGTTCGACCCCGATGTAACTGTTGAGCGACATCACCAGCTCTTCGCGAATCGGATCGATCGGCGGATTGGTGACTTGGGCAAAGAGCTGCTTGAAGTAGTTGAAGAGCGATTGCGGTTTATCGGATAAGCAGGCAAGCGGCGTATCGATACCCATCGAGCCGACCGCCTCCTGGCCATCGGCGGCCATCGGAGTCAACAGCAATCGAATATCTTCATCGGTATAGCCGAAGCAGCGCTGGCGCATGAGCACCGTTTCGTGATCCGCCGTCTGCACGCGCGCAGGTTCAGGCAACGCCTCGAGGTTGATCTGGTTGTCGCGAATCCAATCGCCATACGGACGACGTGTTGCAAGCTGGTGCTTGATCTCTTCGTCGGGCACGATGCGCTTCTGTTCCAGGTCGACCAGTAACATCTTGCCGGGCTGCAGGCGGCCCTTGTATTCGATCTCCTCAGGAGCGAAATCGAGCACACCGGTTTCCGAAGCCATCACCAGCAAGCCATCGCGCGTCAGCAGATAACGTGCCGGACGCAAACCGTTGCGGTCGAGCGTGGCGCCGATCACGCGGCCATCTGTGAATGCAACTGCCGCCGGCCCATCCCAAGGCTCCATCAGTGATGCGTGGTATTCATAAAACGCCCGCTTTTCGGCGGACATCGTCGTATCCGCATCCCAGGCTTCGGGAATCAGCATGGCCATGACATGCGGCAGCGAGCGCCCGGCCATCGTCAGCAGTTCCACGGCATTATCGAGTGCTGCCGAATCGCTGCCCTGCGGCTCGATGATGGGGAATAATTTCGTGATATCGGCAAATTGCGGCGAGGCCATCATGGATTGCCGCGCATGCATCCAGTTCACGTTGCCGCGCATGGTATTGATCTCGCCGTTATGGCAGAGATAGCGGAAAGGATGCGCAAGCTGCCAGGTCGGAAACGTGTTGGTCGAAAAGCGCTGATGGACCAGACACATGGCGCTCTGGGTTTCGGGATCGAGCAGTTCGTTGTAGAACTGACCGATTTGATGCGCCAGCAGCAGGCCCTTATAGACGATGGTGCGCGCCGAGAACGAAGGGATCGAAAAGAAATCCTTGTCGCGCACATCGGAAGCCGCGGCTACTGCGGCCTCGGCGCGTTTGCGCACAATATACAGCTTGCGCTCGAACTCATCGGCCGGCATGCGGGTCGGCCGCGCCACAAAAAACTGCTCGATATACGGCTGCGAAGCGCGCGCTACCCGCCCGATCGCATCTACCTCCACCGGCGTGTCGCGCCAGCCAAGCACCGTCAGACCTTCATCCCGCGAAATCCGCTCGAGCAGCCCTTCGCAGGCCAGGCGCTGCTGGCGCTCGACCGGTAAAAAGCACATCCCTATGCCGTATTCGCCCGCGGGCGGGAGCGTAAAGCCGCTCGCGGGTGTTTCGCGCGCGAAAAATGCGTGCGGAATCTGGATCAGCACACCTGCGCCGTCGCCCGTCTCCGAGTCGCACCCGCACGCGCCGCGATGAGCCAGGTTCTGGAGAATCTGAAGACCTTTTAAGACAATCTCGTGCGAGGCCTCGCCCTTCACACTGACCACGAACCCCAACCCGCAGGCATCGCGCTCATTAGCCGGATCGTACAAACCTTGTGCTTTCGGCAGCTGATTGGATGTCCCGACTGGATACACTACTCGCTCCTCTGCGACATGGAGATGAGTCTCAAGTATAACCGCCCCTGCAATATCAGTCAAATCGAAAATCATCCCTTGCATTATCGGTTTTACTTATGATATATTGGCCGCTGCCGTGACACTCGCCAACCTTCGTCTTGTGCGCGACGTAGCGCAACTCCGGAGTGTAAGCAAAGCAGCCCAGCTCAATGAAATCAGCCAGTCGGCGGCCAGTCAGACGCTGACCGATCTGGAGCGTGATCTGGGCGTCACGCTGTTTGATCGATCCACGCGGCCGCTCGTTCCGACGCCGGCCGGAAAGCTGTACCTAAATTTCTGCCGCGACGTTCTGCGGCGCGAAGAGGAACTGCATTCCGAGCTGGATCTGCTCCGCAAAAAGCTGAACGGAACCGCACGTATCGCTGCCATCTACTCGGTGGGGCTTTCGGAAATGTCGCAGATTGAAGCGCGATTTCAGGCGCGCTACCCGGAGGCCGAGCTGGCCGTCTCCTATTTGCGGCCGGAGCGCGTGTGGGAAGCTGTCGAGCGCGACGAAGCGGACCTCGGACTGATGAGTTACGCCGAAGCTTCACGCGACATCGTGGCGTTACCCTGGCGCAAAGAGGAGATGGTGGTGGCGGTTGCTCCCGGACACCGGCTGGCAGACCGCGAGAGTGTGCGTGCGGCCGATATCGAGGGCGAGGCGTTTATCGGTTTCGACGACGATCTGCCTATTCATAGTCATATTGAGCGCTATCTGCGCGAGCGCAAGGTAGAAGTCGAAGTCGTGCTGCACTTTGACAATCTGCTGATGATCAAGGAGGCGGTTGCGCACGGCGCGGGTTTGAGTATTATGCCGCGGCGCGTCATGCTCGACGACATAAAAGCGGGACGCCTGATCGCGCTGCGCTTACGTCCCGCCGACTTGTTTCGCCCGCTGCGCATTATTCATCGGCGCCGGCGCGTGTTCAATGCAGTGACGGCCGGATTGCTGGCGCTGCTGAAGGAAGAAGAGCGCTCAAACGCGGCATAGTTTGGTGCTCGCGTTTCGGCCATTGGAGGTTTCCCTATCGCTCTAATCTTTGATAGTAACCTCCGGCGCAGGCCGTGGTGGCCGAAGATGACATCGTGCAGAGTGCTAAAAACCAGTTGATGCGTCGCTTCTAGAACATCCAAGCAGCGCGACTGCTAGCGTCAGACGATTATCTCAGGCCTTCCCTCCGAAGCAGTAACTCGACGCTCCGGTTGGCAAAATGATCGATGCATGCGCTGTAAATCGCCGTCGGACGGCGGACGGCCATACTCGGCAGCACGGAAGCAACAAAGCCGAAATAACCTAATCGTCCAGGATCGGAGCGAATGCCTCCTCGGGCTGGGGCTGCAGGTCGTGATTGGCGGCCAGCGTACGAGCGCAGGTGTTCCAACGCAGCACGGCCTCATCGTTTCCCGGCGGGCGCAGCGTTTCGGCCCGCTCGTAACAGCGCATGGCTTCGCGCAGCTCTTCGTACGCTTTGTAGTTTGCGAGCGGAAGTGCTTTGCGAATGCGGGCACGCGCGGAACGCTCAAAGACGATGCCCTCGTAATAGGCTTGTTCGTACTTGCCGGTTAAGCGCGATAACGCATCGCGTGCACGGCCGGGCAGGATTTGAACTCCGAATTGATCCGTGATCGCGAGCAGCAGCGTCACGAGCGCGTTTTGATTGGCTGGATCAACCCGCAGGACATCCTCGCAGATGCTTTCCGCCTGCCACGGTTCGTTCAGCAACCGGTAAAGATGGGCCCGTTCGAGAGCCGCGGGAATGGCGGATGGCGAGAGCGGTTTTAGCTCAAATTCCATTTCAAACTCTCCTATTTCAAAATGCGAAAGAGCTTTCGCAGCGGGTCAAAGTATTCATCCACAACACGCTCTTTCAACGGGATGATGGCGTTGTCCGTGATGTGTATCCCCTCCGGACAAACCTTCGTGCAGCATTTGGTTATATTGCAGTAACCAATGCCATGCTGCTCGCGCAAATCCTTTGACCGATCGGCATTGTCGAGCGGGTGCATCTCGAGTGCGGCGGTATAAACCAGGAAGCGCGGACCGATGAACCGGTTATGCAGCCTGTGCTCGCGCAAGACGTGACAAACATCCTGGCACAAATAACATTCAATGCACTTGCGAAATTCCTGTACCCGGTCCACGTCCTGCTGGGCCATACGCCAGGTTCCGTCTGAAGCATCGGGCGGCTTTGCGCGAAAAAGCCGGATATTCTTTTTGACCTGGTAGTTCCAGGAGACATCGGTCACCAGATCCTTCACGTTCGGGAAACACTTCATCGGCTCAAGCACAACCGGCTTGTCGAGCGCTAGCGCATTGAGCCGCGTCATGCACATCAGACGCGGATTGCCGTTGATCTCCGCCGAGCATGAGCCGCACTTGCCCGCTTTACAGTTCCAGCGCACAGCCAGATCGTTCGCCTGCTCGGCTTGTATCTGATGCACGGCATCGAGGACGACCATGCCGGGCGAAATCGCGGTAGTGTAATCCGCGAAAGCTCCGTCGCCGTTTTGCCCGCGCCAGATGCGGAAGGTGGCTGTGGCCATGCTGCTGTTTTTCCTCTTTTTACTTCATCTCTTCGATTATCTGCCTGAGTTCGTTCGGTAACTCCGGGAGCGGTTCGCGCCGTAGATCGTTCCCTCCGCCCTCGGCCCGCTTCAGAATAATGCTGGAGCACCCCTCTGCATCGTCTTTGTTCGGATAGTCTTCGCGGAAATGCGCGCCGCGGCTCTCTTTGCGCTCCAGGGCCGCGCCTGTAATCAGTTCCGAAACCGTCAAAAGGTTCTGAAGATCCAGAGCCGTGTGCCAGCCCCCGTTGTATTCGCGGTGTCCGACAACTGCCACCTCCGCGGCGCGCCTTTTCAATTTCGCAAGTTCCTCCAGCGCCTTTCCCATGTCTTCGTGGCGCCTTACGATCCCGACGTGGCTCTGCATCATGCGCTGCAAGTCCTGCTGCACATGATAGGGTCCTTCGCCCGTTCGATCGAAGGGTGCGAGCGCTTGGTGGGCGGCTCCTTCCACCTGTTTAAGATCTACCGCCGCTGCGCCGTTCTCTTTCGCAAAACAGGCTGCATGCTCGCCGGCGCGCTTGCCGAATACGAGGAGATCCGAAAGGGAATTGCCGCCCAGCCGGTTTGCACCGTGTAGGCCGGCCGCGCACTCGCCTGCCGCAAACAGGCCCGGCACATCGGACATCTGCGTATCGGCATCGACGCGTACTCCGCCCATCATGTAGTGCGTGGTAGGCCCCACCTCCATCGGTTCTTCCGTAATATCGATATCGGCAAGCTGTTTGAACTGGTGATACATGCTCGGCAGCTTGCGGCGAATATGCTCGGCAGCTTTCGGTAGCCGTGCTTTGATCCACGAAATATCCAGGTATACACCGCCGTGCGGCGAGCCGCGCCCTTCGCGCACTTCCCG
Source organism: Bryobacteraceae bacterium (assembly GCA_036557945.1). Classification (GTDB taxonomy): domain Bacteria; phylum Acidobacteriota; class Terriglobia; order Bryobacterales; family Bryobacteraceae; genus Bog-105. Next base: position 52,689 of record DATBGM010000071.1, on the reverse strand, counting down.
CATGATGCAGCGCGCGACGTGATCGCGTGTTAGCAGCTCGGGCGGCCGGCGCGCATTGCGATCGCCTTGCGTGTAACGCCAGCCTTCCTCTTCCGAATCTGCGGTCTGCGCGCGGTAGTTCTCGGGAATGTCTTCGAACATGAAGCGGCGTCCGTCCTTGTTCTTGAGTACGCCGCCTTCGCCGCGCACTCCTTCTGTCACCAGAATTCCGCGCACGCTCGGCGGCCAGATCATGCCCGTCGGATGAAACTGCACGAATTCCATATCCATGAGCGAGGCGCCTGCATGGTAGGCGAGCGAAAGCCCGTCGCCCGTATACTCCCAGCTATTGCTCGTGATCTCGTAAGCGCGCCCGATCCCGCCAGTGGCGAGTACAACCGCTTTGGCCTGGAATAACAAGAACCGGCCGCGCTCGCGCTCATAGGCAAATGCGCCGGCGATGCGGCCGGAATCTTTCAAGAGCGTAACGACCGTGCACTCCATGTGCACATCCATTCCCATGTGAATGCCGTGGTCCTGCAGCGTGCGGATCATCTCGAGGCCGGTGCGGTCGCCGACATGTGCGAGCCGTGGATACCGATGCCCGCCGAAGTTGCGCTGCAGAATGCGGCCGTCCTTCGTTCGGTCGAAAAGAGCCCCCCAGGCTTCGAGTTCGCGCACCCGTTCGGGAGCTTCGCGCGCGTGCACCTCGGCCATGCGCCAGTTATTCATGTACTGGCCGCCGCGCATGGTGTCGGAGAAATGCACCTTCCAGTTATCGCGTTCATCCGTGTTGGCGAGTGCAGCGGCAATTCCGCCTTCCGCCATCACCGTATGCGCTTTGCCCAGCAGACTCTTGCTAACGACTCCGACACGCGCGCCGCTCGCCGATGCTTCGATCGCCGCTCTTAATCCCGCTCCACCTGCCCCAATTACCAGCACATCGTAGTCGTGCGTCTGGTATGGCGTCATCCAACAAGTCTCCAGTCGTGCCAGATGCCCATTGCGCACAAGCGCACATACAGGTCAGCAAACATGACCGAGAACAGGCTGAGCCAGGCAAATAGCATGTGACGCCGGTTCATGCAGCTTGCGCATGCGTAGCCGGTGGCTCGCGCTCCGTGCTTCGAAATTTCATCCAGACGCCCGCCGATTAAGTGCCGCAGCGAGTGGCAGCCCAACGTGTAGCAGCCGAGCAGAACAACGTTGACGGCAAGCACCAGCGTGCCCACGCCGATACCGAAATGCACGGCGCCTGTTGCCGGATCGGCAAACCAAAGCGCATGCCAGACATCCAGCGCGAGGATAACGAGAAATACCAGCGCGAGATAGAGAAAATAGCGATGCACGTTCTGCATGATAAGCGGAAACGAGCGCTCGCCGCGGTAGGTTTTGCGCGGCTCGCCTACTGTGCAGGAGGGCGGATCGGCCCAGAACGCTTTGTAGTACGCGCCGCGGTAGTAATAACAGGTGAGACGAAACCCACCCGGCGCCCAGAGGATGTAAAGAGCAACGGAAACCGGCGCCCACGACGGCCACCACGCGGGCAGCGCTCCAAACCAGGAACGCAGGGGATCGCCGAATATTTCAGGCGAGTAGAAGGGCGAAAGATACGGACCGAACCGATAGTCATGCCCCTGAAATGCCGCCCATGTCGCGTAAATAATAAACAGCGAAAGACCGAGCAGCGTGACGAGCGGCTGCAGCCACCACAGATCACGGCGCGCAGTTTGCCCGAAACGGTTACCGCGCAGCGGAATGTCGATCGAGGACAACCGGGACCTCCTCGCAAACAAAAAGAACCGAGGCCAGAATATCCTGTTCCGCCGCAGTTTTCAAGCGGACAGCATCACCAACTGTCGCGATTCGAAATGGTCACACGGTAGTACGGTTTATCTTTTTCGGCCGGATCCATTTTGAATTCTTCCGACGTCTTGGCAGGATCGTACCCGCGCCAGAGCCACGTGAGCGACTCCGGCAAGTCGATCGCGGCCTGTGCGGAATCGTGGGTTGCCTGCCCGAAGCGGAAGTGAAAATCGTACTCGCGCATCTTCAACGAATTTGCGAGTTGAATATTTTGCAGCGGCCAGGAGCCGTGCGTATTCTCGAGATCGTCGGCGCCATCGCTCATCCAGATGCGGATATTGCGCTTGGGCAGTTTACGCACCATGAACGGATACAGGTTTCCGCCGTCGAGCTTTTCTTCGGGGCGCCATTGGATCGATGTGTAGCTGCCGATAGTCGAATGCACACGCGCGAACTTCTCGGGATTGAACCAGGCCGAGTTGAGCGAGCAAATACCGCCGGAAGATTCTCCGGCAATGCCGCGGCTATAGCCGTCCTGCCGCAGCTTGTATACTTTCTCCACCTCGGGCAGAACTTCGGTGAGCAGAAATCGGTTGTAGCGATCGCTCACCGTGTCGTATTCGATCGATCGCATTGCCTTACCGTCGGGTGCGAAGCCGGGCGCGATCAGCACATGCACCATTGGTGGAATGCGCTTCTGTGCGACCAGGTTTTCCGTCACGGTAAACAGGCGCAGTCTGGAAAGATCGCCGTTGATCAAGCCCTGTCCGTCCTGCCAGACCATCAAGGGCGCGGGCACATTCGGATCCACGCCTGGCGAAGCATAAACCCAGAAATCGGCTTTCATGCCGTCGTAGATTTTGCTCGTGATGGTTTGCTTTTCGCTCAGTTTGCCCTGCGGCACACCTGGTTTCGGATATGAATCCGGATTGTAGCCCGCAACGTCGGAACGGTTGCCGAGCGGCTTTCCATCCGCGTAAAACTGATACGCGTGCGTTACGCCGACGCGCATCTTTTCGAGCCGCATCCAGAAATTCGAAGCGCCTACCCGCTGCATGTCGCGCGCCGGTTGTCCGTCAATCGATACGGTTGCGGGTGTGGACGAAGGCGCGACAAACAGGTAATCCTGTCCCCAGACCTGCACGCCGCCTTTCGGGCCGATGATCTTCTCGATGAGCTGCTCGAGACCGGCCGAAGCAGGCCCCTGCCGCGCGGATTCGATCAACTGCGCAAGCGGATGCGTTTGCGCACCGGCGGCGAGTGCGCATGCGCACAGTAAGGCAAGAGTTCTCATTTAAGAGATCAGGTGAGATCGCTGAGATATTCGAGTCGGTTCTGGCTGTCGCCAAAACGTTCCGTCGGGACGCCTGCCGCGTCAAGAACGCTGAGATACAGATTCGCTACCGGCTCGCTGCGTGAGTACCGCACGTGCCGCCCTGTTTTGAAGGCGCGCGAACCGCCGGCGACCAGGACCGGCAGATCGTCATGATTATGGCGATTGCCGTCGCTGATGCCGCTGCCATAAAGCACGATCGTGTTGTCGAGCAGCGAGCCGGCGCCTTCCTTCGTCTTTTTCAGGCGCACCAGAAAATCCGCGAACTGCGTCATGTGGTGATGGTTGATCGCCGCGACCTTATCCATCAGCGCCGGATCGTTGCGATGGTGTGAAAGCCCGTGGTGGCCTTCCGGCACACCAATTTCTCGATAAGAGCGATTGCTGCCTTCACGCGCCAGCATGAACGTCGAGATGCGCGTGGTGTCGGTCTGTAACGCGATGGTGAGCAGCTCGAACATCAGTCGCGCATGTTCGGCGAACTCGATGGGAATTCCGGCCGGCTTCTCGATCGAGGGCGCAGCCATCGAATTGGTCGCAATCTGGCGCTCCATCATTTCGATCTGGCGTTCCACTTCGCGCACGGCCGTGAAATATTCGTCGAGCTTGCGCTTATCGGTTTGGCCCAGGCCGCCCTGCAGGCGGCGCGTATCGTCGGCAACCAGATCCAGGATGCTCTGCTGGTAACGGGCATTGCGCGCCCGAGCCGCCGGGTCGCCGGCATTTTCATCGTTACCGAAAAGCCGCTCGAAAACGGCCCGCGGATTCACTTCGGGCGGATTCGGAGCGGTAGCAGTGCGCCAGGAGATGCTATTGACATACGCGCAGGCGTATCCCGAATCGCAGTTGCCGGCCAGATGCCCGTCTTCGCAGCCGAGTTCGAGTGAAGCGAGCCGGGTGGCGCGCCCGATCTTCTGGGCAGCAAGCTGGTCGACCGAAACGCCGACGGAAATATCCGAGCCGGCGGTCTTTTTCGGATGGACACCGGTTAAGAAACTGGCGGAAGCTCGCGCGTGATCGCCAGGCCCATCGCCGAGAGCCATTCCGCCGTGATCCATCAATCCGCTGAGCACAAGTACGTCGTCCTGCACCGGCGCCAGCGGGCTCAAAATCTTGGGCAGCGCGAACGCGCGGCCTTCCGCAGACGGAGTCCAGTTGCGCATGTCAATGCCGTTCGGGACGTAGCAGAACACCATGCGTGTGGGCGACGTTTGTGCTGCCGCTTCACTCGCCTTGCTCAGCGCCGGAAACATCGAATCGAGCACCGGCAGCGCCACCGCCGTACCCATGCCGCGTAAGAGCATACGCCGTGAAACGTGTTTTCTTGTCAGAATCATTTTCCGCCAACTCCCACTAGTTTAGTGACTTGCTGACCTTCATCGCCGCGCCCCATCTGAAATGGCACGCTGTTCACAATACCGGAAATCAATGTCGAGAAACGGTAGCCGTTCGCCGCAAGCTGACCGGTAATCTGCTTGACCGCGCGCCGGTCATAGCCTTCCAGGCCGCGGCCAAGGGCATAAATCATCAGCTTTTCGGTCAGGCAATCGGCAAACTTATCCTTATCTGCGGCAAGAATCGTCTTCAGTTGTTCGCTGCCTGAAAAATTGCGGCCATCCGGCAACGTTCCGCTGGCATCTACCGGCTGCCCGGCGTCCTGCGTGCGCCACCGGCCGACCGCATTGTAATTTTCGAGCGCAAAACCGAGCGGGTCCATGCGCTTATGGCACGATGCGCAAGCCGGATCGGCACGGTGTTTTTCCATTTGCTGCCGCATGGTTCCGGCGAGCGGTCCCGCCTTCGCATCGATCGATCCAACTCCGGGCGGAGGAGGAGGCGGCGGCTCGTTCAGCACGTTCTCCAGAATCCATTTCCCGCGCAATACGGGTGAAGTGCGCGTCGGATACGATGTCACGGTAAGAACGCTGCCCTGCGTCAGCACGCCGCTGCGTTCTGTGCCGTTGAGCTCGACTCGCCGGAACTCATCGCCGGTGACGCCGGGTATTCCATAGAACTTCGCCAGGCGCTCATTGAGAAAGGTGTACTTGCCGTTCAGGAAGTCGATGATGCTGCGGTCGTCATGCACAATCGAAGCCACGAACATCTTCGACTCGGTGTACATCGCTTGACGGATCTGCGCATTGAAGGCCGGAAACTCCTCCGGATCCGGACGGATGCTGTCCAGGTTGCGCAATTCGAGCCACTGGCCGGCGAAATTGTCGATCAGGGCATCCGATTTCGCATCGGCCAGCATACGTTTGACCTGCTGATTCAGCACCTCGGACTTATGCAGCCGTCCTTCGCCCGCAATCGTGAGCAGTTGCTCATCCGGCATGCTGCTCCAAAGGAAGTAGGAAAGCCGCGAAGCCAGCTCGAAATCGTTTACCGGATGAATCGCGCCCGCATCGTTGGGCTCCGGATCGCGTTCTATACGGTATAGAAAATTCGGCGACACAAGCATTGCCTCCAAGCCGATGCGCATCGCCTGTTCGACCGGCAATCCGTCACGATGCGCGGATGCGACCAGCTTGCATAGCGGATCGATATCGGCGTCCGTTACCGGCCGGCGGTAGGCAAGCCGGGCCAGATGCGCCAGATTCGTTCGTACACATTGATCCGTGTGCTGACCGCGCGCATGTCCGCAAATAAAAATGCGACGATAGCTCTCCGGCAGGGGCGGAGGCCCAGGATTATATGGACCGCGCACTTCGAGAACATCAATAAACGTCGGAGGATGCGAAAGCGCGCGCTGTTTTGCGATCTCCTTTGTGTCTTCCGGATGCTTTGCAATCGCCCTGCGATAAGCCGCTTCTTCTTTAACCTTCATTCGCTCGCGTGTGGCGAGTTCTACGGCCGACGGCTCGCGCGGCTCCATGCGCGCGCTTAAACGATGCTCGCCGTATGGCACATGCGTCGTGATCTCGTACGAGCGCGGCGTATCTTCTTCAATCAGCACATCGGACGTTTTGATTTCCTTGCCGTCGAGCAGGAGATGCAACCGGAATGGATCCTTTTCTCCGCTGACTGCCGCTCGTAGCTGGTAATCGCCGGGCGCCGGAAAATCGAAGACATTTTCGAGCGCCATGCCGTCATCATTTACTTCGTGCTCGGGCGAGTAACGCTCGCGCGTCGGCTTCGGCAGCGCATCGGATGGAATCGCGCGATTGGCAATTTTTGTTGCCGCGTTCAGATACTTTTCCATCAGCACCGGCGAAACCGAGAGCACGTCGCCGATGTTGTCGAAGCCGTAGCCCGAATCGTCTGCCGGAAAGTCCGCCGCCGGCTGGAAGTGGATGGCGAGCAGATCGCGTACCGTGTTGTTATATTCGGTGCGGTTCAGACGATGCGCCGTGAGATGCCCGGGATCGGCAGGCGTGTTGCGATCGGCTGTTTCAAACCGCTCTTCGATCCAGTTCGTGACGGCTGCGATCGTTTCCGGTTTCGGCCGGGGCATACCCTTGGGCGGCATTTCACCGGCTCGCACACGCCGCACGACTTTTTCCCAAGTCTCGCGATCGTGCAGCATGGCCGCTTCGTCGTGATATACAGTCAGCGCGAGCCCGGCCGTTTTGAGCTTTTCGTTATGGCATGGCGCGCAGCTTTGTGCGACGAATGGAGCTACAACTGTTTGGAAATCCGGCTTCGACTGGCCGAATGCAAGCGTGCCTGCGGCGAGGCCGAGAAAAAGGGTGCGTTTTGCAGTCAGAAACGTGACGACGAAGCTCCACCTACACAAGTTACTTGCCCGCTGAAAGAATTTACGCCTTCATTTCGCGCATTGTTTTGCCGGTGGCTCCCGGTCCGAAATCAATGCGTGCCTTTGCGACCGGCAATCCGACGACTTCAATCCGGTTCAGGTCAGTTGTACCGATACCGGCCGCCTCCGCCAGCTTCAGCGTGCTATTTCCTCGCAGAAACGGCCCGCTGCCGCGGTCGGTTTTCGGATCGTAGCTCATCACGGCCATGCTCACCGCGTCCGTGCAAACCGGATTTCGCCCGACGATAATCACGCCAGGCGTCATCTTCTCGAGCCCCTTCAGCCACGGCCCTTCCCCGCCCCGCACGGTTTCCACGCCATCGATAATTGCCAGATCGATCGGACGGATGCCCACCTGGTCGGCGGTAATGCGCGGCACGCGATAGCCAGGGTCGCGCGGCGAATCCGGATGCAGCTCGGCATCGACACCCGACGGCGCCTTGGTTGTGCCCTCATGCAGAACGGCGCCCCGCTCTTTGGTAGGATGCTCGTTCCCGCTGGGTCCGCAATCGCTGCCATATAGTGAACAGGGCGTATTGCCGAAATTGTTCTTCATCGAAAGCGTCACGCCCGCAATCCAGTGATTTTTGAGCTTGGCAAATGAGATGTACGTGTCGCACTCGGTGTATGCCTTGTTGATGTGGTAGGCGGGATACATATAGCCGCCCCACGGCACTTTCAAACGTACGTATTGTTTGTAATTACCAAGATTCTGCACGTTTTCCCAGGCAACTTCAGTGCCGAGATTATTCACGGCGCTGACATCGATGCCATAGCGCGCCCACAGCCCTAGGTCCTGCGTTGCCGGGAAAAAGCTCTCGATCAGACGCACCCGCCGCGCCCCGTTCTTAGCCAATAGATAAACGAGATTGGCGACCGTCTCTCCGTCTGTGCGATACGGCAGATCGGGCGTAAGCGGAAAATTCTTCGGATTTCCGGTGAGATTCAGCTTCACTGCAACCGTTTTGCCGCGTACTTGTTTTTCGATCCCGCCAATCTGGCTGAAAGCGTTTGCCAGCTGATCGCGAAACGCGGAGTAATCGCGGCAGCGCACGATTGCCACACGGTCTGCCGGCGCAGCGCTTGCCCGGACAAATTGAGGAAGTGTGAGGGCGGCGGTTGTTCCCGCAGCCAGAAGGTCTCTTCGGCTCAGCGTCATGCGAATCTCCCTTTTTCTATCGTATTAACAAATCTCCCCTTCCTCAACGTTATCATCAAAGCCGTGCCTAACCGACGCTCTTTTTGTCGCTCGCTTGCAGCAGCCGCAGCCCTTCCCGCGCTTGCGCGCGACGAGCACATGTACCTTTCGCTGAACAGCGTTTTAGTTTCAGGACGCGTCCCCTGGCCTGATTTCGCGCGTCTGGCCGCAAAGACCGGCTATCCCGGCACGGACGTCATGCTCAAACCCGCCATGCAGGCGGGCGCGGAAGCCACCCATGCCTTGCTCAGCGAATTGAAGATCAAGCCCGCCGCGATTGAGTTTCCGGTAGAGTTTCGGAAAGACGACGCCACCTTCCGCGCCGGACTCGCGCAGCTTCCCGAACAGGCCCGCTTCGCGGCTGCTATTCATTGTCCGCGCATGGTCACCTATATTTTCTCCTCAAGCGACACGCCCAAAGCCGAGTTGCGCGCCACCTACAAACAGCGTTTCAGCGAAGCGGCACACATTCTGGCGGATTCGAATGTGCGCCTGGGGCTCGAATTTCTGGGCCCGCTCGAGTTTCGCACAAAATTCAAATATGAATTCATCTGGCGCATGAACGAAATGCTGGAATTCGCAAAAGAATGCGGGCCGAATGTTGGTCTGCTGCTCGATGCCTGGCATTGGCACCATGCGGGCGCGACCACACAGGATATCGTGAATGCCGGCCGCAAGAATATTGTTCACGTGCATTTCGACGACGCTCCGCATCTTCCTCCCGATAAAATTCGTGACAACGAACGCCTGTTGCCAGGTGAAGGTGTTATCAATCTCACCGGCTTTTTACAAGCCTTGCAGAAGATCGGCTATACGGATGCGCTGAGCGTGGAAGTCTTCGGAAGACTCAAAAACGTGCCGCCGGAGCAGGCCGCGAAGATGGGACTCGACGCCTCGCTGCAGGTATTCCGCAAGGCCGGAGTGCCCGAAGGCTGATCACCAAGAAGCTGATCAGGGCGAGCTGATCAGCGAAACATCGCTGCCGAAGAGGTTGCGATCGAAAGCAGCGTTCCCGGGAAGACGCCGAGAATCAGCACGCCGAGTGCGCTCGCCCAGATCGCGATGCGAAGGCTTATCGCGGGGGGCGGCAGTTGTTCGACCGCTTCGCCCGGGTCCTTCATATAGATTGCAACGATGATTTTCAGGTAATAGTAGGCGGCAATGGCGCTGTTGATCAGGCCGATAACCGTCAGCCAGACCAGGTGCGAATTCAGCGCAGCCTGGAAAACATAGAACTTCCCGAAGAAGCCGCCGGTCAGCGGCACGCCGATCAAAGAAAAAACAAAGATGGCGAGCAGCGCGGCCGTAACCGGTTCGCGCCGGCCTAAACCGGCCAAATCCTCGATTCGCACGAAGCGCTCGTTGCGCGCCGCAATATGGCTCACAACGGCAAATGCGCCGATATTCATCAGCGCATAGGCAGCAAGATAAAACATGGCGGCTGCGATGCCAATTTGGGAGCTGGCGGCCAGCGCAACCAAAACGTAACCGGCGTGCGCAATGGAGCTGTAACCGAGCATGCGCTTCACGTTGGTCTGCAGCAGCGCGGCAAAATTCCCGATGATCATGGTGAGCAACGCGCAACCCCAGACGAGCCATACCCAGCGCGCGTTCATCGGTCGGAACGAAACCATGAAAACGCGGAAAAAGACCGCAAACGCCGCCGCCTTTGGACCGGCCGACATGAAGGCGCTCACTGGGGATGCCGCGCCTTGATAGACGTCCGGCGCCCAGATCTGAAACGGCACCACCGAAACCTTGAAAGCGAATCCGACAAACAGGAAGGCAGCAGCCAGTCCGGCCAGCAGCGTCGAGCGCGAACCTTGATCGAGCGCACTTCGAATCTGCTCGAGATTGGTTGAACCGGTCAGGCCGTAAATCCAGGCGATGCCATAGAGCAGAAACGCCGTGGCAAAAGAGCCGAGCAGAAAATATTTTAAAGCCGATTCATTGTTGCGGCGATCGTCGCGCAGATAGCCAGCTAGGATATAGGTCGCAATGGAGGAAATCTCCAGACCGATGAAGACCATGAGAAGATCGGCCGCCGTCGCAAGTACACACTGGCCAACGATGGAGAAAAGAATCAGCGCATAGTATTCCCCCGATTGCGCCTTTTCACGTTCCATGTAGCCGAGCGAATTGAGGATGCACAGCGCGCCCACGACCAGCACCAGTCCGCGGAAGAATGTACCGTAGGAATCGACCGCGATCATGTTCGAAAACGCCGGCCCAGGATGGCTCGCCGCCCACATGTTTCCGAGAAAAGCCAGCACAATTGCAACAAAGGCCACGCCGCCAAGTGAAGTTCGTTTGGCTCGCGCCGGCATCAGCGCTTCGAGCAGCATGATCACAATGCCGAACACGCTCAGCAGAATTTCCGGCAGAAAGCGTAGATAGTCGACGCTTTCCGGCATGAAGTTAGCGAACATCCGCTACCTCCATCGGAGCTGGCTTTGCGAGCACCTGGTACTGGTTATTCATGTTTGTCTGTTCAAGCAGGCGCGAAGTAGCGCTCGAGATCGGCGGCATAAACGACTGCGTGTAAACGCCGAGCCAGACCATGAGCGCGATCATGGGCAGCAGAGGCGCCCAATCGCGCAAACTGAGATCCGTGAAACGCGGCGAGTGTTCAGTTACCTTGCCGAAAAACGTGCGCTGGTACATCCACAGCATATAGGCGGCGGAGAGAACCACGCCGATTGCCGCCCATGCAGCCCAGGAAAATTTCGCAAGCGCCGCCCCCTGCAGTAGCAGAAATTCACCGACAAAGTTGCAGAGCGTCGGCAGGCCGATACTGGCAAGCAGCGCAATCATGAAGGCAGTGGAAAGGCCCGGAGCAATATTCGCCACACCGCCGAAGTCTGAAATCTCGAGCGAGCCTCGGCGCTGCTCGAGATATCCGGCCAGCACGAAGAGAGCGCCGGTTGAAATACCATGCGCGAGCATCTGGTAGACGGCGCCGTCGGCGCCCTGCTGCCGGAACGTGAAAATGCCGAGCACGATAAAGCCGAGGTGACTGATGGACGAGTAGGCAATCAGCCGCTTGATATTGGTCTGAACAAGCGCGAGCAGCGCGCCGTAGATGATGCCGATAATCGCCAGCACATTCACCCAGGCCGCACACGTGTGCGCTCCGCTCGAAGTTAACGTCAGGCAAAAGCGCAGTAATCCGTAGGCGCCCATTTTTGACATGACGGCTGCGAGCAAAAATGTGGCCGGCGCAGGAGCTTGTGTATAAGTATTTGGTAACCAGGTGTGCAGCGGAAAAATCGGCACTTTGACGGCAAAGGCAGCAAAGAAACCAAGGAACAAAAGCAATTGTTGCGAGGGCAGCAGCGTAACGGCCCCGGTATTGAGGCTGTTCATGAGTTCGACGTAGTCGAACGTGCCGGTAATACTGTGCAGATAAAGAATCGACGCCAACATGAGCACCGAGCCGAACATTGTGTAAACAAAAAATTTGACGGCAGCCGGTCCGCGCAGCCCTTTGCCCCAGCTTCCGACCATGATGTACATGGGCACAAGCGCGACTTCCCAGAAGACGTAAAAGACGAACAGATCCAGTGCTGTGAAGACGCCGAGTAGCCCAAACTCAAAGAGCAGCAACAGCGCAAAAAATGTCTTCTGCCGCTCGCGGATCATGCTATCGGAAATCCAGACACCGATCGGGAGGAGAAAGGTCGTTAAGAGCACCAGCCAGATATTGATTCCGTCCACGCCGAGGTGAAAATGAATCTGCATTCCTGGTGCATTTGTCCAGAGCGTGTTAATAACTGAACTGAATTGCGCGCCGTTGGCCGTTGCCGGAGCAACCAGGCCGAGTGATGCGAGAAACGTGGCGACCGTTGCAAGCAGCGCCAGATAGTAAGGCGCTTTTGACTCGCGCGGCGCAAACAAAACAACGAAAAAGCCGATCAACGGCAGAAAGAGCACGAGACCAAGCAGGTTCATCGCCCGCCTCCGAACATGCCGATTACGAAAATGACAAGTAGGGAGCCCGCTAGTACCCAGGTTGCATAGTTGCGAATACTGCCTGATTGCAGGCGGCGGAAAAGCGATCCCCAGCCGCGCACGATCCGGCCAAGGCCGTTAACAATACCGGTGTCGATTAGCCCTTCGTCTACACCGCGCCAGAGCACGACGCGCGAAATCGCCTCCAGCGGCCGGACCACGACCGCAGCATAAAATTCATCGACGTAGTATTTGTTAAAAACCAGCGTATACAGCGGTCCGGCAGCGTTCTTTGCCGCTTCCGAAAGCGCCGGGCGAAGCCAGTACAGCATGGCGGCGATCAAAATTCCGATGATGCCGAAGGAAGCCGAGATGATCATCGCTGTTGTGTTCTCGTGTTCGGCCAGCGGATAGGCGGAAGAGAGCCAGCCCGGGATGTTGATGAAACCGCCGCCTGCCGAGAGAATCGCAAGAACGATCAGCGGCGCGGTCATGGAAATTGGCGATTCATGCGGATGATGGTGGCCGCGATACTCGCCCATAAAAGCGAGAAAGAACGCGCGGAAAACATAGAATGCCGTAATGCCCGCAGTAATGGCGCCAAGCCAGAACATCCAGGGAGCATGCGTGTACGCCGCCGAGAGAATCGCATCCTTGCTGAAGAAGCCGGAAAAACCGGGAACGCCCGAAATCGCAAGGCTCGCAATCAGCAGCGTAATACACGTGATCGGCATGTGTTTTCGCAGGCCGCCCATATGCCGCAAATCCTGTTCGCCGCTCAGCCCGTGGATGACGCTGCCCGCGCCGAGAAACAGCAGCGCTTTAAAGAACGCATGCGTCATCACGTGAAAAATACTTGCCGAATATGCGCCGACACCTGCGCCCAGGAACATGTAGCCGAGCTGTGACACCGTCGAGTACGCAAAGACCTTTTTGATGTCGTTCTGCGCCATGCCGATCGTCGCCGCAAAGATTGCGGTCAAAAGACCAATCACCGCAACCACCGTCATCGCGTTCGGCGCATGGTTATAGAGAAAAGAGGTGCGCGCCACGATGTAAACACCTGCCGTCACCATGGTCGCGGCATGAATCAGAGCCGAGACCGGTGTCGGGCCGGCCATAGCGTCCGGCAGCCAGACATATAAAGGAAGCTGCGCTGATTTGCCGGTGGCCCCGACAAAAAGCAGCAGCGCAATCGCGGTCATGACCCCTGCGCTGGTTTCCACCGGCCTGCCCGCGACGGCCGCAGCGATTTTACCGAAATCGAGCGTATGAAAGGTGACGACCGTCAGCAGAATGCCCAGCATGAACCCGAAATCGCCGATGCGGTTCACGATAAACGCCTTGTTGCCCGCATTGGTTGCCCAGGTCTCGCGGAAATAGAACGCGACCAGCAGGTAGCTGCAAAGGCCCACGCCTTCCCAGCCGACAAACGCCATCAGCAGGTTGGAGGCGAGCACCAGCATCAGCATGAAAAACATGAACAGATTCAGATAGCTGAAGAAGCGCGCGTAGCCCTCCTCGTGCGCCATGTAGCCGATGGAATAAATGTGGATAATCAGCCCGACTCCCGTTACGATGAGCAGCATCACCGCCGTCAGCCGGTCGATCACCAGATCGAAGCCAATGTTGACAAAACCGCTTTGAATCCAGGTGAAACAATGTTGTGAAAAAGCCGTCTCCACCGGCCATAATCGCGACAGAACAAACAAAACGTAGAGAAACGACAGAGCAACCGATCCAACCGCGAACAGGTTCACCAGCGGCCGCGCCAGGCGCCGGCCCCAGATGCCGTTCAACAGGAATCCGGCGAGCGGGAAAACAGGAATAAGCCAGAGAATCATCGTTTACCGGTTACAGTTTCATCGAATCGACTTCATCGATTTGCAGCGTATTGCGACTCTTAAAGATCGTCAAAATAATCGCAAGGCCGACCGCGGCCTCGGCAGCGGCTACAACCATCACGAAAAATGTATAAATCTGTCCGTCGATGCGGTGCAGTTCGTACGAAAACGAGACGAAGCTGAGATTCACGGCATTGAGCATCAGCTCGATGGACATAAACACCGTGATGACGCTCTTGCGATAGACAAAGCCCGCCACGCCCAGTGCAAACAAGACCGCGCTCAGAATCAAATACCAGGAGAGCGGAACGTGATGCATTCTTAATCGATCTCCTTTCGCGCCAGTACAACGGCGCCTAAAATCGCAATCAGAATCAAAATCGAAATGACCTCGAATGGCAGCAGGTAGCGCGTGAAAAGCAGTTGCCCGATGTGTTCGGCGGTTCCGCCGATCCAGCTTCCGAACGATACTTCGCGCAGATTAGGAAACCCGGCGCGGATAACGAAGCCAACGACGATCACGAAAACAATTAACAGCGGCAGCCCGGCGATCTGCGCGAACCACGATTTGGAGCTCGCCTTCTCTGTGCCTGCATTCAGCAGCATGATGACAAAGATAAAGAGCACCATCACCGCGCCGCCGTAGACGATCATCTGCGCCATGGCAATAAATTCCGCGCCGAGCAGCAGGTACAGCACAGCCAGCGAGCCCATAACGCCGATCAGCGACAACGCGCTCGAAATCGGATGCTTCTGCAGGACCAGGCTGAAGGCGCTCACAACCGCGATGGTTGCGAATACGAGGAACAGAACAGTATCCATGATTCGAGCCCCGGCTAGAAAACCGCCACCAACAGAGCGGTGATGAGCAGGTTAATCAGCGCTACCGGAAAGAGGAATGTCCAGGCGAAATGCATAAGCTGGTCGTAGCGGAAACGAGGCAGCGTGCCGCGCACCCAGATGTAAGCGAACAGGATCGCTCCGGCTTTGGCGCAGAACCAGAAGATGGGTACGATGACCGTCTGGAGCAGCGGTATGGCAAAAATGACCGCAAGCACCAGCGCGCCGATGGCAAACAGCGGCATGGTGTAGCGGTCTTTTCTGCGTGCCGGCTGCGCCGCTTGCATGAGGAATATGAGCGCCGCAAGCAGAAAGATAATCGAAGATACCCAGTTTGAATAAGGTGCGGGAAACAGCGGATGCCATCCCCCGAGAAACAGGATCGTCGCGATGCAGGCGATCGTCACCATGTTGGCGTACTCCGCCATGAAGAAACAGGCGAATTTCATGCTGCTGTATTCGGTATGGAAACCGGCAACCAGCTCGTTCTCGGCCTCGGGCAAATCGAACGGCACGCGATTTGTCTCTGCAAAGCCCGCAATCATAAAAATGATGAAGCCGAAGATCTGCGGAAACGGCATCTGAAAGATGTTCCAGCGCGGGATGAAGCCGAGATAATAGCCGGCCTGTCCTTCCGAGATGGCGCGGAAACCGAGGTGGTTCGCCAGCAGCAGCGGCGCGGCGATGGCAAGCGTTAACGGCAACTCGTAGCTGATCATCTGCGCGCTGCTCCGCAATCCACCCAGCAACGAATATTTGTTGTTGGACGACCAGCCGGCCAGCGCAATCCCGTACACGCTGATCGAGCTGATTGCGAGAATAAACAGAATACCGACGTTTAAATCGCTGATCTGCAGGAACGTTCGCACTCCGCCAATGTTCACTTCCGGCCCGAACGGAACGATGGAAATGGAAATCAGCGCCAGGCAGACCGCAATGAACGGCGCGAGCAGATAAAAAAATCGATTGACGTACGGCGGCAGCAGATCTTCCTTGGTCAGCAGCTTGAAGACATCGGCCAGCGGTTGTAGCAAACCATGCGGCCCGACTCGCAGCGGGCCGGTACGCGACTGAATATGCCCCAGTACTTTGCGCTCGATCCATTGCAGGTAGGCAAGTGTCGTCATGAAGACGCCAAACACGATGGCGATCTTGATCAGGCTGACGAGATAGAAGTTCATCAGCCGTGACTCACGATCGTTTCGACTTGTACGCTGCCCGGCTGTACAACGGGCTCCTTATGCGGGTCCTGATACAGCGCGCCGGGAGCTTCCATAACGGAGTTCAGCATTTGAGAATACCGGCCGAGCGTTCCTGATGTAAACAAGGTGTTTCCGGCTGAGCGGATTAACTCGGGCTTCGCCTGAAAGAGCACGCGTCCGTTCACCGGCGCAGTGGGCGCCGCGCCGCCCGTTTCCAAAACAAGCAGCGGCAGGTCATAACCATGCACGGCACTGCGAATCTCGCTGAAAACAGCTTCCGGCGTCAGCACTCCAAGATCCGCGCGCATCTCTCTCGCCAACAGCGCAAAGATTTCGAGATCCGGCTTCGCGCCCATCGTCTTTGCTCCGCGCGAGAGTCTTTGCACATCGCCGCACACATTGGTGACCGTGCCGTTCTTTTCATAAGCGGAGGCGGCCGGCAGAACAACGTCGGCATGTCGAGCGGTTTCCGTGAGGAATAAATCCTGCACTACCAGAAACGCGCGTCGGCTCGCCAGATTCTGCCGGACGAACGGATTCGCGCCGATTACCCAGAGGGCGTCAAGATTCGGATCGGCAAGTATCTGGTCGGCATTGAGCCCCGGCTCGAGTGCGGCGTTTGATATCGGCTGATAACCGGGCAGCAGATCCGGCAGCAACCCCATATCCGACGCGCCGCGCGAATTCGAATAGTCGACCAGGCACACATATTTCACCGGGATGCCCAAGGAATCGCCAAACGCGACCAGGCGCCGGATCGCTTCACCTTTGATCGCAGCGCCGAAGAGGATAACGAGCTCCGGTTCTTTGGCAAGCTGCTCGCGCCAGCCATCCAGAACGTCGAATTCTTTGCCAAGCTCGGCGCGCGCCGTCTTGGCATAGTTGTCTTCCCGCACCGGACCAGGTGTTATCGCATACACATGGCTCTTATTCAGTCGCGCGTTCGCCCGCAGTTGAAAGGCAAGCAGGGGCTGCTCCTGCGCCAGGTCGCTATCGATCACAAGCGCCGCTTTCGTCTTCAGCAGACCGCCTGTGGTCGCAAGCACGTTCGCGCGGCCCTGCAAGGCATCGAGAAGCGTCGCAACGTCTCCCGTGCGGTGATGATCGATATTCGATGTTCCGAGCACCTGCCGCGCAAATTTCTGCAGCACGTAGTTCTCTTCGTTGGTCGTGTGGTTCGAGCCGATCACGCCGAACTTTCCATTGCGCGCGCGCAGCTCATTGAACTTCTTCGCCACAGTCGCAAGCGCAATCGCCCAGGATACCGGCTTCAACTCGCCATTGGTCCGCACGAGCGGCGCCGTCAACCGCTCGGGATGCTCGTTGAAATCGAACGCGTAACGGCCTTTGATGCAGAGAAACTCGCCGTTCACACCGGAATGATCACGGTTGTTCGCGCGAATGATATCGCCGTTGCGCACCCCGAGCGTCGTTTTGCAGCCGTTTGAGCAATGCGTGCAAATCGTGCCGATATGCTCCATCTCCCACGGCCGCGTCTTATACCGGTACGTGCCGGAGGTCAGCGCGCCCACCGGGCAGATGTCGATACAAAGCCCGCACTCGTCGCATTCCAGGTGGTCGCCTGCATTCGGGATAATTTCGGACACAACGCCGCGATTGCCGACGCCAAGCGCGCTCACGCCCAAACCTTCGCCGCAGATGCGCACGCAGCGATAGCAGAGAATACAGCGCGGCGCATCGTAGAACACGACCGGTGACCACTGTTTCTCGTCAACATGTACTTTCGTCTCGCGAAAACGGCTTTCACCGGCTCCATATCGAAAGACCATATCCTGCAGTTCGCACTCGCCGCCCTTATCGCAGACCGGGCAATCGAGCGGATGATTCGTCAGCAGAAACTCGACCATGCCTTTTCGCGCCTGGCGCACCTGCGGCGAATCCGTGTGCACCACCATTCCCTCGGCAACCGGCAGCGTGCAGGCCACCTGCAGCTTCGGCGTTTTTTCGACTTCCACCAGGCACATGCGGCAGGCGGCCTGCAACGAAAGATCGTCGTAATAGCAGAACGACGGGATGGAAATACCTGCCTTTTTCGCCGCGTTAATCAGCAGCGTTCCAGGCGCAGCCTGCAGTTCCTGGCCATCGATCGTGAATTTAACTGGGTCAGCCATTTATTTTTCAGCTATGCGCCATTTTGCTAGGCGATCGAGACGAGCTCAGGCGCGGCCGGCTCGGGCGCGGACTGCCTGTTTAAATACTCCTCAAATTCGCCGCGGAATTTTGTAATAAAGCCGCCGGTCGGCATAGCCGCGGCATCGCCCAGCGCGCAGAATGTCCGGCCCAGCATATTGCCGGCCAGCTCGCCAATCAGGTCGATATCCGACGGCAGCCCGCCGCCTTCATGAAATCGCGTCAGAATCTTTTTGAGCCAGGTCGTGCCTTCACGGCAAGGAATGCACCAGCCGCAGCTCTCATGCGCATAGAATTTCATCGTGCGCAGCGCCACCGCGACAATATCCGTGTCCTCATCCAGCACAACGATTCCGCCTGAACCCGCCATCGTCTTCGCCTTCGCGAGCGAATCGAAATCGTAGGGAATGTCGCACTCGTCCGCGCGCAGAACCGGCGACGACGAGCCGCCGGGGATCACAGCCTTCAGCTTTTTCCCGTTTCGCATTCCGCCGCAGACTTCATGAATGATGCGCATGATCGGAAAACCCATCGGCAACTCATACACACCCGGCTTATTCACGTGGCCCGAGACGCAAACCAGCCGCGTGCCGCCGTTTTTCGGTGTGCCCAGCTCGGCATACCAGGCGCCGCCGTTGCGAAAAATAACTGGGACGGAGGAAAACGTCTCGCAATTGTTGAGGATGGTGGGTGACTGAAATGCGCCCACAACAGCCGGGAACGGCGGCTTCAATCGCGGCACACCGCGCTTGCCTTCGAGCGATTCCAGTAGTGCCGATTCTTCACCGCATTCGTAAGCACCGGCGCCGGTATGCGTATAAACGTCAAAGTCCCAGCCAGAACCTAAAATATTCTTCCCGAGATATCCCCGCTCGTACGCCTCCGCAATCGCACGATCGACAATATCGATCAGGTATCGATACTCACCGCGTATGAAGATATAGCCCTTGTTCGATTTGATCGTCCAGCCTGCGATCAGCATGCCTTCAATCAATTGGTGCGGATCGTTCTCCATCAGCAGCCGGTCTTTGCAGGTGCCCGGCTCGCTCTCGTCCGAGTTGCAGATAATGTAGGTCGGTTTGCCTGTATTCCGCGGCACGAAACTCCATTTCATACCAGTCGGAAATCCTGCTCCGCCGCGCCCGCGCAGCGACGAGGTCTTCAACTCCTCAATAATCGCCTCGGGCGTCATGCCGAGTACCTTCCGGATCGCAACGTAGCCCTCGTTCGCCAGATAGGTGTCGATCGAAGCCGGATCCGGCAGATCGAAACGCTGCGAAATAACGCGAACTTCCAGCGGGCTGGGATCGTTGTAGCGCATTTCAGGATGCCTTCCGCCCGTAACTGCCGTCGCGCAGCGCGCTTATCAATTGATCGAAGCGTTCCGGAGTCACAAAATGATGAAAATCGTAGTTGATCTGAATGGCAGGAGCCCAGGAGCAGGCGCCGATACATTCCACTTCTTCGAGCGAGATCAGGCCGTCGGACGAAACCTCCTTATTGCCGAGGCGCAACGCGCGGCACGCGTGCTCAAATAGCTGCTCTCCGCCAAGCGCCTGGCACGCGATATTCGTACAGACCTGCACATGATATTTCCCCAGCGGCTTGCGGTGCAGCATCGAGTAATAACCGATGACTTCATCTACCTGCAAAGGAGTTACGCTGCAGCGGCGAGCCACTTCTTCTACCACTTCCTGCGTAACCGCGCCAACCTCGTCCTGGGCGTAGAGCAGCATCGGCACAACCGCCGAGCGAGTCCGTCCGGGAGGATAGCTGGCAAGTAACTTTGTAAATCGCGCTTCCAGTTCCGGCGAAAACGTCATCTCAGCGATCCACATCCCCGAGCACGAAATCCATACTGCCCATGGCCGCAATCGAATCGGCAATCACGACGCCTTCAAGCATCGCGCCCAGCGCCTGCAAATTGCCGAAGCTCGGCGTGCGCATATAAACGCGATGCGGTTTAGCCGTGCCGTCGCTGACAATGTAGTAGCCGAGCTCGCCGCGGGGTGATTCCACCGTTTGATATACCGTCCCCGCCGCCACGCGGAAGCCTTCCGTCACAATCTTGAAGTGATAGATGAGCGATTCCATCTGCGTCTTCATCTTTTCGCGATCCGGCAGAACGACATGCGGAGCATCGGCGCGCCATGCACCGCCCGGCATCCCCTCCAGCGCCTGCCGTACAATCTTGACGCTCTGCCGCATTTCTTCCATGCGCACTTCAAAGCGCGCATAAACATCGTTACCGGTGCGCGTGGGCACATCGAAATCGAATTTGTCGTAGCTCGAATGCGGACAGTCCTTGCGCGCATCCCGCTTCATGCCGGCCGCGCGCAGAAACGGTCCCGTTACGCCCAGATCGAGGATCACATCCAGAGGCAGGCCGCCGACCCCTTTCGTACGATTGCACCAGATCGGATTCGCCGCCAGCAGATTGTGATATTCATCCACGCCCGCAGCCAGCCGCTCCACCACTGCTGCGACACGTTTCTCCCAAGCGCGCGGAGGCTCGAGCGCAAGTCCGCCGATGCGGATATAGCTCGTCATCATCCGCTGTCCCGAGAACATCTCGAATACTTTGAGAATCTCCTCGCGCTCGCGCATGCAGTAAAAATAGATGCTCATCGCGCCTATATCCATCGCATGTGTGCCGAGCCATACCAGGTGGCTCGAAATACGCTGCAGCTCGCACAGCATGACGCGCGTGTACTGCGCGCGCGCGGGAATCTCGAGATTTAACAGACGCTCCACTGCCAGCGCATAACACAGATTGTTGTTGAGGTTCGAAAGATAATCTACGCGGTCGGTAAGCGTGGTGCCCTGCGCGTATTTTTTTACTTCAAATTCCTTTTCGATACCCGTGTGCAGGTAACCGATCTCGGGCCGGGCGCTCAGGATGGTCTCACCTTCCAGTTCGAGCACCACCCGCAGCACGCCATGTGTCGAGGGATGCTGCGGCCCCATGTTCAGCGTCATGCGCCGCGCCGTCGAACCGGGCCGCGCGCCGATGTATTCAGTCCTGGACGGGTCCTCTACCGCCAGCTCATGTTCCGGATCAAGCGAGGCGACCCGCGCCTCATCTTCCCTCATCGCCTATTCATCCTGATAAGAATACTTATGCCCGTGCACCGGGTAATCCTTCCGCAGCGGATGTCCTTCCCAGTCGGCCGGCATCATGATGCGCTCCAGGTTCGGGTGATTGCGAAACGGAATGCCGAACAGATCGAAAACCTCCCGTTCATACCAGTTAGCGCCGCGCCAGACCGAACAGACCGATTCGACCTCTTCCCCCTCGCCGGCTTTAACCATCAGGCGCGCGCGCCGGTTCTCGCTGTAAGAATGCAGCAGGTAAACGACTTCAAAACGCGGCACCCGAGGCCACCAGTCGACGCCCGTAATGCCGGCCAACTGTTCGAAATTCAGGTCCTCTTTTAAGTACGAGCAAACTGCCGTGATCTGCGCCGGGTCAATATAAAAAACAGGGCCGTCGATTTCCTGCTTCACGTCCACAATTGCATTCGGGAACGCGCGCTCGAGCGGCGCCCCGACCGGATCCCCGGCCAGAGTCTCAGGCAGCACGTCTTTTCTCCCGTTCCTCGCGGCGCTGCTCGTCAGTCGACCAGTCCAGCACGCCTTTCTTCACGATGTAGAGGAATCCGCACAGCACAAGCACGACAAAGAGCAGCATTTCGAAAAATGCGAACAGTTTGAATTGCCGATAGACGACAGCCCACGGGTAGAGAAAAACTGCTTCGATATCGAACAAAATAAAAACCATGCCCACCAGGTAAAACTTCACTGAGAAGCGTTCGCGCGCATTGCCGACCGGCTTCATGCCCGATTCGTACGGCGAAAATTTAATGGGATCGCGTACGCGCCGGCCGATCAGCGCCGACAGCCCGATCATCGCGCCCGCCACCGCAAGCGCGATCAAAATTTGGATCAGGACAGGAAACCACGTGTCCGCATAGGTCACTGGCATAGCGTGCTTATTATCAGACTACCAACAGCGCAATCATATAAATCAACACGCAGCGATCACTTATAATACGTAAAAGCTTCCACCCATTCGAACTTCGCTGCAATGATCGATGTCCTAATCAATGGCGAGACGCGTACTGTTCCGGCGAACCAGTCGGTCGAGCAACTCCTCGCCTTCCTTGAAATTCCCGCAGATCGGGTAGCCGTGGAATTGAACAAGACGATCGTCCGTAAACGCGAGTGGTGCAATGCGGCGGTCCCGCCGGGCGCGAAGCTTGAAATCGTCGAATTTGTGGGCGGCGGCTAGTCCTTGAACGCCTGCTTCCAGGCATGAAGCGCTCGTTCATTTGGAGCATTACATCGCCGGCGCTTTTCTCCGAGATTTGTAATCTGAAATATTGCGGTCTTTTCGAGAGTCAATCTTTAACAAAGGAGACACTCCTTGCCGCAAAAGTTCCAGATACTGCTGGTCGACGATAGTCCAACCGATGCCCAGATTTTTGAAACTGCGCTGAAGCAGGCTTCCGCCCGCCCGCAGGTTTACTGGGTCGCAACTGGCCGTGAGGCGCTCGAATTTCTGCGCCAGCAGGGACGCTTTGAAGAAGTCGGCGCCGTCGATATCGTCATCCTTGACCTGCACCTGAACGGCGAGGACGGCATGGAAGTTCTGAAAGAAATCAAGGCGGATCCCGATCTGTGCTGGAAGCCGGTCATTATGCTGAGTAGTTCGATTTCGCAAAACGACATCGATCTTGCTTACTCACTCGGAGTGAACGCGTATTTCCGAAAGCCGATGACACTCGATTCCTATGTAGAGCAAATCCGCGTTCTGATTCAGCACTGGCTGGACCTGGCGCAGCTTCCTTCGCTCGAAAGACGCACGCACCGCCAGCACCTGGCGGAAAATTTGGACGCTGTTGCGGGCGAGACGGGCATATAATTGTCAGCGAATTCTTTCAGGAAGGAATCTGATGCGTCTCTCTTCTGTGTTAGCTCTTACGACTGCCCTCGTCGTGTTTACCCCCGCGCTGCCTGCTCAGGACAGCTCGCGTACGGTCTCAGGCGGCGGCATCTCGGCCCCGGGATGGAAAGGAGTGGTGGACTCGCGTGAAGCACAAGCCGGAAAGACGGCGAATGACGCGAAATTCAGCGAAGAAGGAGGCGCGCTTCATGTCACAACGGGGCCTGCTATTACCTATTGGAATTCGGCGCATCCGGCAAGCGGCGACTACACCGTCTCAGCCACTTTTACTGAGCCCAAGTACATGGACCTCAACACTCATCCTCATCCTTACGGCATCGTCGTGTCTGGAAACGATATGGGAACCCCGCAGCAAAGCTATCTTTACTGCGCCGCCTACGGCAACGGCAACTTTATCGTACGCGGCTTCGGCCCTGAGCCATTCCAGATGAACGGCCGGCGAGGTGAAGCCAATGATGCCGTGCATAAAGCGAGCGGTCCGGGACAACCGGTCACACAGGAGATTGCGGTTTCAGTGAAAGGCGGTAAAGTCAGCTGCGCCATTAACGGTACCACCGTCGCCAGTTACGACAAAGGCGCGCTCGTCACCGCGGGCAAACTCAAAAGCACCGACGGCGCCTATGGTATTCGTGCGGCACATAACACCGACTTCACCGTTAGCGGCCTGAAGGTGACCAAAAACTAGCAACCTGAGTTCGATCGCTTCGGCGCGTAACGCTCTCAGAGCCTGCCGAACTTGGCCACAGCTTCGCGGATCGATCGATACTTCTCGATGAACGGGAACATCCCGTGCTCGCTCTCATCGAGTTGCTGCGCTTTTTTCAATACCTCCTCGGCATGCTCGCGCGGCACAATCGCTACACCGTCCAGGTCGGCCACGACAATGTCGGCTGCACGCACCTCGACGCCCGCGCAATGCACCGGCACATTTCTGCCTGCAAAACGATAGTGATTCACCGTGGTGGATGGCACGATACCCCGGCTGAATACGGGAAACTGCAGCTTCGAGATTTGCGGTGTGTCCCGAATCCCGCCATCCACCACAGCCCCGGCGAAGCCGCGATACTTCATGGCTGTACTCATGAGTCCGCCGATTCCCGCATAATCCAGCCCGTCTTCGAGCACCATCACATACACGGAACCCGCAGCAGACTCGTCGATCGTGTCGAGCATGCCTTGGAGCGCCTTTGCACCCTCGTGGTTCTCTTCTTTCTTCAGCAGCACCGTCACCGCCGGCCCCGCAAATTTTGCCGGGTTCAACGGCCGCACATCATGCGACAGATACGCGCGCTTTCCATAGAGCTGCTCCATGGCATCCGCCACCGACGCGACTTCCACCAGCCGGAATCCTTGCGTCAGCGCATCTTCGCCGCTCGGCGCATCACCCCCGCGAAAAGACAAAAGAAGAACCAGCGAGCCAATGCCCGCCAAAACGCCAACGATTTTTTTCATGGAAAACTCAGGCTAGCCGGACACTCTTCACGTGAATCCTGCGGTCATCGAACTCGCCCAGCCCCAATGCGGCAGCCAGCTCGATATGTTCCACCTGGCAATTCAGGAAGTGGCTCGCGTTGTCCGGTTTGGAACTGGCTATAGGCGCCATTCCAACCGATTTGCGCTTTGCATCGAGCACCTTCCAGCCCGTCTTGTCTAATGCCACCGGATCCGTCCCGAAGTAAAGCGTCTTCGGCTCCCATTGAAACTGCGCTTTGCCTCCCGGTCCGCCGTGATACTGCGCCCGCACTGCGTCAACCACATGCAGCACCACTTTCTGGCGAATCAGCGGCAGGCTTACTACGGCCGGTATGAATGTCCCGCACGAATTCGCCGTCGGACTATAGTGACTGCGATTCACATTGTTCACAAAGCCGTGCGACATATTCTTCAATGTGATCGTCACGCCCGCAGACTGATGGTGCTTCAACACTGGCACATTGATGATCTTGGTCACGTCGGTGGCAACGATCTTCGCCACATAAGACCGCCGCGAGCGTGGATCGGCGGGATCGTCTCCCGGCTTGACGAGCGCCATCTCCATGAAGTGGTTCGCATCGTAGCCGTCAATGGCTAGCTGTGAATTATCGTAGGCAGGCGCGGCCGCCGCAAAGCGCATGCCCGGCCGTACCCATTTATCTATTCCACAATCGACCGCTTCTTGCCGATAGCGGTTGAACACCACGATCTTTTCGTCCGGCACGCCGGCCTGATTCAGGCCATCGAAAATTGCATGCAACACCGATGCATCGGAGCAGAGGTGCGGTCCGCCCACCGGGCTGACCTTGATTCCCACAACATCGTCCTTGTTGAATAACGCCCGCCATGCTTCCTGCGCCGTTGGTGCGCCCGTCAACTCCTGCATGCCGCGCTCTACCATCTGGTGAACCGGTTCGCGCTGGTAACCCGCGCTCGTGATGCAGCCGGAATGCTCCACTGCAACCACATGGCCCGGATACAGGCCCGGCATTCCGGGCTGCCGGTTAGTTTGCGCTTTGCTTACAGACTGTGCCATGGCCGCTGTTGCAGCCACAAACGCGGATTCCAGAAACTCTCTTCGACCGCTACGCATGCGTGACCTCCGGATTGATCAGTAAAACTGAAAATAGTGTATCTCCGGCCAGGCGAGCGCGATACGATGTTCTTTCGCAATGGCACCCTACACCCTCATCGCAGCCATGCTTGTTACAGCATCTGTTAGTTTCGCGCAAGCCGAATACGACCTTCTCCTGCAAGGCGGCCACGTGGTCGACGCCAAGAACAAAATCAGCGCCGTACGCGACGTAGCGATTAAAGACGGCAAGATCGCCGCGGTTGCCGAGCATATCGATTCGGCGAAGGCGCTGAAAACCGTCAACGCCAGAGGACTCTATGTCACGCCCGGCCTTATCGACATTCATGTCCATGTGTACGCGAGCACCGGCGAGCATGCCTCTTATGCGGGCGATAACAGTGTTTGGCCGGACGGGTTTACTTTCCGCAACGGCGTGACTACCGTTGCCGATGCCGGCTCCTCAGGTGCGCGTAACTTCGCCGATTTCAAGGAGCACATCATCGATCGCTCGAAAACGCGCGTCCTCGCCTTTCTGAATATCGTGGGCGCCGGCATGCGCGGTCCGAAATTTGAAAACAATCTCGAAGACATGAATCCGGAAACTGCCGCCAGTGTCGCCAAACAGCATCCCGGCCTCATCATCGGTATCAAAACTGCGCACTACGCCGGCCCCGAATGGACACCCGTCGAAAATGCCGTCAAAGCGGGCACGCTCGCGCACATCCCGGTCATGGTCGATTTCGGCACAAACCACAAGGAACGCCCGATTGACGTTCTGTTGACCGAAAAACTGCGCCCGGGCGATATCTACACGCACTGCTACTCCGGTCTGCGAAATGAACTTCTGCCCGATGGCAAAGTGAATCCCGGCATGATCGCGGGACGCAAACGCGGTGTCATCTTCGACGTCGGACACGGCGGCGGAAGTTTTGCCTGGCGCATCGCCGTGCCCGCAATCGAGCAGGGTTTTTATCCGGATTCGATCTCCACCGATCTGCACATCACCAGCATGAACGCGGGTATGAAGGACATGCTCAATGTCATGGATAAATTCCTCGCGATGGGTGTGTCGATCGACGATGTGCTGGCCGATTCGACCTGGCATCCGGCGCGCGAGATCCACCACGAAGAGCTCGGCAATCTCTCGGTCGGCTCGCCCGCCGACGTCAGCGTCTTACGCGTCGAGCATGGCCATTTCGGCTTTACCGACATGTACGGCGCCCGCAAGGACGGTACCCAGAAATTCGAGTGCGAGTTGACCGTCAAAGGAGGCCGGATTGTGTACGACCTCAACGGAATCAGCCGGCCCGAGTGGAAAACGCTGCCTCCCAACTACACCGCGATCGGTGACCCTCGCTGGGATGCTCTCAACCCCGCGTCAAGGCACTCGCACTGAACGGCTGCCTACGGATGGAACGTCTCGATCCTGCGGAATACACCATCGACCACTCGATCGCACCGCGACAGATGAAAGGGAAAGATAGACGGCGCAACGATGCCCGCGCGGCGTTCTAATTCTTTTCGCAAAAGCGCGCGCCCTCGATGCAGCCGGCTCTTTACCGCTTCCACTCCGAGATCCAGCGCGGCAGCCGTTTCCTGTACATCAAACCCCTCTACCACGCGCAGGACGAAAACAGATCGGTAATGATCCGGCAGCGACGCGATCGCTCGCTCCAGGACCAGTCTCAATTCGTGATCGTACGTCTCTTTTTCGGGATCTCGTGCCTCTGATTTCAAACTGTCCATGATATCTGCGCCCGCGTCGGAAGCCGCTTGCGATTCGCTCCGCCTGTTTCGCAACCGCACCCGCGCCAGTGCCTCGTAGATTGCGATTTTCGTCAGCCACGTCGAAAACTTCGCTTCTCCGGCAAATTCGCCGAGATGCTGATACGCCCGCACATACGCCTCCTGCATGACGTCTTCCGCCTCCGCGTCGTTCCGCAGAATTGTAAGCGCGATCCGGTAGATTCGCTGATTGTAGCGGCGCATCAGGATTTCATAGAGCGCGGAATTTCCCGCACGGATCAGGCCGACCAGTTCTTCATCCGTGTAGTGTTCCCAATCGGAGAGCTTTAACCGCGCAGTCGACGTTCCTGTAAGAGGCAGCTAGGTCTCCTTCCTGCACAGAGCACGCCGGCGCCAGGGAAGTTGCATATTTTTTTCGCATCGGGTCGCAACGAATAACCTCCTCTGCACTCTGTACGTGTGCCAATTACTTTTCTTGCCAACGACCCTAATGACATTAGACAGCAAACTGAACTCTTCGTGGTGGGCCCTCAGAATCGGCATCGGGCTCATGGCTTTTCTGGCGGGCTTGGATAAATTCTTCAACATCCTGGCGAATTGGAGCATGTACTTGAGCCCGTTTTTCCATCATCTCTTGCCGGTCACGGATAAGACATTCCTGCATCTCGCGGGCATCATCGAAATGATTGTCGGCCTGGCCATTCTGACTCGCTGGACACGCATCGGCGCCTATGTCGCCTCCGCATGGCTGCTTCTGATCGCAGTGAATTTGGTCAGCTCCGGCGGATTCTTCGATGTTGCCGTGCGCGATGTGGAAATTGCGATTGCCGCTTTCGTGCTTGCGCGCATGACCGAACTACGAGAGCCTTCCACCATCGCCGAATATCAGCATTCGGCCATGTCTGCGCGCAGGGTCGAACACTAGATGTAGGCGATCACGTCGATTTCGACCAGCGACTTGCCTGGCACGCCCGCTACCGAGACGGTTGTCCGCACGGGTGGTTCGGAGCCGAAGCGGCCGCGAAAGACTTCGTTCATTGCATCGTAGTCTTTCAAATCCGCCAGGTAGACTTGCGCTTTCAGCACCTTGTCCATTGATGATCCGCACGCTTCCAGCTTGCTCTGAATTTCATCCAGCACGTGCTTGGTGTGCGCCTTGATATCCCCTTCAAAGTGCGCGCCAATCCCGGAGAGAAACAGCAGATTCCCATAAGAAACCGCCGGGCTGAACAGGGGCGGCTTCTCCGGCGCTTTTCCGTTCGCCCACCAGACTTTCTTGCCCTTCAGTTTCGGCGCAGCTTCGGCGCTGGCTTCCATAGCCACGCCCGTCACGGCCGCGGCGGCAGTTTTCCCGATGAACTTGCGTCTGTTCGTCTGCTTCATATCCTCTCTAATCTATCGAAGTAGTTAGAACAGGTCCATTTGCGCACCGGCAACGGGCGGCGGAGCAGCCTGCGCAAGATCTCGCTCTCCAATGCCCACCCGCAGACGAATTTCCCTGATACGCTCGCGGATTTCTTCCGGATACTTGCCCTTCAGATAGGCCCCGGCCGCATAGCGCCGGTCATAGCGCGCTGCAAGCCGCGGAAATTTCTTTTCAATGAAAGGAAAGTACGTCCGACGCGCCGCAGGCTTCAAAAAGAGCACGTGGGCCCCGAATTGATCGGCCCCCGCCTCCTTCGCCGCGCGTGCGACTCCTTCCAGGTTCTCGCATGAGTCGGTAATCCAGGGAAGCACCGGGCTGGCGATCACCCCGGCATGCACCCCGGCTTGAACCAGGCCGCGGACCGCCGACATCCGCAAATCGGGCCGCGGCGCAAACGGCTCGGTTAGCTTGGCCAGTTTCGCATCCATAGTCGTCACGGTAATCGTGACGCGAACCAGATTTTTCTCCGCGATCTTCCGCAAAAGCGCTGCATCGCGCGCCACCAGGTCCGATTTGGTGGTGATGAAGAAGGAAATGCCCGCCGCCACATGGCCGACCGCTTCAAGTACCCGCCGCGTGAGCCCGAACTTGCGCTCCGCCGGCTGGTAGGGATCGGTGGCCGTTCCCAAGGCGATTACCTGCCCCGGCTTCACCTGCCGCAGTTCCCGTTCTAGCTGCCCGGCTGCCAGATCCTTGGCGTAAATCTCGGTCTCGAACGCCTCAATCTCCGGCTTTTCCAGGAATTCGTGAGTGAAACGCGCGTAGCAATACTTGCAACCGTATTCGCAACCGCGATATGGATTGATAGTCCAGTCGAACGGAACCCGCTGCGAGTCGCACCGGTTCAGCCAGTTTCGCGTCGGCAGACTCCGGTACTCGACCCGTCGTTTTTCTGCCAGCAGCGATCCTTCCGCTGCCAGCCGTGCGATTCCAACAAGCCGGACAAGCTCCTGCATGAGATTGCCTCTGCAGGTATATTCGCCTATTGTTCGCCTTTAGTCAAGAAGTTCGTTCGGCAGAAATTGCCGCGTCTTTAAGACGCGAGCAGCGAAACAATCCCTTTTTGCCGCAAGCCGTTCAGAGCCAGGCCGTGCCTTCCGTGCACGCCAGTCTTTTCAAAAATATGCTTCAGATGGATCTTGACCGTTCCTGGACGAATCCCCAACTCCTGCGCGATCTCACGGTTTTTGTAGCCCTGCTCGACCAGTTCCATTACCTGGTGCTCGCGCGGCGTTAGGTCGGTGCGAATCTGGACTTCCGGGATGGCTGCATCGCGGAATACCGAATCCTGCATCCAGCTCCGGCCCAGCGCGACCGAACGAAGGCACGCCAGAACGGTGTTGCTGTCAGCCGATTTCCGGATAATTCCCTTGGCGCCCGCCTGTAGGAAGCGAAGCGCTTCTGCCTCGGTGATCGACATGCCCCAGACCACCACGAAAGGCATGCTGAGACCGCCGCGCGCATCATTGGCCATTTGCACCAGCGCATCGAGCACAACCGTAGCGCCCAGGCCCTTGTCGATAATCAAAATGTCGGTACGAGCGAAGTCGGCCGCTGTTCTCCAGTCCGAGGGCGTCCCATGTGCCGAACCGAACTCCAGATCACTCGTGGAAGCGACCAGGTGTTCGAGCCCGTAAACGGTTAACGGTTGTGTTTCACAAACGGAAACGATCTTTTTGCGCCTTGCTACTTCCAGATTCATAAACCAGTCTTTGGAGTTCTTATCGGCAAATACCGCCGGAATTTGAGTGTTTGTTGAACGAAATAACTCTCGACAGATTCCCGGAATCGGCGATCGATACCCTGCTCTCAGCCTTGCGCCTGACATCAATGCGGCGAGCGAGATTAGGGGCGAGGAGTGAGGAGGAAAGGGCCCGCTCAACCAACCGCGGGAGACGAAAGCTAGCTTCGCAGGTGCAGACTGTTATGAATCGCGTACAACGCCAGTTCCAGGCGGTCGGAGACGCCGAGCTTATCAAATACGTTGTGCAGATGGTTCTTCACCGTCTGTTCCGTAATGAACATCTTCTCCGCGATTTCCTTATTTTTGTAGCCCTGCGCAATCAGCACGATAATTTCGCGCTCGCGCTGGCTCAGTTGTGCGCGTTCGCGCACCGTTTTTCCATTTCCTGGACCGGGCGAAAGCGATTCGCCGGGCGTGGCGAATTTCCGCATCACGGCGACGGTCGTGTTGGAATCCAGCCAGATTTCGCCCGCAAATACTTTACGAATACTTTTTTCGATGAGCGAAGTCTGCACGTCTTTATGCAGCACACCCGAGCAGCCAAGTTTCATGGCTTCAACAAATTCTTCGCGATGCTCGGGCGCGGCAAACAGCAGAATTTTGGATTTAGGCGCGCGGGTCTGGATGCTTCGCAACACCGTTAACCCGTCAACGCGGGGCAGCCTGATGTCCATCAGAACCACATCGGGTTCGAGCGTGACCGCCTTTTCGATCGCGTCCATGCCATCTGTGGCTTCTCCAACAATGGAAATGGCCGGGTGGTCCGCAAGTACCTTGCGAAGCCCCTCGACAACGATCGGGTAGCCATCAGCGATTAAGATCCGAATCGGGGTCGCCGGGGCCCCAGTCTCTTCCATTTGCTCCACCGTTTAAGAAAACCTTCTGTTCAGTACGTTTGTACCAGTACGACTGGCCGATAGACCTGACTAAGGATTATAGTGCGGCGAGGATGGATTTCTCTAGCGGAAATCTCCTCTTTCTACAATGTCGATATGCCCAAGTTGTCAATCAAAGACCTGGATCTGGCGGGACAAACAGTTCTGATTCGCGTCGATTTTAATGTTCCCCTCAGCGCTGACGGCAGAGAAATAACCAGCGATAAGCGGATCCGGGCTTCGCTCCCGACCATTCAATATGCTCTCGAGCATTCGGCGGGAGTCGTGTTGGCAAGCCATTTAGGCCGTCCGAAAGGCAAGCCGCGGCCGGATATGAGCCTCACCCCGGTAGCCCGACGGCTCTCTGAACTCCTCGGGCGTCCGGTAAAAATGGCGCCCGCTGCTGTGGGCGCGCAAGTGGCATCGTTGAAACCGGCTCCGGGGGAGATCCTGCTGCTCGAGAATCTCCGTTTTCACCCTGAGGAAGAGGCGAACGACCCGGCGTTCTCACGCCAGCTCGCTTCCATCGCCGACCTTTATGTCAACGATGCCTTCGGATCGGCCCACCGCGCCCATGCCTCAACCGTCGGCGTCGTCTCTGCGCTGCCGATCGCCGCTGCTGGACTTTTAATGGACAAAGAAATCGAATGGCTGACGCGGGTAACAAAAAATCCGGAGCGGCCATGCGTTGCGCTGCTTGGCGGGGCCAAGGTGTCGGACAAGATTGAAGTGATCCAGAATCTGATCAAGGTAGTAGACAAGCTGCTGATCGGCGGCGCTATGGCCTACACTTTCGCGCGCGCCGAAGGTAAGCCGACCGGCAAGTCGCTGGTTGAAGAAGACAAAATCGAACTGGCTCGGCGCTTGATAAAGGATCACCCGGACAAGCTGGTGTTTCCGGTAGACCACGTCGTGGTGCGCGAAATCAAACCCGCGGCGAAGCACGAAGTCGTGAGCGAAATCGCGCCCGATCAGATTGCCGTCGATATCGGCCCCAAGACGGTGGAACAATACACTGCGCTTGTTCGTTCGGCGAAAACGGTCATCTGGAACGGGCCGATGGGCATATTCGAGATGCCGCCGTTCGATCAGGGCACCGTGGCGCTGGCCAAAGCGATCGCGGAATCGGATTCGGTCTCGGTCGTGGGCGGAGGCGACTCGGAGAAAGCGATCAAGAGCGCCGGAGTAACGGACAAGGTCACTCATATTTCGACGGGCGGCGGAGCGTCGCTCGAATTTCTGGCAGGTATCGAGCTGCCGGGCGTTGCGGCTTTGACGGATAAGGCATGAGAGCGCTCGGATGTGCTC
The DNA here is from genome assembly GCA_036557945.1 of Bryobacteraceae bacterium. Lineage (GTDB taxonomy): Bacteria > Acidobacteriota > Terriglobia > Bryobacterales > Bryobacteraceae > Bog-105. Next base: position 20,015 of record DATBGM010000071.1, on the reverse strand, counting down.
TTCTGCTGGCCATGCAACTGACTGCTGCTGAACATCTCACCATTCCGCTCTGGCCTCATGGGATGCCCGGCACAAAAGCCGCGAGCGAGCCAGAACGTAACATGACCACTGAGAAGGATTCGCTGGTAGCCGGTAAGCCGGTTATCCGGCTCGGCAATGTGACGGAGCCTTCCATCACGCTGTATCCAGCACCGCAAGCGAACGCAAACGGAACGGCTGTGGTTGTATTTCCCGGCGGCGGTTACCGCATCTTGGCGATGGATCTGGAAGGTACCGAGGTTTGCGAGTGGCTGAACTCCATCGGCATTACGGCGGTCCTTGTGAAATATCGCGTACCGGAGCCGAAGGATCAGCCGCGCTATGCAGCACCCTTGCAGGATGCCGAGCGCGCCGTGAGCCTCGTCCGATCTCGTGCACGCGAGTGGCATATCAATCCGGAACGTGTCGGAGTGCTTGGCTTTTCAGCGGGCGGCCATCTGGCGGCCGTGCTGGCGAGTCATGGCACAGGCGACCGCAACTACGAAAAAATCGACGAAGCCGATACCGGCAGCACACGGCCGAATTTCATGATGCTGATCTATCCCGCTTATCTTTCGGTGCGCGATGAGGGCGAGGAACTTGCGCCTGAAGTAAACGTCACTCACGACAGCCCGCCAGTGTTCCTGGTGCAGACGGAAGATGATCACCTTTTCGTGGGAGGCAGCCTGCTGTACTACCGGGCATTGAAACGAGCGGGCGTACCTGCCGAGATGCATCTTTACGCGAACGGCGGCCACGGTTACGGCCTGCGCACCTCGAAATTTTCGGTGACGCACTGGCCAGCGCTCGCGGCCGAATGGCTGGCCGGTATCGAGCGCACTACACAAACCAACTGATCACAAGCCCTACGGAAGCCGCAAAGATTGCAATGGTTGTCACCCAGCTCAGAATCCGAATGGGCCGGCTGTTGACCCGTTTGCCCATGATGGCTGGGTTATTAGTCATCAGCAGGATTAAAAGCATGAGCGGCGGCGTCGAGAAACCTTGTACGATTCCGGCGAGCACCAGCGCCTTCATCGGATTGATGCCAAAAAAATTGAGCCCGATCGCGAGGAACGTAAACGCCGCGATCGCCAGATAGAATTTCTTTGCCTCGGCTGGCTTTCGTTGCAGGCCGTGCTTCCAGCCAAGACTCTGGCAAACGTCGTACGCGGCTCCGGTCGTCATCACCGGGACAGCCAGAAAGCCGACGCCGATGACGCCTAAGGCGAACAAGAGCCCGCCGGCACTTCCCGCGAGCGGCTGCAGCGCTTGGGCGGCCTCCGCCGCCGTGCTGATGTCCGTCTTACCAGCCTTAAAGAGTGTGCTCGCCGTAGAGAGGATGATGAAGTACATCACCACGCTCGAAAAGAACATTCCGACGACAACGTCCCACATGGATTTCTTCAGCTCGGACCGGCTGGCGCCTCTACGCTGCCACAAACGGCGTTTACCCGCAGCAATCTTCTCTTCCACTTCTTCATTGGATTGCCAGGTGTAAATGTAAGCCGAAAGTGACGTGCCGATGACCGCGACCACCATGCTGAGGAAATCTTTGTTGAAGTGAATCGTCGGGATGAAAGTGCCGCGCAGGACTGCGGCCGGTTCCGGATGAGCGAGCAGAGCGGACCCGATATAAGCCAGCAGCGCCAAAGCAAGCACGCGAAATATATTGCGAATCAATTCGTACGATCCCCAAACCTGAACGGCCAGAATGATGAGCCCGGTTATGACTGCAATCACCCCGATGGGAAGCGGAACCAGCAGATTCAGAGCCGCAGCCATCCCGCCGATGTCGGCGCCCGCTTCGATGATGTTTCCAATGATTACGCCGGTCAGCAGCGTCCATAGAAGCCAGCGGGAATAATGGTCGCGAATCACCGCGAACAGTCCCTGTCCGGTGACCAGGCCCAGCTTCGACGAAAGGTAAACGACCGCGACCATCATCGGGAAGGTGAGCGGCGCGATCCATAGGAACGAAGGACCGAACTTCGCGCCCGCACTCGCATAAGTTCCTATGGCCGAAGGATCGTCGTCTGCGGCACCCGTAATCAATCCCAACCCGATCGCTCGAACAAAGCCTTTGCCGCCTCGTTCCGGAGAGCGAGAGATCTCCGTGTTGCCGGGCGGTTGCTCGAAGCGGGCAGTACCGGGAGTGCTCATCTCCTGAGTAGATGGACAACGACAGCAATCTGACACTCTCGAATTCGGCGAATCGCAATGCCGGAAAAGCAGCAAAAGTTTCACGCGGAAAAATGCGGGCTCGCAGTACGACCGAACGAAGCAAGTTGGCCATGGCCGGAATGCTGATATCGTCGAACCGATGTGGCTTCGCTTGCTTGTCTTCTTAGTCGCCGTTGTGTCTGCGCACGCCGCAGAGTGGAAACTCGTCTGGAGCGACGAATTCAACGCTCCTCGCGGCACGCCGCCCGATTTGACGAAATGGACTTACGATCTCGGCGGCGGGGGATGGGGAAATAATGAACTCGAAATTTACACAAACAAGCGAGAAAACGTAGCGCACGATGGCACCGGCCATCTTGTTATCCATGCTGTCAAAACCGGCTCGGGAGAATACACCTCGGCGCGGATCAAAAGCCAAGGTAAATACACCGTTCAGTACGGCAAGATCGCGGCACGTATGAAAATTCCGCGCGGCCAGGGCATCTGGCCTGCTTTCTGGATGCTGGGTGATGATATTTCAACCGCTGATTGGCCCGCCTGCGGCGAAATCGACGTGATGGAGAATATCGGCAAAGAGCCGTCGATTGTGCACGGAACAATTCACGGTCCCGGTTACTCGGGCGGCAACAGCATCGGCCATTCTTCGACGCTCGCGGACGATACACCGCTATGGCAGGACTTTCATATTTATGCGATCGAATGGTCGCGGGATAGCATTCGGTTCCTGCTGGATGAAAAGGTTTACGCCGCCATCGCGCCGCGCGATCTCCCGCCGAACACGCGTTGGGTTTACGATCACCCCTTTTTTCTGTTGCTGAATTTAGCGGTAGGCGGCAACTGGCCCGGCAGTCCCGACCGTACGACGCAGTTTCCGCAGCAATTGACCGTGGACTGGGTGCGTGTCTGGCAGACGACGGACTGATTTGAACCGGTCGAAGATGCCGGCTCGAGAGCAGCCTTCCTATTTTGTCTGTCCGGTTTTTGAGACGCTTGCTTCCGCTCGGAAGAACGCGTTCAGCTCATTGTAGGCGACCAGATTATCGAACCCGCCAAAACTCCCCTTTTCGGCAATCTCTTTGGCCGCGCGAATGAATCCCGTCCAGGCCGCCCGCGCCAGCGACGATCCGACACTGATCCGCCGTGCGCCCATCTCCGCGAGATCGTCTACGCGCAGACCGCTATTCGTTCCCATCAGAATATTGACCGGCTTGGGAGCGACCGATGCGATCACCGCACGAATTTCTTTCGTCTCGATTACGCCCGGCGCATACAGCACGTCCGCTCCTGCTTCCGCATAGGCTTGCAGCCGGCGGATCGACTCGCGAAAGGGATCCGCATGCCCCACCAGATAGCATTCCGCGCGCGCCGTCAGCAGCACGCTGCTCTTGGAATTGTCGACTGCTTTACGCGCTGCCCGAATGCGCTCGACCGCGAACGGCAGATCGAACAGCGGCGCGTCCCGGTTGCCCGTCGCATCTTCAATCGAGAGCCCGGCAACGCCCGTATCGATACACAGCCGTACATTCTCCGCCACGCCTTCGGGCTCCTGTGCGTAACCCGATTCGAAATCGGCGTTCACCGGCAGATCCGTCGCTGCTACGATCTCACGAATGTGCGCAAGAACCATATCGCGCGGCACCGCCCAATCCGCATCCGGCAAAGCATGCGAAAAGGCAAATCCGGCGCTGGTTGTCGCCAGCGCTTTGAAACCGAGATGCTGCAAATATCTCGCGCTACCGATATCCCAGGGATTCGGAATGACAAAGCAACCGCCGGCGTGCAGCTCACGAAACGCTGTACGCCTGCTTTCGAAGTTGTGCATTACCCAAAGCTTACAGTGGCGGGTTGCGAAGCCGGTGTTTGGGCAGGCCGCAGAAAAATTTCTACAATCAGCCCGTGCGGGCTCCGGTTGTGGCACGTCACTCGTCCGCCGCAGGCTTCAATACATTTGCGCACAATCGCCAGGCCCAGCCCGGTACCGCCCGTCTCTCGTTGCCGCGCCAGTTCGGGCCGGTAAAACGGCTTGAAGACGTTTTCCAGCTCTTCTTCCGGAAGACCCGGGCCCTGATCGGCCACCGAGATCACAATCCCATCCTTCACCGCATTCGCCGCAATCACGATCGGCCCGCCGTCTCCCGCATAGCGGATCGCGTTGCGCACCAGGTTTGCAAGCGCCCGATCGAGCAGATCGCTGCGTGCCTCCACAGCTAGTCCCGCGGGTATTCGAAGCTCGATCGGAACCAAGTCTGAGCCTTCGCGCGCGCTGACGTTCCTGGCAACCTCTGCAACCTCAACCGGTCCCAGCGGCATGTCGCCGCTTGCAAACTCCGCCTTCGAAAACGACAGCAGCTCGTTGATCAATTCCGAGATGTGATTGAGCTCCTCGGCGACATCGCCGACGTATGCGCGCGTCCTTTCTATCGACCGCTGTTCGAGAATCGCAACCGCCGCCTGCATGCGCGCTACCGGCGAACAAAGCTCATGCGCGATGTCGCTCAGGAAACGCCGCTGGCCGTTGAGCAAATCCGAAAGCCGTCCCGCCATCCGGTTAATCGACCGGCTCAGATGGCCCAGCTCGTCACGCCTGTTGGTCGAGAGAGAAACTTCGAACCGGCCCTCGGCAATTTGGGAAGTCGCGCGCGTCATCTGTGAAATCGTGCGCGTCAGTCCGCGCACCAGCGGCAGCCAGCACACAACCGAAATGCCGATAATTGCCAGGATCACAACCAGCCACGGCCGGTAATCGAACAGAAACGGGTTGCGCCAGAGCGATGGAAACCGCCAGACGAGATCGCCGTGCATCGGCCTCCCTCGCGCGCCGGTGCGAATCGGAATCGGCACCGCCACCCAGTATTCTTCCGGCGTGCCGCTGCGCGTCGTCCAGAGCGGAGGACGCCCGTCGAGCTGAGGCGGCGGCCGGTTCGCTTCTTCCTTCGGCGGGGGCGCGGGCGAATCGTAAAAGCGGCGTTGCAGATTGCGCATCATTCGTTCCGGCAATTCAACCGCCGGCCCGGCAAGCTGCTCTGCATGATCGTTAAAAAGATAAAGCCGCACGCCGTACGTTTTGCCGATATTCTCAAGCCGCCCGCTCCACTCGCCTTGCGGCAGTTCAGGCAGCTGCAATGCGAGGTAGCGCGAAACCGAAAGCATCCGATCGCGCGCCGGCGCGAACAGAAACGAGCTGAGGTTCAATCGGAACTGCGTCGCCGCAAAAATCGAGAACACCATCGCGAGCAATGCCACGTTCAGCAGCGCAAGCAGCCAGATTTTAAGCGAAAGCGAAGACTTCAGCTTCACAGTTCCGCTCCCGGCTTGCGCAGCATATATCCCGCGCTACGTATCGTCACAATAAACCGCGGCTGTTTCGGATCGTCGCCCAGCTTCTTTCTAAGGGACGAGATATGCACGTCCACCGATCGATCAAATACATCGAAATCGCGGTCCGCTACTTCGAGCAGTAGCTGTTCACGCGTCTTCACGCGCCCTGCCGCCGATGCGAGCGAGTGAAGCAGATCGAATTCGACTGCCGTCAGTGGAATCGCTTCGCCTGCGAGCCTTGCCACACGGGAACCCGTATCGATTTCGATCGGACCGACGGTCAGCACCTCGGACGTCTTTTCCGTCGGAACAGATCTCATCATCGATCGCCGGATCACGGCGCGCAGTCGCGCCAGCAATTCGCGCGTAGAAAACGTCTTCGGCAGGTAATCGTCGGCGCCAAGCTCGAGACCGACAATCCGGTCGGGCTCGTCGCCGCGCCCGGTGAGCATCAGCACCGGCACATGCGATTCGGCGCGCAACCGCCGCAGCAGTTCCAGCCCGTCGAGCCCGGGCAGCATCACATCCAGAATAAGCGCCGCGAATGGTTCGGCCAACGCGAGCTGGAGGCCTGCCGCGCCGTTATGCGCTGTGATGACCTCGTAGCCCATCGGCTCCAGGTAATCGCGAATCAGCCGGCACAGTTTTACGTCGTCATCGATCACCAGGATTCGAGTGCGTAGCGCGGCGCTCGGAACAGATGCCATCTCCCTTATTCTGCTCGAAGAATCCGCCGGACCCGGCCGGCTTTACCTAATCTTTACAAAAAGGCCGGCCGCCTTAATACCGCCTTTACAAGCGCTTGTTCCACTGGGATCAACCCCCCAACGGGCCGCTTTCAACCGTGCTGGTTTCCCTCAACTCCGATTACCAGATCGAAAGCGGCCCTCTTTTTTGAGGGTCGGGCAATGCATAACATGATCTTTCGAATTCTCTTCATGCTGGCCGCTTCCGTCCTGATCGCCGCTGCGCAGCAGGGCTCATCTCTCGCGGCGAGCGGCGCAATTCAAGGAGTCGTAAAAGACACCTCGGGCGCGGTTCTGGCGGGCGCGACTGTCACCGCAACAGGCGAGAATGGCGCTCCGCACATCATCGCCACCCGCACCGACGGCCATTACTCCATCAAAGCTCTCGCGCCGGGAACTTACTCCGTCACTGCCACGTACACCGGCCTGGAGCAGCAAGGCGCACTTCTTGCAACCGTGCCGCCCGGTGAGACTGCCGTGACAAACATCACCCTCGCTGTGCGCTCTCAGAAGCAGGAAATTACGGTTCAGGACACCGGAGCCAATCAAGTCTCGACGGAAGCGGCCAACAATGTTTCGGCGCTCGTACTGCGCGAGCAGGACTTGGAAGCGCTGCCTGACGACCCGGACGATTTGGCGGCTGACCTCGAAGCGCTTGCTGGACCTTCTGCCGGCCCCGGAGGTAATCAAATCTTCATCGATGGCTTTACCGGCGGACGCATGCCGCCCAAGTCTTCCATCCGTGAGATCCGCATTAACTCGAACCCGTTTTCCTCCGAGTACGACAAGCTCGGCTTCGGCCGTATCGAGATATTCACTAAGCCCGGCACCGACAAATTTCACGGCCAGGCTTATTTCGGTATCAGCGACGGCATCTGGAACTCGCGCAATCCGTTCCTGACCACTTCGCCGCCCTTCCGTACCGACCGTTTCGGCGGCAATATCAGCGGCGCTCTCACGAAGCGCGCCAGCTTCTTCATCGACGTAGATCGCCGGCATATTGACGATAACGGCATCGTTAACGCCACGGTTCCCACCTCCGACTTCCTCGGGACCCAGCTTCTGCAGACTTACGCCGCAACACCTCAGCGGCGCACGACCGTCAGTCCGCGCATCGATTACAAACTTAGCGATTCCAATACGTTGAGCTTGCGTTATGCCTGGCTTGAAAACAACCTGTTACTCAGTGGAATCGGTCAGTTCCAGGTGCCCCAGACCACCATCGGCAATACCGTTCTTCCCAGCAACGGCTACACGGAAATGATGAGCGAACATCTGGTTCAACTAGTTGACACCGCCGTTCTGAGTCCGAAGCTAATCAACGAAACGCATTTTCAGTTCGCGCGCGACACCATCAACCAGGCCAGCCAAAGCACCCTCCCGCAGATCAATGTCACGAACTCCTTTGTGGCCGGCGGGTCCGGTTATAGTTCCAGCCTGTTTCCGGCGACTTACGACCTTCAAAACCAGTACGAGCTGCAAAACTACACTTCCGTAACCGCAGGCCAGCACCTGATCAAGTTCGGCGCGCGCATTCGAGCCGACGTGCTGAACGATTCTTCGCCGCGCAATTTCAACGGCACCTTTGCCTTCCTGGGCTCGAGCACTCTTTCTTCCATCGATCAGTATTTGCAGACGATGCAACTGCTCAACCTGGGCTATTCGAGCGCACAGGTCACCGCTATGGGCTATGGCCCTTCGCGCTACACCGTCAGCGCGGGGCAGCCGAACGTGAGCTTCTCGCAACTGGATTTCGGACCGTTTGTACAGGACGACTGGCGCGTGCGGCCGAATCTGACGCTGAGCTTCGGTCTGCGCTGGGAATCGCAGACCAATATTCCCGACAAAAACGATTGGGCGCCGCGCTTCTCCTTCGCCTGGTCTCCTACTCCCAATGCGCAGCGCAAAACCGTCATTCGCGGCGGCTGGGGCTATTTTTACGATCGTTTCCAGGTGCTGAATGTCCTGAATGCCTACCGCTATAACGGTCTGAATCAACTAAATTACTTGATCAACAACCCGATTACTTACAACAGCGCGTTTACACTTACTCCATCTCTCATCGGCGCCAACTTGACCGGCGCCCAGCAAAAATACATCATTGACAGCGACCTGCAAGCGCCCCGACTGATGCAATCCGTTATCGGAATCGAGCGGCAATTATTCGCTCATACCAGCGTTTTCGCTAACTTCACCAATTCGCGCGGTACACACGAGTTACGAACTGCAGATATCAATGCGCCCCTACCAGGCACAGCTGGAATACGTCCCTACAGCTACCCGGGCGATATCTATGACTATCAGTCGACCGGCATCTTTAAGCAAACCCAGTTATCGCTCGGAGTAAATTCAACCGTCGGCAGGCGCGTGACGCTCTTCAGCCGCTATGCCTACGGCCATTCGCATAGCGATACCGACGCGCTCACCACCATGCCGGCCAATCCTTACGATTTTTCGGACGAATGGAGCAGGTCCGCGCTCGATATACGCCATATGCTGTTCGTCGGTGGATCGATCTCCGCGCCCTGGGGAATCCGGCTCTCGCCCTTCTTCGTCGCACATAGCGGCGCTCCCTTCAACATCACGACAGGCACCGATCTCTACGGAACCGGCCAGATCGCGGCCACAGCGCGCCCGGGAATCGCAACCGGTCCCGGCGACAACATTATCTATACGCCTTTCGGCTATCTCAATGCCGTTCCCACAGCCAATGAAACGATTCTCGAGCGCAATGCCGGCACCGCACCGGGCTTTGTCGAACTCAACATGCGCATCAGCAAAACCTGGAGTTTCGGCACTACGAAATTTGAAGGACCTTCCGGGGGCGCTACCTCACGCCAAGGCGGCGGCCCTCCGGGCGGTGGACTTGGCGGTGGGGGTGGACGCGGCGGACCGGGCGGCGGCGGACCTCCCGGCGCTGGGGGATTCGGCGGCCCACCTCCCGGTGGCGGCGGCCCCGGATCGGAATCCGGCGGCCACCGCTATAACCTCACGCTCTCACTCATGGCGCGCAATGTCCTCAATCATGCAAATCTGAACGCGCCGATCGGTGTGCTTACTTCACCGCTGTTCCTGCAATCCACCGGCATCTACGGCGGCTTCGGACCGGAACCTGTCGCAAGCAATCAGCGCCGCATCGATGTCCAGTTGCGCTTTTCTTTCTAGGCAGGGTACTGCATCCTACGGATAGAGCCGGCAAATCTCCGCGTATAGCTTCACATCCCAGCGATTGTGCTCTTCAATCGCCGCGCGCGCCGGCTCGTATTCCGCCTCATTGCCAACTCGCGTCACATTCACACGTTCAAACGTCGCTCGCGGTTTCCAACCAAACTTATGTTGCAAAGCTGCATACGCCTCCGCGAGCCGCTCCTGATGCCCGACAAAGCAGAACTCTTTGCGTAAATGTTCGAGCGCCAGCTCATAAACTCCCTCGTTCACCGCCCCCACCGGCAGATCCCGCTCATTGATACCGCTGAAACAGCGCACCAGCAGATTATCGAGATTCAGCGTCGCCTGCCGCTCCAATATCTGAGTTAGCGATGCCGCTGCACTGCCGAGTTCCATTTCTCCACCGCGCTTCTCGAGGAGATAGCGATGCTCGGAGACAATTCTCGCAACCGGCTCGCGCACGATCGTCACATAAACCGAGTCCTGCGGAAAAAAATTGTGGATACCGTACTGAAAGTGCCCGGCAACCAGGCGAAATCCCCGGCGCTGCTCCAGCGGCAGCAGGCTCAGCTCGCCGCAAAGCATCCCCGGCGGATCGGGATACACATACGCAATCTCGGATTGCTTGTAATTTTCTGCAATCGCTTCTCGAAACGCCGTTCCCGCCGTTTTCGAGATATGCACAAAAAGAACCGCCTGCTGAAGACGAGGGGCCGTCGCGGGCGGAGTTCGCACGCGCAGCGGCGCATTCGGTAACAGCCGTCCGTCGGCGAAACGCACATCAGCCGAAACCTCCGTGTCCGGCTTGCCTGCGCCTATGAGATCAAAATAAAAACAGTGCCGGCCCACATCCGGTCTATAATGCGCTGCGAGCGCTTCAGCCGCCGGACGTCCCTCTACATACAGCGTGACCTTTGCAGCCTGTTCCGGATCATCAGGCTCCAGGGCCCAGCCATACAGCTCACCTGCAGCACAGCCGTCGAGCCTTCCAAGTGCCAGCGTTTTGTTCTGCGAAGCCTTCGTTCCCTCCGAAAAGCGCCCCAACGCAAAAAGCAGCATCATTCGCAATTTCTGATCGCGCCCGCTGCGCACCACAGCACGCTCGATCATCCGCGTCAATAACACCGTAATGACGAAACAAGAGACTGCGATCGCTGTTGGATACCCAAACGAAAACCGGAACACCGGTGGAACAAAGAAAAAGTCGTACAGCAGCGTGGCCAATGCAATCGCGAGTATCCCCGGGCCGCAACCGAACAGTGCTCCGACGGCAACCGCGGCCATCAACGACAGCAGAAACGGCGCATCCAGCACAGTCGAGAAGAAAAGCAGCGCCGCCGCAACCACCAGCACAATGCCGGCACTGGCCAGATAGCGAACCGGTCGCGCGCGCAACGCCGGAAAGGTTTCCGGCGATAGTAGCGTTACTCGGGTACCCGGCCGCGCCTGCATTTGGGTATGATCATTCACAACGAAAACTATTTCACGATTCCTGTTTCCGGCATCGTCTATCAATTTGGTACCATCCGGCTTAAAACTGCATCCCTGAAAGCAATCGGATCGTCATGAAATTCGGCATCAACACATTTCTCTGGACCAGCAATTTCGGATCGAAACATTTTGATCTGCTCGAGCAGGTCAAGCAGCACGGCTTCGATGGCGTCGAAGTCGCACTGATCCGCCCCGAAGCGTTTGAAGCTGTCGCCATTCGCCGCGCTCTCGCCGACCATGCTCTGGAGTGTACCGTCTGTTCCGTGCTGCCGCCCGAGCTGAACCTGGTTGCGGACGATCCCGCCATCCGGTCGCGCGCCTTTGCGCATCTTAGTGAGTGCATCAAGCTCACCGCTGACGCCGGAGCGCATTACATCGCCGGTCCTTTATATACACCGGTCGGCTGGCTGCCCGGCCGCCGCCGAACCGCTGAGGAATGGAAACGTGCCGTCGCCGCCTACCAGCAGCTCACGCCGGTCCTCGACCGGTACGATGTCCAGCTCTGCATCGAGCCGCTCAATCGCTTCGAAACATTCTTTCTGAATACGACCGCCGATGCCGTCGCGCTGTGCGCCGAAGTGAACCATCCACATGTGGGCATTCTCTGGGATACCTTTCACGCCAATATTGAAGAAAAGAATCCGGCTGCGGCGCTCGCCGGCACAGGAAAATATCTGAAGCACGTGCACACCTGCGAAAACGATCGCGGCACTCCCGGTTCTGGCCACGTCGACTGGCCCGGCGTTTTCGAGACGCTGCGCACCCTCAAGTACAACGGCTGGCTCACGATTGAAAGCTTCGGCTTCGCTCTGGGCGACCTCTCCGCCGCTGCCGCCATCTGGCGCGATCTGGCCGCCACTCCGGAAGACATCGCCTGGAAGGGCATTCAGTTTCTCAAACAGAACTGCCATGGCTAACGTCGTCTACGACGTTGCAGTAATCGGCTCCGGCGCCGCCGGCGGCATGGTCACCAAAACGCTCTGCGAAAGCGGCGCGAAAGTTATCCTGCTCGAAGCCGGCGTAGAAGTCCCGCCGAGCAAATTCCGTTCCCACTGCTGGCCCTATGAGCTCAAATATCGCGGCTACCGCAGCGAAAAGCAGGAGCCGTTCTACCCGCCCGATCTCGCCGGCTCCTTTCGTTCGGAATCGAACGAAGGTGTTTCCGTCGATCGCATCCGCGTACTCGGTGGCCGCACACTCCATTGGAATGCCGTCGTGCTGCGCTATGCTCCTTCCGATTTTCGCGAGCACACACTGCAGGGTATGGAAGACGACTGGCCGATCAGCTACGAAGAGCTCGCACCATATTATGAGCGCGTCGAACAAATGATCGGCGTCTGCGGCCAGGACGACCATCTCGAAATCCTTCCCGCCGGAAAATCTTACATGCCGCCTCCGCCATTCCGCTGCTCCGAGCAGATTCTGAAGCGGCAGGCTGCGAAACTCGGCATCCCGGTGATTCCGGTGCGCAAAGCACTCAACACCAGGCCCAACGATAATCGCCCAGCCTGCCATTACTGCGGCCACTGCATGGACGGCTGCGATGTCTCCGCCATTTTCTCTACACCCGGCAGCATGCTTCCCAAAGCACGGGAGACGGGCAATCTCACGCTCCGTCAGAATGCGCTGGCGCGCGAAATTCTGGTCGATACGAACGGCCTCGCGCGCGGAGTCTCGATCGTCGATCGAATCACACAGCAAGACGAAGAAATCCGCGCCCGAATCATCGTCGTCTGCTGCGCGACGGTCGAAACAGCTCGCCTGCTGCTCAATTCGCGCTCGCCTCGTTTCCCCGCCGGCCTTGCCAACTCGAGCGGCGTCGTCGGACGATATCTGAATGGTCACCTCGGCGACAGCGCCAATCTCTATCTCGACGAACTCGCAGGCACGCCGCCCAAAAACATTGATGGCTGCCTCGATCACGCCTTCATTCCGCGTTATAAGACCAAAACGCCCGCCGGAGCATTCGATTTTCAGGTCAACTACAGTGGCTTCATGTTCCCGTTTCAAGCGTATTCGCTCAAAGGTTTCGGCAGCACCTTCAAAGACAAAGTGCGCGCCATGCAGCCCGGCTACTTAATGCTGGGCGGCTTCGGCAAAGTGATGGCGCGTGCCGAGAACCGCATCACAGTCGATCCGAATGTCAAAGATCGTTACGGGATTCCTATCGCGGTCATGCATTTTGCCTATTCCGATCTCGACCATGCCGTTTTTCGCGAAATGCGCGCAACCGTCGACGAGCTCTGCGCCTCATTGAAAGGCGAGGTGATGAAGAAGATGCGTGACCGGCCAGGAGGTTTTGCGAGCCACGAAGTCGGCACCGCCCGCATGGGCACGGATCCGCGCACCTCTGTGCTCAACAGCTTTTGCCAGGCACACGACGTAAAGAATCTCTTTGTCACCGACGGCAGCGCCTTCACCACATCGAGCGAAAAGAACCCGACGCTCACGATTCTGGCGCTGAGCCTGCGCGCTTCTGAATACATTGCGCAGCAGAGACGACTCGGGGAGCTTTGAAGTGGCACTCGACCGGCGCACCCTTCTGCAAATCATCCCCGCCGCCCTCGCCGCGCGTCGCCTGCTTGCTCAATCGCACTGCTCCATGCAGGCTGAGCAAGCCGCGGCGCCTTATCAATTCCAGTTTTTCACTCCGGATGAAGTCACTCTCGTAGACAACTTGATGGAGCACATCATACCGGCCGATGAACACTCGCCCGGTGCACATGCCGCCCGCGCCGTCGAATTTGCCGATCTGATGATCGCAACAAGCCCCGACTACGTGAAGCAGGATTGGCGAACTGCTCTTCAGCTTGTCGCGGCCGAGCTGAAAACCCGCAGCATCGAAGATTGGCTGGTCGGCATCTCCCAAAACGAAGACGATCCGCAAACCGTGCTCGAAATCTTTTTTCCCATGCTGAAGCAGATGACGATCAACGGCTATTACTCATCTGCCATCGGCATCCACCACGATCTGCATTATCAAGGCAACACCTACGTGCAGTCGTTCGAAGGCTGCCAACACCCCGAGCACCAGAGCTGAATCAAGAAAAATTGTCGCTTCGAAAAGTTTTTCAGTGTTGCTTTTTGGCGTTGCCTTCACCGGCAAAATCCTCAAGGTCGTTGTCGACGTACAACCGATGACAGCGGCTCAGCTGCACAAGAGATAAATATCCGGAAAGAAGCAGATATTAAAAGAGCCATTTCGAATTAGCGGTGGCAAGATAATATCGCCTATCGATATCCCATGCGTGCTCCGCTCCGCCTCCAGGAGCGGAACCCACTGCCACCTCAAAACCATCTTGCGTATTACTTTCGAGAGTGAGCCCCGCGCCGCTAGGCCCGGGCAACAGATTGTTAGTTCAGGAAAACTAAGCCCTTGTGCTCCCTCTTCTTTCCCAGGCATGACGAGACACTGATCGCTATTCTCTGGGAGGCCGGCACGGTAGGCATCGTAGAAGAGGGTGCGGGCCTGCGGGCTTATTTTGAAGATGCGGGATCGCTGGACGTCCTGACCGGACTAGGCGGCGAGTTCCGCAACGAACCCACGGAAATCGCAGCTTCCAATGCTAACGATTGGCCGCCAATCGCCGTCGGCCAACGCCTTTATCTCGTGCCGCCGTCCTTTTCCGGATCCGTACCGGAATCGCGTTGGAAACTGCAATTGCAGTCCGGCGCTGCATTCGGAAGCGGCCGCCATGAAACGACACAGCTTTGCCTCGAAGCGATGGAGCGGTACATGCGACCGGGCGCGGTTGTTATCGATACAGGCTGCGGCTCCGGCATTCTCTCTGCTGCTGCTCATCTGCTCGGGGCAAGCCGTGTTATCAGTTGCGATATCGATCCTAACGCGGTCGATCTCACACGCCGGTACATGAATAAAGAGGTCTTCTCCGGCTCGGCCGACGCCATCGCACCGCATACGGCCGATCTGGTCATCGCCAATCTCACCGCGGCGATTCTCGATAAGCTCGCCTGGGATCTGAAACGTATTGCAAGACCCCAGGGGCTCGTCCTTCTCAGTGGCTTCCTGCGCGATCGCGTGCCGCTGCGCTTCCGGCCACATGAGGAATTCGAACGCAACGAATGGCTCTGCTGGGTTTGCCGCTCCGATGCGATCAGCGCGCCTCCGCCCGGCGCGGATGGTCTCGTGCACGACGCCGAATGGTGGCTATGATCGTATAAGGATGACCGTCCGTCAATCTGTCTGCGCGCTCGATTGTCCCGATTGCTGCTCCCTGCTCGTTAATGTCGATGAAAACGGCCGCGGCTCGCGTCTGCGCGGCGACCCGGAGCATCCGATCACACGCGGTTTTCTGTGCGGCAAAGTAGCGAAGTACCTCGATCGCGAGTATTCGCCGGAACGGCTGCTTTATCCGCTCCGCCGCACCGGCGCCAAAGGTGATGGCCGGTTCGCGCGCGTCGCGTGGGATGAAGCGCTCGACGAAATTGCCGAGCGCCTGCAGACGATCGCGCGTGAGCACGGACCGGAAGCGATTCTTCCCTACAGTTACGCCGGATCGATGGGTAAGCTCATCGCCAACGGCATGGACCGGCGTTTTTTTCACCGCCTGGGCGCATCGCGTCTCGACCGCACCATCTGCTCGGTAGCAGGCGGCGCAGGCCTGCTTGCCGCGCTCGGCGTGAAATACGGTACCGAACCCGAACAATTCCGCCATTCCAAGCTGATCCTCGCCTGGGGCGCGAACATTCTCGCCACCAATGTGCACCTCTGGCCGTTTATAGTCGAAGCACGCCGCAACGGCGCGCGTTTTTATACCATCGATCCGATTAAGCAGAAGGTGGGCGAGCTCGCGGATCGGCATTTCTTTATCCATCCAGGCACAGATGCCGCGCTCGCGCTCGGCTTTATGCATGTGATCATCCGCGAGCATCTTTACGATGCCGATTACGTTGGCCGTTACACGCTCGGCTTCGAAGAGCTCGCGCGCAAAGTCGAAGAATTCACTCCGGCTCGTGTCTGTGAACTCACCGGCCTTTCGGTAGAAGAAATCGTCTCGCTCGCGCGCGAATACGCAACCACGAAACCGGCAGTGATCCGGCTGAACTACGGCCTGCAGCGCTCCGACCGCGGCGGTATGGCGGCGCGGCTGATCGCTTACTTGCCCGCTCTGACCGGCTCCTGGCGCGAAGCGGGCGGCGGCCTGCAGTTGAGCACCTCCGGCGCTTTTCAGTTTAATGACACGAACCTGCAGCGGCCCGACCTGCAGCACATCGCGCTTGGCCGCGAAGCGCGCATCGTCAACATGGCCCAGCTCGGCGTGGCGCTTGACGAAATCAAAGATCCGGCAATACATGCGCTGGTGGTTTACTGCTCGAATCCGGCCGCGATTGCGCCCGACCAGAACGCGCTGCGGCGTGGACTCAAGCGCGATGATCTTTTCACGGTCGTGATTGAGCAGATGCAGACCGACACCGCCGATTTCGCCGATATCGTGCTGCCCACAACAACGTTCCTCGAACACACCGACCTCTATCTCGCCTATGGCCATTACTATTTGCAACTCGCACGGCCCGCTTTACCCGCACCGGGCGAATGCCGGTCTAACGTCGAAATCTTTCGCGCGCTCGCCAGGCGCATGGGTTTTACCGACTCGTGCTTCGACGAGTCCGAAGACGACATGATTCGCGGCCTGCTCGACTCCGGTCATCCTTTCTTAAAGGGCATTACGCTCGAACGTCTGGACCGCGAGCGTTCCGTGCGCTTGCGTATTTCATCCGAACACGAGCCGTTTCTGCCGTTCCAAGAGGGCAACTTCGGCACGGCTTCCGGTAAATGCGAATTTCACGCCGAAACGATTTCCTACGAGCCGCCCCTGGAATCGCGCCGCGGCGATAGCGCTTTGCGCGCACGTTTTCCGCTCGAGCTCGTCTCGGCCAAAAATCACAACAGCATGAATTCCACTTTTGGCAACCGCGACGACGTAGATCGCGAGACAGCCGTACTCACCCTGCATCCTTCCGATGCGGCTGCGCGTGCGATTGTCAGCGGCGATCGCGTGCGTATCTTCAACCAGCGCGGAAGCTGTTTTCTGGCCGCGAATGTAGAAGAGAAGGTTCCGGCGGGCGTGGTGAGCGTGCCTTCCACGCGCTGGCCGAAAAAATCGCCCGACCGGCAGAACGTTAACATGCTCACAAGCCAGCGCCTGACGGATATGGCGGGTGGCCCTACGTTCTACAGTTGTCTGGTGCAGGTTGAGCGGGTTGGCGACTAGCCCGCTGCGGAAAAACAAGTGATAAGGCAATAGACGCCGCTAGCGCGCCGCCGATCACACCGAGCGAAATGCCGATCGGGAAATGCCCGCCCCAAAGGGCATTGAGCAGTGACATCCGCAAGCCGACGAAGATCAACACCACCGCCAGCCCGTAGCGCAGCAGATGAAAGCGGTTGATTGCGCCGGCAAGCAGAAAGTACATGGAGCGCAATCCGAGGATGGCGAAAATATTCGAAGTGTAGACGATAAACGGCTCGTTGGTAATCGCGAAAATCGCGGGCACGGAGTCGATAGCAAAGATGATGTCGGCGCCTTCGATTGCGGCAAGCGTCACCAGCAGCGGCGTGGCGTGCAATTTTCCTTCGCGGCGGACCAGCAGCTTCTGGCCCGCAAGCTCCGGATGAACCGGCAGAATTTTGCGGAGAAAGCGTATCGTCCAGTTCTTCTCGGGGTCAATCTGCTGCTCGCGCCCGAACATCATCTTGAGTCCGGTCAGAATGAGAAAAACGCCGAACAGAACAACCACCCAGGCGAACTGGATGAGCGTTGCACCTGCTGCTATGAAAATTCCTCGAAAGATGAGCGCGCCCAGAATTCCATAAAACAGCACGCGATGATGAAACTGGTTCCGAATGCGAAAATACGCGAAAATCAGCACGAAAACGAACATGTTGTCGAGCGAAAGAGATTCTTCGACGACATATCCGGTCAGGAATTCGAGCGCAAACTGCTTGCCGGCATGCAAGTAAAGTCCAAAGCAAAACGCGAGCGCGAGCGCCACCCAAACGCTGATCCAGAGCGTAGCTTCACGAAAGCCCGGAGCATGCGCTTTGCGGTGAAAGATACCCAGATCGAGTGCCAGCAAAATCAGGACGCCTGCGGTGAAAGCGGCGTACAGCCACCAGTACTCGGCAAAGGGAAACATCGTTAAAAATCGGCCGTTTAGCGCGCGGCGGCCTTTTCAGGCCGCCTGCCAAAGCTACGGCTATGATTCAATCTCGGCAGCCTTTCCTTGCAGGCTGTCGAGTTTGTTCTGGGCAGCCGACAGATCCAGATACGCGTCAACAGAGTGGCTCATGCGCTCGGCATCGTCCGCGAGCATTGTCACGCGCTCGGTGTAGTCCGGATGCTTCACCTGAGGGCGATTCTCATTAAGCAGATTAATCGCATTGTTAGTCTGCGATGCGAGGTTAACACCTATCGGAACGATGGTATCGATCGCCTTTTGCTGCCACGGCTCACTCGTGTTGCGAATAGCCTGGAGCTTCATGAGCCGCTCGCCGATCTCATTCACGTGCTCTTTCGCTACATTCAGTTGATATACGTGACTCCGCCAGTTCATCCGGCTGAAGCGAAATGATTCAAGCGTGGCCGAATCGCGTTTGAGCTGTTCCGAAATCACCCGAATTTCTTTGAGCAGCCGCGACGCTTCCTCGGCATTGTGAGCCGTGGCGGGCTGGACCGCTGCCGGTGGACCTACCGCCGAAGCAGCCGGGCTGGCCACAAGCCACGATCCCGAAAACAGCAGAGCCGCAACTGGCAGATACGAGATTCTTTGAACAATGGAACGCATTTTTTCTCCTTTTTCAATCCGCGTTAGCGCAAATCAGAGCCGCGAGTAAAGCGACTGATGCTTCTGTCACAAGCTCATGACTCACAAATAGCGCACCGCTATGCTTTTGAAAAATAGAAAGTTTGAACAAGAGCGCTTGAAATTTTCAAAGCTTTCGTTTCTGCTTTACCGTTCGTCTAATATGTCGCGTCGAGGCTTGTACCCAAGCTTCCAGCCGTATTCGACAAGCGGCTTTGCGGCCAGCGAAAAGTCCACGGCGCGATCCACAAGTTCCGGCGAACAACATTCCGCCGGCGTCAGCTCGCGCGCGGTGACATAGGAAGTCAGGCGCAGGAAGTCGGCGATCTCGCTTCCGGAGTACTGGTCGAATCCGCGCGGCAGGCGAGTCAACCGGTACTCTTCCGAGAGCTTCAGCCCGCCATTCGCAAGCGCTTTTGCCATCCGTGTCATTCCCGCGGGATTCTTCACGATGGAATCGCGCCAAAGCTGCAGGAACGGCCGGTCAGGCATCCAGAAGCCGGCCGCAAGGAAGGGCTTCTCGAATGAGATGTGAATGTAGATCTCCCCCGGGCCGTCCCCCGCCGGCGAACTGCGCAAACCGGCGCCCAGGTGCGTATTGAACGGGCGTTTATCGCTCGTGAAACGAATGTCGCGATAAATGCGCGTGAGCGGGTTTTTGTCTTTTACGAAAATGGCAAACCCGCGTTTGCGGCAGTGCGCAGCGACTTCGGCCACCAGGAGTTCCATCGGGTGCTTGACGTTTTCTTCGAAGACTTCTTTGCGTGCGCGGAACCATTCGCGATCGTTATGCTTCTTCAGCGCGCGCAGAAAGTCAAGTCCGGCTTGCGGGATGCCGGTAAATGCTCCAATTCCCCGCGTTTTTACTTGCGCCATAGCTCGAAATTTCGCCTCTGCCCCTGGAACCACTACTCCAGTTACACTGGAAGTAAACGTCCTAAATATATATGCTCGAAGGTACGCTCGCCAAAGTATTTGGCACGAAACACGATCGCGAGATCAAGCGGTTGCGGCCGCTGATAGCCGCGATCAACGATCTCGAGCCCTCACTGCAGAAGCTGTCTGACGCCGACTTAGCCGCCAAGACACAGGAATTCAAACAGCGGCTGGCGAACGGGGCAACTCTTGACGACATTCTGGTAGAAGCCTTCGCGGTCTGCCGCGAAGCGGGCCGGCGCTTTCTCAACATGCGCCATTTCGATGTGCAATTAATCGGTGGCATTACGCTCCATCGCGGCCGCATCGCCGAAATGAAAACCGGCGAAG
>DATBGM010000070.1:0-6699 GCA_036557945.1 Bryobacteraceae bacterium | reverse complement strand
GCTCGACCGCGCCGGTAATGGACAAGCCTCCGGCTTGCTGAACGGCAAAGAGAAATGGCTCGGCCATATCTTGAGCGGCGAACGCAAGCTGGCCTTCGAGCTGAGCTGACGGATCGAGCCACAGGCGAGCGTTTTACCGGGTGCTGGCCCGTCGAATGATGCGCTGACCATTCCTTACGGAAAGAAACGTAAACCCGCGGTTCTGGAGATCACCAACAGAGTTGGCTGAGGTTTGCCGACAGCCCATTCCGTTGCCACAAGTCAACTGAATTTATACCCGTGCGGACAACGTGTGATTTGGGCAAACAAGAAAGGTGCGCCGAATAGATCCCTTGACATAACCATCCGTTTATATAACAATCTGTTTATATAACTGCTCGATGCCGAATCTGGATGCCGCCTTCTCTGCCCTGTCCGACCCCACGCGCCGTGCCATTCTGGCGCGTTTGGCGCTGGGCGAAGCGACGGTGATGGAGCTGGCGGAGCCGTTCGCGATGACGCAGCCTGCGATTTCACGGCACCTCAAAGTGCTTGAAGGCGCGGGACTCATCACCCGCCGCGTGGAAGGCACAAGACACCCGTGCCGGCTGGCAAAGAGCGGCATTGATGCCGTGGACCAATGGCTGGCCATGCTGCGTAAAGCGTTGGCGCGAAATTACGACCGTCTGGATCAGGTGCTGGCGGAGATGAAACCTAAGAAAGGAAAAAAAGTGCGATGAGCAAGATGACACTTACAACGGAAGGCGACCGGTATGTTGTGGTGACGCGGCGCTTCGCTGCGCCGCCCGAGGCGGTTTACCGTGCCCATACCGAACCCGAACTGATCCGGCAATGGATGCTCGGCCCGGATGGATGGACCATGCCCGTTTGCATCAGCGAGGCGCGGCCGAACGGCAAGATACGCTACGAGTGGGCGGACGGCAAAGGCGGCGGATTTTACCTGACGGGCGAATACCTGGAACTGGTGCCGAACAAGCGAATCGTTCACGTGGAGCGAATGCATTTGCCCGATCCGACGCCGGACAATCACGTGGAGACCCGGTTCGAACCGGACGGTTCCGGCACCTTGATGACGATGCGTATGACTCTGCCCGATGCAGAAACACGTTCACAAATGCTCGCAACCGGCATGGAGCATGGAATGGAGGCGAGCTATGCGCGGCTCGAAGCGATGACGTTGCAATAGCGCTCGACCAAAGCAGCACTTGACAACCAAGTAAAGGCACGTCATAGTAGAGCCAGGAATTTACTAGGATGCCAAGTGAACATGGCGGCCGCATGCCTGTGCTGCAGGGCACGCTCGATCTCATCGTGCTGCGTACCCTTGAAACCATGGGCCCGCAGCACGCCTATGCCATCGCCACGCGCTTGCAGCAGGTTTCAGAAGATCTGCTGCAGCTCAATCAGGGTACGTTGTATCCGGCGCTGGTCCGGCTCGAGCAGCAGCGCTGGATCGCAGGCGTCTGGAAAAGGACCGAGAGCAACCGCGAAGCAAAATTTTACGCCATCACGAAGGCTGGCCAAAAGGCGCTCGCGGAGGAAACCAGGCGCTGGCGGCGCATTTCCGGTCTCGTCGAAAAGCTGCTTTCCGAGGGAGCGTAGTGTATGCACCGGTTTTTCGCCAGGTTCCTGAGTCTTTTCGGCAGCGCGCGCGCCGAGCGTGAACTATCGCGCGAAATCGAGTCGCATTTGGCCCTGTTGCAGGAAGATTTTGAACGGCGCGGGTTGACTCCCGAGGCTGCGCGGATCGCTGCCCGCCGTGCTTACGGCAATATCGAGCAGGCCAAGGAATTGCATCGCGAGGAGCGCTCTTTTTGGAGGCTGGAGCATCTGGCAAAAGATCTGCGCTACGGCTGCCGGAATCTGTTGCGGACGCCGGGGTTCACAGCCGTCGCCGTCATTGCCCTCGCCTTGGGAATCGGCGCGAACACGGCAATCTTCAGCGTCGTCAATGCAGTGCTGCTGCGACCGCTCGCATATAAAGATGCGGACCGCCTGGTCACTGTTCTGCACAACGGTACCGGGCCCGTGGCAACGGCGAACTATATCGATTGGCGTGATCAGAGCCATTCTTTTGAAGCGATGGGTGCAGCCGACTACTGGAGCTCGAACCTCGCCAACAACGATCCCTCGGACAGCCGCCCGGCGGAACGGGTTTTAGGCCTGAAAGTGACCCAGAACCTGTTGCCGATGCTTGGCATCCAACCGTTGCTCGGCCGGCTCTTTCTCCCGGGTGAGGACAACGAAGGCGCCGATCACGAAGTCATCCTCAGCGGCCGGCTGTGGCAGAGCCGTTTCAATCGCGACCCTGGCATCGTGGGGAAATTGATCGTTCTCAATGGCGAGGCGTACACCGTAGTCGGCGTGATGCCGCCTGATTTCCGTTTTGCGCCATTCTGGGCCACTAAGGCAGAGTTGTGGGCGCCCAACGCGTTCGGCAAGGCAATTCACGACCGCGGAGGAAACCATCTGCGCGTCTTTGCGCGTCTGAAGCCGGGCGTTAGCCTCGAACAGGCACGCGCCGACATGGCAACCGTCACTGCGCGTCTCGAAAAGCAGTATCCGGCGACGAATCGCGCCGTGATGGTTCGTCCGTTGAAAGAAAATGTCGTCGGGCAAATTCAGACGCCTCTGCTTTTACTGCTGGGCGCGGTCGGTTTCGTGCTGCTGATTGCCTGCGCTAATGTCGCGCACATGCTGCTTGCGCGCACGTCCGACCGTCACAAAGAGATCGCTGTGCGCACCGCCTTGGGTGCAGGCCGCAGCCGCATTGTCAGTCAATTTCTTACGGAGAGCCTGTTGCTGGCAGCGACCGGTTCGGCGCTCGGTTTCTTGCTCGCACTATGGGGGACTAAAGCGCTTGTCGCGATCAGCCCTGCTTATATTCCGCGCGTCGATACCATCGGCTTAGACGGGCGCGTTCTGCTCTTTCTGCTCTCGACTACCGTTCTCACTGTGCTCATCTTCGGGCTGGCGCCGGCCCTACAGGCAACTTCCTCCAATTTAAGTAATGGGCTGAAGGAGGGCGGCCGCGGAGATAGCGACGGGCTCCGCCGCAACCGCCTCCGCAGTTTTCTGGTGGCATCGGAATTCGCGCTGGCGTTCGTGCTTCTGATTGGAGCCGGATTGATGATTCGCAGCTTCTCTGCCCTGCAGGCGGTGGACCCGGGATTCAATCCCAACAGCGTATTTTCAATGGTTGTCTCCGTCGCGGGCACCAAAGAGGAACCCGCAGCGCCACGCACTCTGTTCTACCGCCAGTTGGTTCAAAAGATCCGGGCGCTGCCGGGCGTGGCCTCCGCGGGCGCTATCAATCATCTGCCGCTCGCGGGCGACATGTGGGACCTCAACTTCACCATTGAGGGACGCCCGAAGCCGCGCCCGGGCGAATCCCCTGCTGCTGTCTATCGCATTGTTATGCCGGGCTATTTCGAAACCATGCGGCTGACGTTACGCAGCGGCCGCACCATCGGCGACCAGGACGACGCACGCGCGCCCGGCGTTGTCATCATCAACGAACGCGCGGCACGCGAATACTGGCCCGGCGAGAATCCGGTCGGCAAACGCATCGCTTTCAATACGGACAAAAACAACGCGCTTGTCTGGCTGACCATCGTCGGCGTGACAGCGAACGCCAAGCAGGAGGATTGGGCTCTCCCGTCCTATCCCGAAGCCTACCTTTCGGCGCTGCAGAACCGCGATTTTTTGGGGGAGAACGGATCGCATATGGCATACATCACCCTGGTCGTCCGTGCAACTGCGAATCCCACCGATCTTGTTGCCGCTGTCAAGAGGACCGTCTGGTCGTTCGACCGGAATCTGCCGGTTTCGGAAGTTTTCACTATGAATCGTGTAATCGCGGACGCCACCGCTCAACCGCGTTTCGAGATGCTCCTGCTCGCCGGCTTCGCCGCCATCGCGTTGACTCTGGCAGCCGTGGGAATTTACGGCGTAATGAGCTATTCGGTATCGCGGCGCACGCGCGAGATCGGAATTCGCATCTCGCTCGGCGCATGCGCCTCCGATGTGCTGCGTATGGTCGTCAGTCAAGGCATGATGCAGGCGCTCGCGGGCGCGCTGGCCGGTATTGTGAGTGCTCTGTTTTTAGCCCGGCTTATGGCGAAGATGTTGTATGGTGTTCAACCGGCCGATCCGGTAACCTTCATCTGTGTTGCGGTGATCCTCGCGGCTGCTGCGCTCGTCGCCATGCTGGTTCCGGCACGCCGGGCAACGCGAATTGCGCCCATGCTCGCCTTGCGAAACGAGTAGCTAAAGCAGCTTGTTACCGCGCCCGCTTCACGCGAAAATTCCGTAGCTCGCAAGCCCTAGAGCGCTGCCGAGCAACGCGCCGGCCACCACGTCACTTAGAAAATGCATCCCCAGCAGAATGCGTGAGATGGCTATACTCAACGCAAAGAAGAGTAGCATCGGCAGCAGAGCCGGATAGAATTCACCTAGCCCAACCGACACGGCAAAGGCGGTAATCGTGTGCCCCGACGGGAAGGAAAACTGGTCGGGCGGCAGCAACTTCGCCCAGCAGTGCGGTTCGATTTCGCAGGGCCGGCGTCGTCCGGAAACATTTTTGAGCAGTTTGAAAAGACCAACGCCCACCAAGGCAGCGGACCCAGCGGAAGCAATCGCAGTGAGCCGGTTTTCGCCGCCAAAGAGCAGCACAGCCAGGCCAATGATGTACCAAAGCCAGCCGTCGCCGGCACGCGTTGCGAGGATGGCCCAGAAGCGCACCCAGCGCGGAGCGGGCCATTTGTTGACCTTGCGCATCAGCCCGTGGTCGCGCGCGGTAATGAACCGCAGCATCGTCTGGTGAGCAGTCACGGCAGGCCCTCCTTCTAGGAACAGTTTACGAAATGACCGGACTCTTCGAGTTCCTGTCACCCTTGTAAGGCGAAATGGTGACGAACTCGTGAAGAATGCAAAAAACTTCGGTTACCGGGAATCGCAGCGGCGGAACAGGAAAGTAGGATGGATAGTTGCACGAGCGGCGCACGATTGACTTCATCTATTTCGATGCGGGCGGCGGACACCGCAGCGCGGCATTAGCGCTGCAGGCAGTCATCGAACGGCTCGGCTACAACTGGCAGATCCGGCTCGTCAATCTGCAGGATGTGCTCGATCCGCTCGATATTTTCCGCAAGCTCACTGGTATTCGCCTCCAGGACATTTATAACCTTGCTCTTGCGAAAGGATGGACACTCGGCTCGACTTATCTGCTGCCCTGTATGCATGCCGTGATTCGCCTGTATCACGGCGCGCAGGTCCGGCTGCTCAAGAAGTTTTGGAGCGAGCGGCGGCCGGATATGGTCGTGTCGCTGGTGCCGAATTTCAACCGCGCGCTATATCAAAGCTTGCAGGCTGCATTGCCGGGTGCTCCGTTCGTCACGGTGCTTACCGATCTGGCCGATTATCCGCCGCATTTCTGGATGGAGAAGCAGGATCAATTTTTGATAGGCGGGACAGCGCGCGCGATCGAGCAGGCAAAGCAGATGGGCTTTCCGGACGAACGTGTGTTTCGCACCAGCGGCATGATTTTGCGGCCCGAGTTTTACGATTTGCCCGAGTTCGACCGCGCTGCCGAGCGGGCGAGGCTTGACCTCTCTCCCCGCACGCCTACCGGCCTCGTTTTGTTCGGAGGAGAAGGTTCGAACGTAATGTATTCGCTCGCGGAATGTCTCGGCAACAGCGCGTCCGATCTGCAGCTCATCTTTATATGCGGAAAGAATGCCCATTTGCGCGAGCGCTTGAGCAGGCTCGAGACGAAGAACCGGATCGTGCTGGAAGGATTCACCAGGGAGATACCGAAGTACATGCGGCTATCCGATTTCTTCATCGGGAAGGCGGGACCGGGCAGTATCTCGGAAGCGCTCCATATGGGGCTGCCGTTGATTGTGGAACGGAATGCCTGGACGCTGCCGCAGGAGCGCTATAACACGGATTGGATCGCCGGACAGGGCGTCGGCATGGTGCTGCGAGATTTTCACGAGATCGAAGGTGCTGTGCGCACCCTTTTGGCAGGCGAGATCGTTCTCATGCAAGAGCGGATTGCCCGACTGAACAATCGAGCGGTATTTGAAATTCCGCCGATACTGGACCGCATCTTTCAAGTCGCGCAGAATGGTACAAGAGAAGCGTGACGCGACGTCGTCTTATGCATCTGATGACATGCGCGGCGGCACTGCCGGAGTTCCGGATGTTTGCCGCCGAGCATGACAACCATGCGAGCGCTCCGCCCGAGCCCGATTACTGGCGTAATTATCGGCCGAAGTTCTTTGGGAGCGATGATTTTGAGGCGCTTTCCGCTTTTACTGAAATTCTGATTCCGACCGACGAGACACCGGGGGCGCGCGAGGCCCACTGCGCGCATTTCATCGACTTCGTTTTGCATGCCGCAGAAGGATATGCGCCTGAAACCCAGCAACGCTGGCGGGCGGCTCTCAAGCAATTGCGGGATATCGGATTTCATGCCTCGGATGGGCCTGGCCGGGCCACGATCGTCGAGACCATTTCCCTTCCCGAGCGCGACCGCTCCAAAAAACATCCGGTGTTCGCGGCCTATCGCTTAATTAAACAGGAAACGGTATTCGCGTTCTACACTTCGCGGGCGGGCATGATCGGAGCGCTCGATTACCGCGGCAATACTTATAACGTGTCGTTTCCCGCCTGCACACACCCGGATCACCATGT
>DATBGM010000069.1:0-39551 GCA_036557945.1 Bryobacteraceae bacterium | reverse complement strand
TTTCGCGAGAACTACGACGAAGAATACGATTTGTTCGTGCGCGATCTGCGTCTGATTGCGGAACGGGTGAGAGAACTCGAAAAAAGCTGAGCCCGGAAAAGAAGATACGCTTAGAAAGTACGGAGTTAACAAATGGCGCGGCTGTTCCAGGCACTTCTCCGGTCTGCCGTCCCGTTGTTGTGCCTTGCCCTAGAAGCTCAGAGCGGAAACACCTACCTCATCGCCGCACGGCGGGGTGGCGTGGTTGAATTCATCGAATCTGCCACTCTGAAAACACTCGGCAGCATTCGCCTGCTGAATGTCGCATCCAACGGTGCAGGTTTAAACGGTGTTTTTGCAGATCCAGACGAAAACAAAATTTATGTTGAAGGTCCGACCAGAGAGAGTTCGGTCTGCTGCTGGTTATACGCAATTGACCTGGCGACTTTACGAACAAGCGTTGTAGCCGGCATCTGGGGCACACGTTCCCGGCGCGCTTTCATCGATGCCGGACCCGGATTGATGCAATCCATCTCTCCGGCGGCTGCAAGCAGTCTTGAGACGCCAGAACGGGATCAATGGCAGGCCTCGCCGGATGGCCGCTGGTGGATGGGTCTGAGAAACGGACCGGCGCTCGATCTCTACGACGTCGCTCGCAAAGAGATCACCCGTTCTTTGGTGGCGCCGGGCGGCGACCAGACTCATTTCTCCAGAGGAGCCTGGCTGGATAACCGTTATTACGTATATGCAACGCATCATGGAACCGGCAGGCTTTGGACGAGTACTCCGCAGAGCACGCAACTGGGCGATGGCAGGCCCATGCCTGAAGCCAATCGAGCTCACGGATGTATGCCTGACGCTCCAATGAACATTGCGGCTGCTGGAAATCGCCTGTTTCTTTTCGAAATTTTCGGGAGCAAAGTCGACAGCCGCGAGCAATGCGGCGACGTGCCCGGCGGAGCGTGGGCGGTGGATCCCACGACAGGACGTTTACTTGCGCAGTTGGCGGCAGACCTTCACTTCTTTATGCTCGTTCCGAACCATGACGGATCGGAGCTCTACGGGGTCACTTCCGAGGCGCCGCAGAAATCAGCAGCACCGCGGCTAATGCGCCTGGATGCCCAAAGTGGCAAAGTACTCGAGAGCAGGGTCCTCGAAAGCGATTACTGGTGGATCGCGGTTGCACCGCTAAAACACATTCCTTCCGGCGATGTAGCCGCCTCGCGCGCTTCTTATTAATTCAGACCGGCCTTCCAACGCTCGATCAGCACGAGCTGTTTCTTCACCTTATCGCTTTCGGGGGAATCCGGCTCGAGGCGCAGATAGGTTTCGAGATCGGCCTTGGCCGCACGATGGTTTAGCTGGCGAAGATGGACCAGGCCGCGGTGGCGATACTCTTCCGCATAATCGGGCATTGCTTCGATCAGAATATCGAGCACCTGGCGGGCTTTGTCGAAGGCCTCGCCGCGCAGATAAATCGATTTCAGATTACTCAAAATCCGTACCAGGATCTGGCGGCTAGAAACGGGCGCCAGCACGGCCGGGTTGGCGCGCAGGTCCACGCCGGCGGTTTGTTTGGCCAGAGCGCTGCAGTCGGCGAAAGAGAGAAGGCGTCCGCCGTTGTACGGATCAATCCAATAGCGCACCTCGGAATCTTCGTAGGCAACGATAAAGTGGCCCGGCAGTCCGACGCCGTGAACCGGGCGCTTGAGACGGCGAGCGATCTCCATATAGACCACAGAAAGTGAGATCGGAATTCCCAGCCGCCGCATGAGTACGGAATTGAGGCAGCAATTGCGCGGATCATAGTAGTCTTCTTCATTCCCGCGAAACTGGAGAACGTCGAAGAGCAATTCGTTCGATGCTCGTATGAAATCGAGGGCGCTTGCGCCGGGCGTGAGTTGAGAATCGATCTGAGACGCGAGATTGTCGAGCCGGAAGGCTGCGGCTTCGGCATCCACACCGGGGAATTCTATGCTTGCGATTTCCAGCGCGGCGACGTCCAGAGTCACACTCGAGCGATCGTTGCGGAGAGCATCGAGCAAGCGCTGCACGCGGATTAGCTTACCACTCTGAAGAGCAGTGCGCGGCATGATCTACCAGGCCACCAACCGCTTCGCCAACGCTCAGGCGGCGATAGGACTCGCGGTGACGTTCTCGATTTCGGCGACGAGGTCCCTGAGCCGGATCGGCTTCGAAACGTAGCCGTCCATACCCGCTGCCAGGCAGTTTTCACGATCGCCTTTCATAGCGTGCGCAGTCATGGCGATGATCGGAATGTGCACTCCCGTGCCGTTTTCCTTGGCGCGGATTGCGGCAGTTGCTTCGAACCCGCTCATTACGGGCATCTGCAGATCCATAAAGACCAGGTCGAAATCTGCCCTCTCCAGAAGATCGAGAGCTTCCTGACCATTCCTGGCGAGCGCTACGCTGTGGCCCTGTTTACGCAGAAGTGTCATAGCAAGCTGCTGGTTGATGGCGTTGTCTTCCGCCAGCAGAATGCGCAGACCGCCGGAAACAGGACCGAAAGTTTTCGCCGGAGCCACAGCCAGAGCCGCAGGCGCAACGGCGGCCCTGGTGAGAACCGACGCAATTGCTCTCTTCAGCTCTTTCCAATCGACTGGTTTTGTCAGATAGCCGGCGACGCCAAGCTCACGGCTGCGCGCGGCATCTTCACGCCGCGCGACAGAGCTGAGCATCATTACGGTTATGTTTTCGATGCCCGGACTCCGGCGGATCTTCTCGCACAATTCGAAGCCGTCCATTTCGGGCATGCACACATCGAGAAGGATGAGTTTGAAATTGTTTCCTGATGCGCGCGCATGATCGAGGGCAATCAGAGCCTCCGGACCGCTTTCTGCAAGGACCGGTCTTGCGCCCCAACGGATCAACATTTCATTCAAGATGGTGCGGTTCGTGAAGTTGTCGTCGACCACAAGAACCGGAGTTCCGACGAGCGCCTCGAAATCCGGATTGTGGTTTGCAACAGGGAGCGCAAGCGAGCGAAGCACAACGGTGAAATGGAACGTGCTGCCGTGGCCGGGGGTGCTCTCGACCCAGATTCGCCCGCCCATCATTTCGGCGAGTTTGCGACAGATCGTAAGGCCGAGACCGGTGCCGCCATATTTACGGGTCGTCGAGCCATCGGCTTGGGTAAACGGATCGAAAATGCTCTGCTGCTTATCCAGCGGAATACCAATACCCGTATCGGAAACGCTGAAGCACAAGGCGACACGATCGTGTTCGCGGGAGACTTCTGCGACGCGTACGACGACTTCGCCCCGCTCGGTAAACTTAATGGCATTCCCCACCAGGTTGACGATGATCTGCCGCAGGCGGCCGGGATCGCCGGCGAGAGTGTCGGGTACCGTTTCGTCCACGTGATAAGCCAGCTCGAGACCTTTCTCATCCGCCCTGACACCGAGCACCTTCAGCGTCTCCGAGAGGCTGTCCCGCAGGGTGAAATTGATTTCTTCGAGATCGAGCTTACCCGCCTCGACTTTGGAGAAATCGAGAATGTCATTGATGATGGTCATCAGTGACTCAGCCGAAGACTTGACCACGGAAAGATAGTGACACTGCTCGTTGCTGAGGTCGGTATCGAGAGCGAGCTCGGTCATACCGATAATGCCATTCATGGGCGTACGGATTTCGTGGCTCATATTGGCGAGAAATTCGCTCTTGGTGCGGCTGGCTTCCTCGGCGCTCTCTTTAGCGAGAAAGAGTTCCGTATTCATCTCAAGCACGGGCCGCATAACAACGCGGTGGATCGTGAAATTCACCATGAAGGCGGCAACGATCAGGGTAATAGCAAAATCCACCAGCGCGCCCCAGCGCTGCCGGACGGAGCTGGTGTTAAGCGCATCGAGCCGGTTGTGGAGGTCTTTCGAAAATTCGTTCTTTACGACACCCAGCCTCTCGCGGATCTCGGCGGTACGCTCCGCAAGCAGACGCATGCGGCCTTGAGCGCCGGCGCTGAGATTCGGATGGAGAACCACAGTTTGATAGGTGGCCTGAGCGTCACGTAAAAAGCTTTCGACATCGGCAGCCAGTGTCCTCACCTCGGCAATGCGCGCCGGAGAGAGGCCGCCAATAGCGGCCACCGTTCTCAGATCGTCGACGGTACGGCGACCCTCGTCAGCGGCACGCTCGAGACCGGAGGCGTCCTGCATAACGACGGCATCCTCGAAAGCGCGGATATTGCGAAGAAAGGATGCTTCGGCGTCCTGTGTTCCTTGCGCGGCGGGAAAGAGTGCGTCCGAAGTGGCGCGCAATGCGCGTTCGCGCGTCACGCCCTGGATCTGGACCAGCAGGGTCGAAAAGATAAAGCCGAGGACGAAAATTCCGATGCTGAGCCAGATCTTTGTCCTGGTGCTAAAACGCGACATGTCAAACGAGTGGTTCATTTCACTTTCAAAACCTTGACAGCGGCGGTGGCAGCGGGGACGGAAACATAGCCGATTGCGCCGGTGGTTTTGGCCACATAATCAATCAGTTCGGATTCCGAGGCAAAACTCTTCGGCATATTGCCTTTACCGGTAAAAAGCAGGCTGCGGTAGTAGGTCATAAGGGCCGAATCGGAGCGGCCGATGTAATTTTTCAGAAATGCTTCGTGCGCCACGCCGGCTCTCTCGAGAACGGGTTCGACTCGCCCGACGCCCTGCAGCGAAGTCTTAGTCATAAGAAAGATGCGGGCCAGATCGTCGCGCGAGAGCTCGTTGAGGGAAATCCGCGGATTTGCGATTATGGCCAGATCGTCGGTCGCGGCATGCGCCGCCGGGCAACCAAGCAGAGCAGCGAGCAAGAGAACGGGCCGCCAGGTTTTGAAAAGAGCCGGCATGTTCAAAACTGGAAACCGCCGCGCAAAATGAGCAGGTTGGTAACCGGTCTCAAGCCTTGCGGGTTGTCCTGCAGGTAGAAGCCGCGGAACGAATCGGCGCCGGCATATCCGTCCATAAAATGGCCTTCGATTTTCAGGTCCCAATGCGGAGTGAGATCGATGCGCGCCGTAATCGCTTTATCGAAGATATGATCGTCGGGATCGCTTAAGGTGTCGCGCCAGTCCTGATAGAAGCAGGAGTAATAAGCGCCGAATTCCAGACGTTTGGCGACGCGATAGCTCGCCGATATGTAAGCGCTGCGTGAATCGGTGACGGGATCTTCAAGAATCTCCTCGTTGCGATCGAAAACAAGCGCTTCACGAACCATACGGCGATATTCGGCGTCAATTTTGAAGCGGTCGCGGACGTACTGAAGATAGAACTGGGTACGGTTGTTGCGCCTCCCATTGTCGCTTTGGAGCACGCCGGACGAGTCGAGGAAGCCTTTGCTCCAGACGCTCTGGTGCATATACGAAGCGCCCGCAAGCAGCCCTGTAATCGGGGTTTGCCAGCGAAGATCGGCACCCTCCATCGTGCCGCCCATTCCTTTGAGAAGAACGCCAAAACTGGCTGCGCCGTAACTATAGCCGCCGTATCGGCCGCCCGGGATGCTGCCTGCGTACCCTGTATAGGAAAAGCTGCCCAGGCGGGGCAAATTGACGGTCCCGTAGAGATCGACGCCGTTGTGAGCGATGCTCGAGGAGCGTAGATCGAGCGGATACACGGATTGCGGCAGCAAAGCCCAGGTGTGCAGAAATTCCATATCCTGGGTATCGTTGTAAAGGCCGAAAACGGTCTTGACTTTGCCGGCGCGTATACCGAGCCAGTCGGCAAAGCGGTAATCGGCGGTGGCCCAATCGAGCACAGGACGCCAGCGCCCGAGCTGGCCGATATTGCGGTCGTAAATCTGCGCGCCGAAGCGGAACTTATCGCTGAACTGAACGGTGGCGTTCCCGCCGAAGTCGGTGAAAGCGAAGCTGCCCGAGTTGCTCTTCATGGTCAGGTAGTTGTTGTGATCGGAGAGCATGAAGCCCTGAGAGCCAAAGCCGTGTACCTGAACGGGGAAGTTCCCTATTTTGAATTCGACATTTTGCGCACGCACACAGAGGGCGCTCGCAACGCTTAGCGCCGCGGCCGTATACAGATTTTTCCGATGCCGGCGGTTGAAAGCGGCAAATTTGAGAGCCATGATCTGAATCGGGCCGTTTCGTCCCAAGGGGAATATCGGCGAAAACGGGCCGATTGTGTAGGGGAATTTGGCTCGCTTGATTGAAGGTACACTCGTAGCGAAGGAGCGGGCGGATGGTTCGTTTGAAGGTAAACGGGAAGGCGCACGAATACAAGGGCGACCCGGGCATGCCTCTGCTTTGGTTTTTACGGGATCAACTGCAACTGACCGGGTCAAAATTCGGCTGCGGTATGGGAGTTTGCGGCGCGTGCACAGTGCATGTCGATGGCGAGGCGGCGCGCAGTTGCGTCACCCCTATGCAGAGTGTGGCCGGCAAGCAGATTACGACGATCGAGGGGCTTGATCCAAACGGAACGCATCCGGTGCAGCGGGCTTGGGAAAGCGTCAGTGTGCCCCAATGCGGCTACTGTCAAAGCGGACAAATCATGCAGGCTGCGGCTCTTTTGAAGACGAAGCCTGCCCCAAGCGACCGCGATATAGACGAAGCCATGCAAGGGAACATCTGCCGTTGCGGGACCTATCAGCGGATTCGCACGGCAATTAAGATGGCGGCGGTGGGGGTTAAATCGTGAGACAAGTCATGAGCGATATTCAGTTGGCCACGCGGCGCGATTTTCTCGGCGGCATCTTCTCCGCGGGGGCATTTGTTCTCTCGGCACGCATCACCTCGGCGCGGCCGCGCTTCGCGCAACTGGATGTGACGAAGACGGCGTGGAATCCGAGTGTTTATCTGGGTCTTGAAACAGACGGCTCGGTCATCATTGTGGCGCACCGCTCGGAGATGGGAACGGGTGTGCGTACGTCCTTACCAATGATCGTGGCCGATGAAATGGACGCCGATTGGACGAAGGTACGCGTAGAGCAGGCGCTTGGAGACGAAAAATACGGATCCCAGGATACTGACGGCTCGGCTTCTGTTCGCGATTTCTATGAACCGATGCGCGAGGCGGGCGCGACGGCGCGGCTGATGCTCGAACGGGCGGCCGCTACTCACTTGAACGTGTCCGCGACCGAATGCAAAGCGCAGAATCATCACGTGATTCACATGCCGAGCGGGCGCTCGATTTCTTTTGGCGAGCTGGTGAGTGCGGCTGCCAAACAAGGGCTGCCGCATAGAAACGAGCTGCGCTTCAAGACCGATAAAGAGTTCCGTTACATCGGCAAAGGCGTACCGGGCGTTGATATCAAGGATATCTGCACGGGACGCGCCGTTTACGGTTTTGATGCGAGCGTTCCCGGGATGGTCTATGCTTCGATCGAGCGCGCGCCGGTGCTCGGCGGCAAGCTGAAGAGCTTTGACGACAGCCTGGCAAAGCAGGTCGCAGGCGTGCAGCAGACAGTTGTAGTCGAGAGCGCAAAGCCGCCATTCGGATTCCAGGCGCTTGGCGGCGTGGCGGTCATTGCGAACAACACTTGGGCTGCTTCAGAAGGGCGAAAGAAGCTGAAGATCGAATGGGAAGATGGGCCGCACGCGATCTTTCAGACTGAATCCTATAAGAAGATGCTGATTGAGCGCGCCAATCAGCCGCAGAAGGTGGTGCGGCATGCAGGCGATGTGGACGCGGAATTCGCGAAGGCCGGGAATATTGTCGAGGCGAATTACTACACGCCGCTCTTGGCGCATGCATCGATGGAGCCGCCGGCAGCGCTGGCCGATTATCGCGACGGCAAAGTGGAAGTGTGGACCGCGACGCAAAATCCGCAGGGCGTGCAGAAGACCGTGGCGTCCGCGCTCGGTATCAAGCCGGTGGATGTACGTTGTCACGTAACACTGCTGGGCGGCGCATTCGGACGTAAATCCAAGCCGGATTATGTGGCAGAGGCGGCAATCCTTTCAAAGAAGCTTGGCAAGCCCGTGAAGATTTCGTGGACGCGCGAAGAGGATCTGCGGTTCGATTATTACCATTCAACGTCGGCCATGTATTTCAAGGCGGCGCTGGACGGTTCCGGAAAGCCCGTGGCATGGCTGCAGCGAACGGTGTTTCCTCCGATCGGTTCGACCTTCGATGGCAAATCGACCTACGGTAGCGCAGGTGAGCTTGGGCTGGGCTTTGTCGATGTGCCCTTTGATGTGCCCAATCTGCGTGCGGAAAACGGCCCGGCGGAGGCGCATCTGCGCATCGGCTGGCTTCGTTCGGTTTCGAACGTCTATCACGCGTTCGGCATTCAATCCTTTATCGGTGAGCTGGCGCATGCCGCGGGACATGATCCGGCCGAGTACTGGCTGCGAGTGCTGGGCGAGCCTCGGAAGATCGATTTTAAGGCGCAGAACGCGGAGTACGAAAACTACGGGAAGTCCCTCGAACAATTTCCGGTGGATACGGGCAAGCTGCGACGCGTGGCCGAGCTGGCGCTCGAGCGTTCCGGTTGGGCAAACAAGAAGTCCGGCGGCGGGCGCGGTTATGGTTTCGCTGCGCATCGCAGTTTTCTGACCTATGTCGCCGCAGTGGTCGAGCTCGAAGTGGATGCGCAAGGCAAAGTGCGGATTCCGCGCGTGGATCTGGCAGTGGATTGCGGGCGTGTCATTCATCCGGACCGGGTGAAAGCGCAGTTCGAAGGCGCGGCGGTGTTTGGCGCAGGCATCGCGCTGCTGGGCGAGATTACGGCAGCCGACGGGCGCGTGCAGCAGACGAACTTCAACACGTATCGGGTGGCCCGGATGAATGAAGCGCCAGTCGAAACGTATGTACATCTCGTGGCCAGCGAGGAAGCGCCAACCGGGGTCGGTGAGCCGGGTGTTCCGCCGATGGCGCCCGCGATCTGCAACGCGATTTTTGCGGCTACTGGTCAGCGCCTGCGCGAATTGCCGGTTAAAAAGGCAAAGCTGGTTTAGCTTTGCCGGATCTGAACCAAACCACATCCGAGCAGGAGACGCCTGCCAATGCGCCGGAGCTTACCGAGAAGCAGCAACAGGAGGCGGAAGAGCGGACCTCAGTCAGCGCGGTTGTCGTACATGAAGCGATCCGGCACGACGGCGAAGAGGAGCTGAACCGTCCGACTTCGGCGCTGGCATGGTCGGGACTGGCGGCGGGAATGTCGATGGGCTTCTCGTTCGTGGGGCAGGCGCTCGCGTACTCCTATCTGCCGGATGCGCACTGGCGTCCACTGATTGTACGGATGGGTTATCCGCTCGGATTTTTGATCGTGATTATCGGGCGGCAGCAGCTTTTTACCGAAAACACCCTGACGGCGATCATTCCATTGCTGGCGCGGCGCAACCGGCACACATTCCTTCAGGTCTTACGGCTTTGGGCTGTAGTGCTCATCGCAAACCTGGCTGGCGCACATCTGTTTGCCTGGGTGGTCGGCAATACACCGATGTTTCATCATGAAGTGCAGCACGCGATGCTGGAACTTGCGCGCGGCGCGGCAAATGTGAGCTTCGGCGCGGCGATCCTGCGAGGCATTTTCGCCGGCTGGCTAATCGCGATGGTGGTCTGGATGCTCGCCGCCACCGATACCGGGCGGGTGGCGGTGATCGTTATTCTCACTTACATCGTTGGGCTGGCCGAGTTGACGCATATTATTGCGGGCGCGGTGGAGGTGCTATTTCTGGCAATGGTAGGCGACCGCAGTTGGGGCTCGATTGCGTGGGGCTATTTAGTGCCGACGTTAATCGGCAATATTATCGGCGGTGTCTCGCTGACGGCGGCGGTAAACCATGCGCAGGTCGTCGCCGGAATGAACAGGAAACAAAGCTGATTCAGGAGCTGCGCTCGGTGACGAGTTCGAGTATCGAGTTGAGGGCGCGCTGTGCCGGACTGTCAGGGAAGGCGCCCAGGATGGCAGCGGATTTATCAGTAAAGCTGCGGGCGCGTTCGTAAGCGCGCTGAACGGCGTTGTGGCGATCGAGAATCTGCACGATGTGCATCAAGGGCACATGCTCGTAGCTGCCCTCGCTCATGACGGTTTCAACCGCGCGGCGATCGTCTTCGGAAGCCGCTTCGAGGGCGTAGATCATGGGCAGCGTAACTTTGCCTTCGCGCAGGTCGTTGCCGGCCGGTTTACCGAGCATTTTTTCGGTTGAAGTGAAATCCAGAATGTCGTCGACAAGCTGAAAGGCCATGCCGAGATTCCAGGCGAACTCTCGTAAATTCGTTTCAGCCGTCTCATCTGCCCCGGCGGCCGCCGCCCCAAGCGAAGCACAAGCGGAAAAAAGCGCCGCGGTTTTGCGGTCGATCAGCTCCATGTAATCGGCTTCAGTAACATCCATGCGGTGCAGGCGCTCGAGCTGCAACAGCTCGCCTTCGACCATCATCTGCGTGAGCGAGATGAGCACGTCGAGGATATGAAAATTACGCTGACGCAACGCGAGCTGAAACGCCTGCATATAAAGCCAGTCCCCCGCGAGCACGGAGACATGATTGCCCCACACGATGTTGGAGGATGGACGGCCGCGGCGTGTTTTGGCGATATCGATGACGTCGTCATGAACGAGAGTCGCGGTATGAATCATCTCGACAACGGCTGCGAGCTGCCGGGCGCAGCCGGTCGAAGGCCCGAACAGGCGCGTGCAGAGCAACAGGAGAGCCGGACGAAGCCGTTTGCCGCCACCGGCCTGCAGGTATTGGTTGATGGTCGTGATGGTCTCGACCGAAGCCGCCGATTCCGCGCTGATTTCCTGTTCGACCGCCAGCAAGTCCGCTGCCACAAGCTCGAAGGCATCACGTGCGGCCATGGATTGCCTGAGTTTGCTGAACATGTTTATTGAAGCGCTCGGCAACCTCAGTGTAGCGAGTCACGAATTCGAAACAGGCGTTCGAAATTGATTGTGGTTCGTTCGGCGAAATCGTCGACCGGCATGCCGCGGATTTCCGCAACCACTCGGGCGGTGTGCGCGACGTAAGCGGGCTCGTTCCGTTTACCGCGGTGCGGTACCGGCGCAAGATACGGTGCGTCTGTTTCGAGCAGGATTTTATCCAGCGGCGTGATGCGGGCGGCTTCGCGGATCGCGGAGGACTTCGGGAACGTGGTGACGCCGCCAAATGCGAGATAAAACCCGAGATCGAGGCACTCGCGCGCCTGCTGCTCGTCGCCGGTAAAGCAATGCATCACACACGGCAGACCGGTAGATGCCCAATCGCGGCGGAGAACGTCGATTGTGTCAGTCCAGGCATCGCGCGTGTGAATAATAACTGGGCTGCGGGCAGCGCGCGCGATGGCGAGCTGCTTCGTAAACACCGGTAGCTGCACGTCTTTGGGAACGCCCCAGTGGTAGTCCAGACCGATTTCACCCAGGGCACGCACCTTCTTATGCCGAAGTAAATGTTCTACGCGCTTAAAAGTGTCGTCGCCGATTTTGGGCGCGTCGTTGGGATGGATGCCGACGGTGGCGTAAACTTCCGGACGTTGCTCTGCAAGGCGCACGGCGGCTTCGAGATCCGGCGGACCATTGCCTGTGCCGATGGCGAGCATGTAGTTAATGCCGGTGTCGTGCGCGCGCTGGAATATTTCCGCCCGGTCCGGGTCGAATTGCCTATCGTCGAGATGACAGTGAGAGTCGGCCAGGCGCATTACTTTAGTCGCGCGCCGGGAGCGATGTCTTCGTGGAATCCGGCGAGGACCGGCAGGCCTCCTTCGATGCTTGCCGCGACAATCATGCCTTGCGATGTCAGCCCGCGCAGCTTGCGCGGTTCGAGATTCGCGACAATGACGACCTTGCGTCCGATCAGTTGTTCGGGTTTGTAAGCGAGGGCGATTCCGGCAATGACGGTACGCGGTTCCGCTTCTCCGATATCGACTTTGAGGTGCAGCAGTTTGTCGGCGCCTTTCACCGGCTCGGCGGATTTGACCTCTCCAACGCGCAAGTCGATTTTGGCAAAATCGTCGATCGAAACTAAGTTTGCCACAGGCTCGTGGGCCGGCGCAGCCGTTTCCGACTTGCCCATCAGCGCAGCCTGGCGAGCCTTTTCGGTCTCCTCGAGCTCCTGCATTTTTTGAATCGATGGCTTCGCATCGAGCCGCGGGAAAACAGGCCCGACAACGCCGATCTTCTGACCCGGCGGCAAACCGCCCCAGGCGAGCACTTCCTTCCATTGGGCGTCCTCGAGCGGCTCGGTGAACCCAAGCTGGCGCCAGATCGCCTCGGTTGCGTGGGGTAGCACGGGATGCGCCAGCAGGCAAATCAGACGAAGCGCCTCGGCTGCCGTGTAGAGTGTCTCGTCCAGCCTTGCCTGCGCTTCGGACAAGGAATCCTTCGCCAGCTTCCAGGGCGCGCGCTCGACAATGAATTTGTCGATATTCGAGATAACGCTCCAGATGGTCTCGAGCGCGCGAGAAAAATTGAAAGCCTCGTATTCCTTGATACAGTTGGCGATGGCGAGTTCGGCAGCGAGAATCTGCTCGTTGGCTCCCTGCGCTTTGGGGATGACACCAGCTCGGTACTGCTGAACCATATTCAGCGTGCGGCTCGCAAGGTTTCCTAAACCATTCGCGAGGTCGGCATTGTAGCGGGTGACAAGGGCATCGAAGCTGAAGCTGCCGTCCTGCCCGAAGACGATTTCGCGTAGAAGGAAATAGCGCAGCGCGTCGACGCCCATGACCTCGGCAATCGGCGAAGCGCGCACAATGTTGCCGCGCGATTTGCTCATCTTGTCGTTTTCAAAAAGCAGCCACCCGTGCGCGAAGATGCGCTTCGGTAGTTCCCAGCCCGCCGCCATCAAAAACGCAGGCCAGAACACGGCGTGGAATCGCAAAATCTCCTTGCCGATCAGATGCAGATCGGCCGGCCAGCGGTTTTCGTTCTGGACGGCGCTGATGTATGTATTGAGCGCGTCGAACCACACGTAAAAAACGTGCTGTGGGTCGCTTTCAACCGGGATGCCCCACTTGACGCTGGTACGGGTAATCGATAAGTCGGAAAGCCCCTGGCGCACGAAGGCCAGCACTTCATTGCGGCGGATCTCGGGCTGGATGAAATCCGGATTCGTCTCGTAGAGTTCGAGCAGCCGGTCGGTAAAGAGCGAGAGTTTGAAGAAATAATTTTCTTCGGTGACTTCCTCGTAAGGCTTGCCGGTCTCCGGATCAATGTCGCCCGGTTTCGCATCGTTGACGAATGATTCGCTGACGACCGCGTAAAGTCCCGTATAGCGGCCTTTGTAAATAAAGCCGTTCTGTTTGCAGGCTTCAAAGAGCTTGTTGACGAGCCGCGCGTGCCCGGCGTCCGTAGTGCGCTCAAAACGATCAATACGCAAACCGAGCTTCTGCCATTGCACGCGAAATTCGTTTGAGATCAGATCAACGAAAGCCTTAGGAGTCTTGCCTTGCACTTCGGCTGCGCGCTCGACTTTGGTGCCGTGCTCATCGGTGCCGGTCGTAAGCACGACATCGAGCCCCTGCATCCGTTTAAAGCGTGCGATTGCCTCGGCGGCTATGGTTGTGTAAGCGTGGCCGATGTGCGGCGCCGCGTTGACATAGTAAATCGGAGTTGTAAGGTAATACTTGCCGTTCGTCATTCAGAGGTTTCGAGAGAAGTTCTGCTGTTTGCGAAAAGCGTCGCCGGCTTCCGTCATAACGACGCGGAGAGGTACGTTATGCGCGGCAGCAGCGCGCCGGCAGTCGTCAAATTCAGGAGCAAACGCGCCCGTTTCGGCGTACTTGACGCGAATGTTGCCGTAGCGCGTTTCCACCCGCCGAAATTGCCGGGCGAGCACACGCCGCGCCGCCGTATAGCTGCGAATTCCGAGTGTGCTGGTTTCGGCGAAAAGAATTGCTGCCAGCTTCTCGGCTGCTTCCGGAGCGCCCATTACGGAAATAATCGTGCCCGGCCGGTTCTTCTTCATGAGGACAGGCGCGAGCGTTACATCCAGCGCGCCTGCCTCCAGCAGGCGGTCCATGGCATAGCCAAGTATTTGCGGCGACGAATCATCGATATTGGCCTCGAGAATGGTCACGGACGTAGATTCAGACGCTTCCGTGCGTTCGCCGATCAGGACGCGCAACACGTTAGCCTGTTGCGGAAAATCTTTGTCGCCCGCACCGAAGCCCTGCGAAAGAATGCGGACCGCCGGGAGCGGCCCATAGCCTTGAGCCAGTGTAGAAACCAGTGCAGCGCCGGTGGGCGTTGTGAGCTCGGTTTGCGGACCGGAAGCAAAGACCGGGGCATTTTTCAAAAGTTCCGCGGTGGCCGGCGCCGGAATAGGCAGTACCCCGTGTTCCGTTTCGACCGTGCCGCTGCCGACATTGATTTGCGAACATCGGACTTCGTCGATGCCC
Source organism: Bryobacteraceae bacterium (assembly GCA_036557945.1). Lineage (GTDB taxonomy): Bacteria > Acidobacteriota > Terriglobia > Bryobacterales > Bryobacteraceae > Bog-105. Next base: position 25,289 of record DATBGM010000069.1, on the reverse strand, counting down.
AGCAGGTCAAGAGCCACGCATGCGCCCACCACATCCGAAATGGAATCAATTGCGCCCACTTCGTGGAAATGTACCTTCTCGATCGGCACATGATGCGATTTGGCTTCTGCTTCGCCGAGGCGCCCGAAGACAGCGAGCGCATTCGTCCGTGCTTTTTCGGATAGCCGGCCCGCGAGGATAATTTTCTCGACATCCGGCAAATGACGGTGCTTCTTCTGTTCGGCAAATCGGACCGAAAACTTCGATGCTGCGATGCCTTTACGTCTCGTCTTTTCGAGGCGGTACTCGGCTTCGAGTCCGAGGCTGCGCAGCGCGTTCTCGAGCGACTGCCAATCGGCGCCTGCGTCCACCAGTGCGCCCACAGTCATGTCGCCGCTGATGCCCGAAAATGCGTCGAAATAGCAGATTTTCATGGAATATGCCGGCCGGAACGCAAAGCCAGTGTACAACCAGTTTACAAATGCGCGAAGCGTAAGCCGAAGAGAGAGCATCATGGCTGGTATGCAGGCGAAATATGTACAGGTAGAGAAAGCGGGCGCCCCGCTTCAGGTCGTTAGGCGCGAAGTCCCGGAACCGAAGGCGAGCGAAGTGCGCATTAAGGTCGAAGCGTGCGGGGTATGCCATAGCGACTCGGTTACGGTGCAGGGTTTGTTTCCTTTCATTAGTTATCCGCGAGTACCGGGTCACGAGGTCGTTGGAACTATCGACGCAGTGGGTACCGATGTGCCGCAATGGAGCGTGGGCCAGCGAGCCGGCGTCGGCTGGTATGGGGGGCACTGCGGGAGATGCGAGCCCTGCCGGCGCGGCGATCTGGTCGCCTGTCGGAATCTTTCCATCCCCGGAGTCACTTACGACGGCGGTTACGCCGAGTACGTGGTGGTTCCTGCAGTAGCGGTTGCAGCAATTCCTGAGTCGCTAAAGAGCGCAGACGCGGCTCCGTTGCTGTGTGCGGGCATCACGACTTTCAATGCACTGCGCAATACGGGCGCGCGGCCTCCCGCCACAGTAGCGGTCCTCGGTATGGGCGGGCTCGGGCATCTCGGCGTACAGTTTGCGGCAAAGATGGGATTCAATACAGTCGCGATCGCACGCGGAGCAGACAAAGAGAAATTCGCGCACGAGCTGGGCGCACGGTATTACGTCGATAGCACGCGGACGGATGTCGCGGCGGAACTGCAGAAACTGGGCGGCGCGCGAGTCATTCTGGCTACAGTCACGGATGCGGATGCGATGTCGGCGGCAATCGGGGGACTCGGACATCAAGGCGAGTTTGTCATTGTGGGCGTCCCGGCAAAACCGGTTCAAGCCAGCGTTGGCGGGCTGGTCATGCAGCGGCAGTCGATTCAGGGCTGGCCGAGCGGGACCTCTATCGATTCGGAAGACACGCTCAAATTCAGTGAGATGACAGGAGTGCGGCCGTTGATCGAGCGATACCCGCTGGAACACGCAGCCGAGGCATATGATCGCATGATGAGCGGCAAAGCGCGGTTCCGGGTCGTCCTCGAGATGTAAACATAGCGAACCGATAAGATAGTCCTCATGCGCCGCCTCTCGCTCGCTTTGCTTTGCACCGGCTTTTTATTTGCTCAGAATCCCGCGAAGAAACCCGAAACCTTAAAAGGTGTTCTACTCGAGCAACTTCGCACAACGGACCACGAAAAGGACTGGTTCGTTCCCATCAGCGGCGCGATTGAAGGGCTGACGCCGGAACAGGCGAAGTGGACGGACGGACACGGCAACCATTCGATCGGGCAATTAGTGAATCACCTGGCCTTCTGGAATGCACGGGCACTGCAACAGTTCAAGGGGCAGAAGCCGGCTGCATTCGACGGGAATAACGACGAAACCTTCAACAGCTTCGATAGCAAAACCTGGACGGCCACTGCCAACAGGCTGAACAGCGTCATGAAGGAATGGGAGCAGGCCGTGGAAGCGGCCGATGACGCCAAGGTGAAGGAATCGGCATCGCTGATTGCACATGTCGGCGCGCACAACGCATATCACGTCGGCCAGATCATTTACATTCGCAAGCTGCAGGGCTCGTGGAATCCGGCCAACGGCGTGAAGTAGCCTGTTTAGCTCAAACCTAGATCCAGGCGTGTGACCGACGCCGGTTTGAACGTGTAGACCAGCGGCTTCGCTGTGCGGATATTGTTATCCGCTGCCGGCTCGAGAACACGCGGCTCGTCGAGTGTGTTATGCGCGCGCATATCGGTGGATGTGAGCACCGTCGCTTTCGCGCTCGCGATTTGTGCATCGCCCACGGCGATTTCCGTCTCCAGCGCGTTCTTCAGATCCGGATTGACGACCGTGAGCGTCATCTGTTTGCCCTGAACGGAGCAGGAACCAGAGAGTGCTCCCGACAAATTCGCTCGAACGGCGGTCCCGCCCTGATGCGGTGCGTACATTTCGAATACGTGAAAAACAGGCGTGACGGTAAATTTATCCCCGCGCGCCAGGAAACTGGCGTGAATGTTGTTGATGAGCTGCGCGGCGTTTGCCATCGCGACTTTCTCCGGATGCCGGTTGAAGATATCGAGCGTAATACCCGAAACGAGCGCGTCGCGCAGGGTGGGATAGTACGCCCACAAATAGCTCGGATCGATGGCCGGGTCGGTGTGATGCCACGCGCCCCATTCATCGACGACAAGCTTTACTCGATGCTCGGAATCCGCCTCGCCCATGATCGCCCAATGGTTACGGATCAGATCCTCCATTCGCGCGGCTTTGTGCAGCAGTTCGTACCAGCCGGCTTCATCGAAGCCGGTCGATTCACCGTTGCCGGTTGTGCCGCAATAATAATGAAGCGCGGTTCCGTAGACGTGGCGCAGCGCGCCTTTGCCTTTCTCCGTCAGCTTGTGAAAAAAGCTTTGCGTCCAGGCGTAATCGGCAACGTTCGGCCCGGAGGCGATGAAATGCAGATCGAGTCCGAACTGCGGAACCCACTCGGTAAAGCGCCGGAACTCGACTGCGTACTCGTCGCCTGTGAAGTTGCCACCGCAGCCCCAGCTCTCATTCCCAACGCCCCAAAACTTCACCGAGAGCGGATCGCGATCGCCGGTTTTCGCACGCAGCTCGGAGCCGGTTGTGGTGCCCGCGGGTGAATTGCAGTACTCGATCCATTGGTAGAAGTCGTAAGCATTCAGCGAGCGAAGATTCGCAGCGAAGTACGGCTGCGCGCCGACCAAGCGGCAGAAATGCGCAAATTCGTTCGTGCCGAATTCATTCGGATCGTATTTCTGCGGACCATCGGGCGCCTTCATCAGGTAGGGTGTGTTGGCCCAAAAGTTCGTTCGCTTCGGGCGCATGTTGCGCGGCCCGACGCCATCGCGCCAGTTGTAGCTATCGGCAAAGCAGCCACCCGGCCAGCGGATCACGGGCGGTTTCAGTCGCTTCAGATTGTCGATCAACTGCTGCCGGATGCCGCCGGTGTTCGGAATTTTCGAATTCTCGCCTACCCATACACCGTCGTAGATGCAGCCGCCGAGGTGTTCGGTGAAATGACCGTAGATATCGGGCGAGATCGTGCCGATGGGTTCGTTCGGCAGAATATCGATACGCGCATTTGCCGCCCGCGACGATCGCGCTGCGAGCAGCGCGGCCGCTGAAGAAAGAAGAAAATCCCGTCTGCGTACCTCAGGCATGTGGGCGCCCTTTCTGACCGTAGTAAGCGCTGGGGCCGTGCTTGCGCGAAAAATGTTTATGATGCAGAGCGTCGGAGATCGGCCCGCATTCGGCATTGACCGTCAAAGTCAATAGCGCCATATGCGCCAGCTCTTCCACAATCGCCGCGGTATGTGCCGCTTCCGTGACGTTCAGTCCCCAGCAGAACGGCGCATGGCCTGCGACCAGAACGGCGGGCGTGGTCACCGGATCGAGCTTGGCAAAACGCTCGATAATGGCGTGGCCGGTGTTTAGTTCGTACTCGGATTGAATCTGTGCGGGCTGCATGGGGGCGGTTACCGGGATGCTGCCCCCGAAATAGTCGGCGTGAGTGGTGCCAAAGCACGGGATTTCGCGCTGTGCCTGCGCCCAAGCGGTGGCATAGCGGGAATGTGTGTGGACAACGCCGTTAATTTCCGGCCATGCTCGATACAACGCCAAGTGGGTTGGCAAATCGGAGGACGGCCGCAGGCTTCCTTCCCGAATCTTCCCGGCCAGATCCGTGACTACCAAATCCTGCGGTTTTAACTGCTCGTAGGGTACCCCGCTCGGCTTGATGACGGCGAGTTGTTCGGCGCGATCGAAGCCGCTGGCATTGCCGAACGTGAAGATCACAAGGCCGCGGCGCACGAGTTCGAGATTCGCTTCGAGCACTTCCTCGCGAAGTTCCTTCAACAACATTTCTACTTATTGCCTCACTTCTGTTGCGATCGTGCGGAGTTCGGGCAGGACATCGCCCAGCGGAACTGATTCGGCGTTGCGCCTGCCGAATGCGAAATAGAGTTTTTTGTAAAGCGCGTAGAGGCGTTGGTAAATCTTTGATTGTTCCGGGCGCGGTTGATAGGTCTTGAACGGTGGACAGAGTGCGCGCTGCGCCTCGGCGACAGTTTGGAACGCGCCCGCAGCCAGGAATGCGAAGATCGCTGAGCCGAGACTCGTCACGTCGCCCTGCGGGACCAGAATCGGTTTTTCGAGAGCGTCTGCATAGGCCTGATTCAGGAGATCGTTCTTTTTGGGAATGCCGCCGCCGTTAATAACGCGCCGGATTCGCACCTCGTGCTCTTCCATACGCTCCAGAATCACGCGCGTATGCAGCGCCGTGCCTTCGATGGCGGCGAAAAGCTCGTCGGCTGCCGTACTCGTCAGATGCCAGTTCAGCGTTATGCCGCCCAGCTCGGGATTTACCAGCACGGTGCGGTCGCCATTGTCCCAGGTCAAGCGCAGCAAGCCGGTCTGGCCGGCACGGTAATCCGCGATCTCTTGCGAGAGTTCGCCCACACTTGAACCAGCACGCCGCGCGATTGAATCGAAGATGTCCCCTACAGCCGACAGTCCGGCTTCAATACCGGTCAGCTTGGGGTCTACGGATCCCGCGACGACGCCGCAGACGCCGGGCACGAGCGTCGTGGTATCGGACAAGCCGATGATGCAGGTAGACGTGCCGATCACATTCACCATGTCGCCCAACTGGACACCGGCAGCAATGGCATCCCAATGAGCATCGAAGGCCCCGACCGGAATTGGCAGTCCCGGTTCCAGCCCGAGCTTCTGCGCCCACTCGGTGCTCAACCGGCCCGCCAGCACATCAGAGGTCGCATACTCGCTCGCCAGCTTGTCACGTATCCCCGCAAGCAGCGGATCGACCGAGGCGAGAAAATCTTCAGGCGGCAATCCGCCGAGCGCCGCATTCCACATCCATTTGTGCCCCATGGCGCAGATACTACGCTTTACCTGGCGCGGATCGCGGATGCCGCACAATACCGCCGCAATGTAATCGCAATGTTCAAACGCCGACGCAAAGTGCGCGCGCTTCTCGGGATTATGGCGCAGCCAGTGGAGCAGCTTCGAAAAGCCCCATTCGGATGAATACACGCCGCCGCACCACTCAATCGCCTGCAAGCCGGACGCGTGCGCCTTACGCGTGATTTCGGCCGCTTCGCGCCATGCCCGATGATCGCACCACAGGTAGTAATCGTCGAGCGGCCGCATCGTGTCATCCACCGGGATTACGCTCGAGCCTGTGGTGTCAATGGCAAGCGCTTTTATCGCCGAGCCAGGTACGTTCGCCGCCTGTAACGCATCACGTACAGCCTTGATGAGGGCCGCCGTGTGCTCCTCATGGCTTTGCGTGGCATAATCGGGATCGTTCTTCTTGCGGTGCAGCGGATACCCGGCAACTGCGGCACCGATCCGTCCGCGCTCGCTGTCGAAAATCGAAACGCGTACGCTCAGCGTGCCGAAATCGACTCCTGCAACAACGGTGCTCATTGTTGTTTGTTATCGCTTTTGGGATAGAACTTGATCGTGTAAACAAGCCCGATTGCCAGAAGCACCGCGCCCCACCAAACGTCGGCGTGCAGATTTTCGAGCACCACCGGACGTTCGGGAGGCGAGAACAAGTGATAAATCCCGCTGCCGGTGATCAGCACTCCATAGGCCGTCAACAGCACTCCAATAAAGAACCAGATTGAAATAAAACCTTTGCCGTGCATCTCGACCTACCAGAAAATAATGTTCAATACAAGAAAGACCGTAAAGACAACACCTGCCCAGAAGATGGGCCTCTGATACAGCGGGAGATCGCGTTCGTGAGGGATCTCAGTCGCGCCATAGACCAGCCCGACCAGCTCCGATTCGGGCTTGGGCCGGCCCGCCATGCTCACCGCAACCGTCACGATCACACAGATCAGCCAGGACCATAGCGCGCGGTACATGTTTTCGGCCATGTCTTTGGCATCGGCGGAAAGCGCGACGTAGCGCAGTGCCGAAGGATCGACTTTCACCCAGAGCCACATACCGATAGACGACAGGGTGCCGGCAAGCAATCCCCAGAATCCGCCAGCGGGCGTCGGGCGCTTCCAGAGCATTCCGAGAATCACGGTGCCGAACAGCGGGGCAATAAAGAAACTGAACAACGCCTGCACGTAATCCATGATGCTCAAGAACTGCATCACCAGGTACGCCGTTCCGATACTGACCAGCACGCCGACGACGGTCGACCAGCGCCCCATCGCGACGTAATGCGAGTCCGGCGCATCTTTGCGGATCAGTGCGCGGTAAATGTCGTATGTCCAGACTGTTGTGAATGCGCTGACGTTACCTGCCATGCCTGACATGAATCCTGCAATCAGTGCCGTAATACCCAGGCCGAGCAAACCGGGGCCGCAGTAACGCGCGAGCATGAGCGGGAGCACTTCGTTATAGCTATGCGCGCCCGTCGCATTCGCCTGCGCCTCTCCCACTAAGTGTTCGGGCAGCACCGCCAATCCCAACAATCCCGGCAGGATCACAATAAACGGCACGCACATCTTGAAAGCCGCGCCGATAATCGGAGCCATCTTTGCGCTGCGCAGGTCCTTCGCCGCGAGTACGCGCTGAACGACCAGGAAATCCGTCGTCCAGTAGCCGAACGAAATGATGAACCCTAAGCCGAACACGATGCCGGTCCAGTGAATACCCATCGGATTATCGGCAAACGAACCGAGGCCTTTCCAAAGATGCGTATAGTCCTGGCCCGAAAAATTTCGATGAATGCGCGCCACCATGCCGTTCCAGCCGCCCGTCTCGACCAGTCCGATGACCGAAATGAGAATCGCGCCGAGCCAGATCAGGAAAAATTGCAAGACTTCATTGAAAATGGCCGAAAGCAGGCCGCCCAGAAACACATAAGCAGCCACCGTCAAAGACGATACCCAGATACTGAACGAAATATCCCAGCCGAGGATAATTTTCATCACGAGCGCCATGGAGTACATGTTGATGCCGCTCATAAGCAGCGTCATGAAGCCGAAGCTGATGGCGGACAGAGCGCGCGCCGGCTCGCCGAAACGCAGTTTCAAATAACCGGGCACCGAGTGTGTCTTCGAGATGTAATAGAACGGCATCATCACGATGCCCAGAAACAGCATCGCCGGAATTGCGCCGATCCAATACCAGTGCGTGGCGAGAATACCGTACTGATACGCGGAAGCGGCCCAGCCCATCAATTCGAGCGAACCCAGGTTGGCCGCAACGAAACTCAGGCCCGCAATCCACGAGCTCATGTCGCGGCCGGCGAGAAAGAAGTCCTCGCCCGTTTTGGCAAAGCGCTTCAAATAGAAGCCGATACCGAGGCACATCACGAAGTACAGCGCGATGACCAGGAGATCGACTGTGCTCAGGGAAAGGAGCTTCGCAGGCGCGGGCGCGGCAGCCAGGAGGAGAGCCAAAAACGGGGGCATGGGTGTGTGCGAGATTATATCGACGCCCGGTCCGGCAGCGCCTGTAATCGCTTGCATCAAAGCATAACAGAGTAGCGCCCGAGCGTTCTTAAGCCCGTACTGCGCCGGTAGACGCTCGCACCACGAATTCCGGATCGATGACGATGTTCCGTCCCGCCCCGTTCTCGGGCTGCGGAGAAGTCAGCACCTGCATCATCAACTGACCGACACGTTCGCGCGGAATGTGCACGGTGGTCAGCGGCGGCCAGGCGACTTCGGCCAGTTTAATATTGTCGAAGCCGGTCACCGAAATATCATCCGGCACACGCAAGCCTGCTTCGCGCAACTCATGCAGAACGCCGAGCGCCATAAAATCATTCACGCAGATGATTGCCGTGGGATTCAGTCCGGAACCCAGGATTTCGCGCGTAGCCGTACGGCCGCCTTCGATTGTGTCGGTGCTCGCCACAACTTTCCAATCGATGGCGGAAGCGAATTCACCTACGGTTTCGCGAAACACGCGCTCGCGTGTCCCGAGCGGCCCCAGGCTAGGATGGTGACCGACAAACGCCATGCGCTTGTGCCCGAGCGCGTGCAGGTAATGAACCGCGCGCTCAATACCCTTTCCGTAATTCACGGTGATGTTCGAGACGTTGTGCTTCGGCGCGCCCACATCATAGAAGACTACCGGAATATCCATCTCGGCGAACTCCTGTCCCACGGCCGGATCCATTTCGGAAATGACTAAAGCAAGTCCGGCGACACGGCGACCGAGCATCAGCCGGATGTTCCTGACTAAATGCTCCGGATTGTAGTCGGTATTCGCCAGCACGATCTCGAAACCTCTGGAGCGGGCCACCTCTTCGGCCGCCTTGAAGACGTCGAAGAAAAACGGATTCTCCAGGTTGGAGACAATCATGCCGAAGGTTCGGCTCTTGCCTCCGGCCAGGTTACGGGCATGCAGGTTGGGATGGTATTTCAGCTCCTCAATTGCTTTCAGAACACGGCTGCGGGTGGACGCCCGCACCGGACCTACATTATTCAAAACGCGCGAAACGGTCGCAGTGGAAACCTTCGCCTGTTTGGCAACTTCTTCTAAACTCATGCGCTGTGCCGATTGTTGTCATTATGCCGCGACCGCCTTCGCGTTTTCGTACCGGAGCGCCAGAATCGGATCCGCGCCGCTGCTGACTTGCTTCGGTCCATCCCCTCTCACAGCCCACACAATTGTTTGGCCGCATGCATATGAACTACGATTCTTGGCGTAACACCGCATGCATGGCGGTCTCGATTGCCGGGAGGGCGCGGCGGGGGGCATTTGGCTTCTGTTTCCGGGATAGCCATGCCGGCTGATTCGAAAATCTTTCATGCGAATCCCCGGCGGTCAAGGCAAGACACGCAAAAGCGGAACTTGCTGCCGGGGCTCCGGGTCGCTCTTCGATCGAAGCTGGCCAAGTTTCACAGAAGCTTTGAAGATCATGCCCACCGGGATAAAGCCGGCAAGTTTATGCTGCGCGACGGCCGCCAACCCCATCGATGCAATGCATCCGCAGGAGCCACAATCCGGGTTCCCTCCGAACTGGCACGGAGTGATCCGCGTCTTCAGGTCTGCCGAGATCGTCTGTGTCGTTAGTGCAAACACGCATTCTTGAGGATTGTGAGGAGGAGATGCCAGTTGACGGATCAGTCCTTCGGGCATATCGAGTTTCGGAAACTCTTTCCGCAGCTGCAACAGTTCCTGGATTACCCGGCTTCGTTCGCTGGCCGTTAGAATCTCCGGCAGATCGTCACCTATCTGCGGAGTGAATAAGCTGAACCAAACCTTACGAATTTCCGTTCTTGGCGTCCAGAACTCCAGAAACGCGCGCAGATAGCCGGGACGTTCCATCAATTGTCCTGTGATGGTCGAATGGATTGTGATTCTTTGGCCGGCGATATTTTTTAGAATCCGGTCGTAGGTTGCCGGCTTGCGCCGCTCGTCGTGCTCGGGCTGCAAGCCATCAATCGAAACCACAACATTCATGTGAGGGAGAGTAGCCCAATCGGGTGGAAGCAACCGGAACGCACTGGTCACTATTTGTACGTGTACGCCGCGCGCGAGCAACAAAGGGACCAGAGTCTCAAGCTCGCGGTAACGCACCAGAGGATCTCCGCCTACAATCGAAAGATGTAACGGCCGCAGGCGGTCAACCACGGCCAAAACGCCATCCACCAGTTCCTGTCCCTTCCGATCGATCAACTCACGCAGGGTTACGCCTCCACCCAGATGCCCATCCTCATACGCATAACAGCCGGGACATCGTAGCGGGCATTCCCGTGTAATCTCGATGGAGAGCGAAGGCCGTTCACCCTTTAGAATCTTGCGCCAAGCTTTGAGAACTTCTGATGTCTGCACGTCCGTTCCTCTCCTCTGTTGCGATTAACTCTACCGGGCAGCAATCGCCGGCATCGGTTTGCCTGAGACAAGCAAGAGCGAGTCTTTGTGCTTCCTTCCCCTCCCAGACGTTGACGGATGGATTTAGCCAGGCGATCGGGGGAGAGGAATCAGCAGCTTGACGGAGCAATTGCGTCATGCGGGCCGGCGAGAAGTTCGGACCTTCGTCCAGGGCATCGTAAATATCGGCGCCGGGGAGCGGAAAAACTTCTTTGACAGCCCCGACGGCAGCCACGCACGCCGCCACGCGAAGATGTGCGAACTGAGCGGAGACCGAGGATTTTGAACTGACGTTGAGTGACTCCGGAGAGTCCGGAACGTGATCCAGGTTGGCAGAAAGGAGAAAGATCGCGGCAGCAAGGGCAATCCCTTTCGAAAATCTGAGCATGCAGATCAGAATGCCGCCACCCAGCTATTCTATCCTTTGCAAAAGAAATATGGGGGAAAGACTCAGATACCCATGCTTAAACCGATGGATGCAAGCGCTTCCATTTTTTCGTTGACTTTGCCTCTAATGCCGCGTTATAAATCCCTTTCCGGCCCGAATGCCGCTATCCATGCCCAAACCACCAGTCTCCCGCCGCGCTTTTACTTCTGCCCTGCTCTCGACCCCACTGATTTTGAAAGCGCAGCCGGCGTCGCGCGAAGCCCGCGTGAAGATCGATACCGAGCGCGTGATCGGCGCCATCGATCCCAAGATCTACGGCAATTTCACCGAACATCTCGGCCGCTGCATCGAAGGCGGCATTTTTGAAGAGAACTCGCCCCTTTCCGACGCCAACGGCTTCCGCAAAGACGTGTTGAAAGCCGTAGAAGACCTGCATGTCACGCTGCTGCGCTGGCCCGGGGGCAATTTTTCTTCGAATTACAACTGGCACGACGGCATCGGGCCGCGCAACGAGCGCCCTGCCCGGCTTGAAATGGCCTGGGGCACGATTGAAGATAACCGTTTCGGCACCCACGAGTTCCTGGAATATTGCGAAACCATCAAGACCGAGCCCTATCTTTGCGCCAACTTCGGTACCGGTTCCTGGGACGAGGCGCAGCAGTGGGTGGAATACTGCAATTACTCGGGCGGCACGGCAACCTCCAAGCTGCGTCAGAAGAACGGCCGCGAGCAGCCCTGGAAAGTTAAATACTGGGGGCTCGGCAACGAGATGGACGGGCCCTGGCAGATGGGCCACCGCACCGCGGAAGACTACGGCAAGTTTGCTCTCGAAGGCGCAAAGCTCATGCGCTGGACCGATCCTTCGATCAAGCTGATTGCAGCGGGGTCATCGAATTACCGCGCCGATTGGATCGGCTGGAACCGGACCGTACTTGACTATCTGAAGCACCATGCCGACTATCTTTCGCTTCACATTTACGTTGGGAATCCGGAGAACAACTACGAAGAGTTTCTTGCCAGCTCTTTAGAACTCGATCAGCGCACGAAAATCGCCGAAGGGGTGATTCGAGCTGCCATGTCCGATACGCAGAATCGGGAAATGTACATCGCCTGGGACGAATGGAACGTCTGGTATCGCGCGCGCGGTAACCAGGAGCGCGGCCGGCGCATTCTCGAAGAACACTACAACCTGGAAGACGCGCTCGTTGTCGCTACCTTCCTGAATACATTTTTGAATAATGCCCACATTGTGAAGATCGCGAACATGGCGCAGCTTGTGAACGTGATCGCGCCGATTTTCACCAGCACGAGCGGACTTTACCTGCAGACCATCTACTACCCGCTGCAACTGTTCGCTGCGAATTCGTTTGGCAACGCGCTGGATCTGTTTGTGGATGCGCCTACTTACACGAGTAAACAATCGCCGAAGACGCCGTATCTCGACGTTTCCGCGGCATACGATCACGGCACGCTGGTCTTGAACGCCGTCAACCGCCATCGGACTGAAACTCTACCCGTCACGTTCGACCTCGAAGACAAAAGATTCGGCGGGGATTTCGAAGTGGCGGAGGTGAACGGTCCCGATATCAAGTCGGAAAACAATTTCGGCAGCAATCCTGTAAAAACGACTCGCAAGAACGTGCAGGCGAGCGGTGCGCGGCTTCGTTACGAGCTTCCGCCGCACTCCTACACGATGCTAAAGGGAAGGCTCGCATAAATGCCCGCTATGCTCAAGGGCAACCTCGCCTGAACAAACGCATGATCGAATGGAACGATTTCGAAATCTGGTTGGCCACGGGCAGCCAGCATCTTTACGGCGAAGAAACGCTTAAAGAAGTTGCGGCGCATGCCGAGAAGATCGCGCGCGGGTTAAATAATCTGCCGCAGACGCCGGTTACGATTCTCTTCAGGCCGGTACTTACAACACCCGAATCGATCTATAAGCTTTGTCTCGAGGCCAATAGCGCGCCGAATTGTATCGGCCTGATCACGTGGATGCACACATTCTCGCCAGCTCAGATGTGGATCGCGGGTTTGAAGGCGCTTCACAAGCCGTTTGTGCATCTGCACACCCAATACAACGAGGCGCTCCCCTGGTCGACGATCGATATGGACTTTATGAATCTGAACCAGTCGGCGCATGGGGACCGGGAGTTCGGATTTTTGGCGAGCCGCATGCGGCTAAACCGAAAAGTGGTGGCCGGCTTTTGGGGCGATAACGAGGTTCGGCGCGAGCTGGCGGTCTGGGCGCGCGCGGCGGCAGCCTGGCACGACGGGCAGTCGCTCGCGGTCGCGCGATTCGGCGACAACATGCGCAATGTTGCCGTCACGGAGGGCGATAAGGTCGAAGCTGCGCTGCGTCTCGGTTGGTCTGTGCGCGGCTACGGCATTGGCGACCTCACGGACCAGTTCAAACACATCGGCGATTGCGAAATCGACCGCCTTACTGCCGAATACGACCAGACGTACACACTTGCCGAATCGCTGCGGCCCCAAGGTGCGCAGCGAAACGCACTCCGCGAGGCCGCGCGGATCGAGCTTGCACTACGTCGTTTTCTCGACGAAGGCGGCTTCAAAGCTTTTACCGATACCTTCGAAGACTTGCACGGCATGGCGCAATTGCCCGGCATCGCAGCGCAACGCCTGATGGCCGACGGTTACGGTTTTGGCGGCGAAGGCGATTGGAAAACGGCGGCGCTCGTACGCTCCATGAAAGTGATGGCGGACGGGCTCGATGGGGGTACGTCCTTCATGGAGGATTACACATACCATCTGAAAAACGGCGGGCAGGTGCTCGGGGCACACATGCTAGAGGTCTGTCCCTCGATCGCCGCACAAAAGCCGACCGCCGAAATTCATCCGCTCTCGATCGGCGGTAAAAGCGATCCGGTCCGGCTCGTGTTCACGGCTGCGCCTGGTCCGGCAGTGAACGCATCGCTGATCGATATGGGCGACCGGTTCCGGCTGCTCGTGAATCAAGTCGAGGTCGTCGAGCCCGAACAGGATTTGCCCAAGCTCCCGGTTGCGCGTGCCCTCTGGGTCCCCCAACCAAATTTCAAAACCGCGGCGCATGCATGGATACTTGCCGGCGGCGCGCATCACACCGGCTTTTCGGGTGCGCTCACCTCCGAACATCTGGAAGATTTCGCGGCGATCGCGGGCATCGAGTTTTTGCTGATCGACCGCACGACCACGCTGCGCGAGTTTCAGAACGAACTGCGCTGGAACGATGCTGCCTACCGGCTAAACTGCTAAGTACACCTCGCGCGTACCGTTACTTAACCGTGCGCGCCGCAGTACTCCGAAGAACCGCAGCAGCTTAGACAAAGACCGAACACGCCGATGAGTACAGCACCGACCAACGGTGCATATGAATAAAATCCTTGTTTTTTTATTGGCTTTCGGCGGCATACTTTCCGCAACTCCTGTACAGGTTAAATACCTCAATCCCGGCACTCCCCCGGTTGCACATAACGGTGTATATGTCGGGCCTTATACCCTCAGCATCAACGGCGTATCAACTCCGGCGATGTGCATGGACGATTTTCTCGAGGTTTACAACGGCGATCACTGGGCCGCCAATGTGACCGCGGTAAAAAGCTCGAATCTCAGCAGCACCTATCTCGGCAGTGGCGATCTTGGCAGTACCAGCCGGAAGATTTTCGGCCAGAACTATACGTCGAACCAGGTTTACACCGCAGAGGCGTATCTCTTCAGCCTGCTGACGAAACCGGACGCCGATCGCGTGAACATTCAGGAAGCGGCCTGGGCGATTATGGACGCGAGCACGATGACGAGCATTGTGAAATCCAAGAATCTGGCGGTTGAAAGTTACGTGCAGATGGCGTTTAACAATTTATCGTTCGACGCGCAGTACTTTCGCATCATTTCTCAGACCGGTTTATATTCCGGCAACTCGAAGCAGGAGTTCATGGTAGTCAGCACACCCGAGCCCGCCTCAATCGCACTTTTCGGCAGCGGAATTTTCGCAGTAGGTCTGGCTGGCTTCATCCGACGGCGCAAACCGGAAGGTGCAGCCTGATCCAAAATTGTCCTTTGTCTGTCCTACATGCAGGTCAGCCACGCGGCTGGCCTGCCGTTCCTTTTAGCGGGGAAGTGTAAACACATACAGCGTGTCGCCGGCGCCTACCGCGACATATTGCCGCTCATCCAGCATGTATGTCATCGGCCCGTTTGCAACCGAGTCCGTAAGCCCGGCATGCCAGAGCGGTTTGCCGCTGGCAGGATCGAAAGCGATCACGTTGCCGGAAGGGTCGCCAGTAAAAAGCAGGTGTCCTGCCGTCGTCAAAATGCCGGAATGCCCGCCGCCTGAGCCCGGATAGGTATGACTCCACCGAATTTTCCCCGTTTGATAATCGAGAGCCACGAGGCCCGCCTCCGACCACACACCCGCATCGCGGCCACCGTAGCCTTCCGGATGCGGACTCGTATCGGTTAAATAGTAAACGCTATAAGACGGCGATGTGCTCACGTAAAAAAGACCGGTCTGGGGACTAAAACTGGGAGGAAACCAGTTTGTGCCGCCGCCGGCAGCAGGAATAACCAGCGCACCGTCTGTTTTCGGCTCTTTCTCGGGATCGGGAATCGGACGACCCAGCTTATCGATGCCTTTTGCCCAGTTCACTGGAATATAAGGCTCGGTGACGATCTGCTTGCCGTTGGTGCGATCGAGCACAAAAAAATAGCCGTTGCGCGCTGCCTGCGCCAGCAGCTTGCGCGGCTTGCCGTCGATCACGCCATCGAAGAGCACCGGCGTTTCGACATTGTCCCAGTCGTGTGTATCGTGCGGCGACGCCTGGAACCACCAGACAAGTTTCCCTGTGTCCGGATTCAGAGCCACGATCGAACACGTCCACAAATTGTCACCTTTGCGGCCCTGCCCGGCATGCACTGGATTCGGATTGCCCGTACCCCAATAGAGAAGGTTCAACTCGGGATCGTAGGTTCCCGGAATCCATGTCATTCCGCCACCGTGGCTCATCGATTGGATATCCGGCCATGTTTCGGAGCCCGGTTCGCCTTTGGCGGGCTCGCTGTTCCAGCGCCACTGCACTTTGCCGTCTTCGGGGTCGCGCGCCTCTAAGAATCCCGGCACATCGAGCGAATCGCCACCCACGCCGACGATCACGTGATTGCCTACAACCAGCGGTGCAGGCGTCGAAAAATACTCCTGCGCCAGATCGGCGATCTCGACAGCCCAGCGGAATTTCCCCGTGTCTTTCTCGAGGGAGATCAAATGATTGTCGGGTGTTTCAAAGAACACCCAGTTTCCGTAGATGCCGACGCCGCGATTACCGGTGTGAATACCGCCCTGGCTCTTCCAGTTGTAGTGCCAGATTTCGCGTCCAGTGCGCGCATCTACTGCCCAGGCATTGTCGGGCATGGTGAAATAAAGCACACCGTCCGTTTGCAGCGGCGTCGATTTGATCTCCATGCCAAAAGGACTGCTGCCCGGCGGTACCTTCGCGCGAAACGCCCACGCCAGCGTCAAATTTTTTACGTTTGAGGCATTGATCTGGTCGAGCGGACTGAATCGCCGTCCTGAGTAGTCGCCGTTGTAGGTCAGCCAGCTCCCCTTCGGCGGGTTTACTATGGTGGCCGGGTTTAGGCCATCCTCCGCGCAAAAGACGGCAGGCGAGCAGAGTAATAAAAAAGAAAGCAGCAATCGCATCATTTCTACTTCAAGGTCTCCAGGTAAGCGACGATATTATGCATGTCGGCATTCGTGTATTGGGTCAGAAGCTTGGCATGCGCGGCAAGCGGATCGTGCACTTCAACCTGAATGCCTTTGTCCTCATCGAGTAGCCAGGAGCGATGCTGGCCCGACGCATCCGTCAGCGCCACGCTGAAATCGTCCAGATGATCCAGCGTGCCTTCGAACGTTTGGCCTGAAGGGAGTTTGACCGTTACGGTCCTCTCACTGCGCGAGTCTGATGGCGGACCAGCTTCGTTGCGCCGTCGCCGCTCGCGCGGATAGAGGAAATGCCCTTGCAGATCGACCGCCTCCGGAATTTTTGTGGCGATATGGGCCAGATCGCCGGTCGCCGAGTGGCAGCTTGTGCAATGCGCATTGAAGTACGCTTCACCCTCCTTCGGATCGCCGGTCACAATATTCTGAATCTTGTACTCCATGCGATTCGATGTCGCCTGGTGCCGCTGCAGCAGGAACTGCGCCAGGTCTTTAATCTGCGCATCCGTCAGCGGGAACGATGGCATTCCCTTCCCTGGGCGCCCGTTATGAACCACCGGACCGATCTCGTCGCCTGTGCCCTTGTCATGTAACACCAGCACCGAGCGCACCAGGTCTGGTCCGCCATTGCCGCCATTTGCATTAGTGCCGTGACAAAAGGCGCAATTCGCCACAAAAAGTTTCTGGCCGCGCGCAGCAGCTTCTTTGTCGGCCGGCGGCCCGATCGCCAGAAAATCGCCCATACCGCCTGCGGGCCGAGCTTGCTGACCGTGCACGGCTTCGCTCGTGCGCGCTCCCTCGCCCGGAGGTTTGGCGGCGGGTCCGGGTTTCGGACCATTGGCTGCGCCGGCCGGCGGCTGCGGAGGCGGCGTGTTCGGTGGAGGCTGCGTTTGCTGTGCCGTAGACACAGCTAGCGCAAGAAACAGAAGCGAGTGAAAACGAAGGTTCATTGGAGGCTACAAGCTGTAAATAGAAATTATGACAGGGCACATTAAAACGGCGAGTGTTACCCTCTCTCTGGCATGAAAACCAAACTTCTCATCGCCGACGATCACGGCGTCGTCCGCAAGGGCCTTCGCCTGTTGCTCGAGCAATATCGTGAGCTCGAAGTGGTGGCGGAAGCCTCCAACGGCCGCGAAGCCGTCCAGCTTGCGACGGAGCTCAAACCGCAGATCGCCATTCTGGACGTCGCCATGCCACTGCTGAACGGTATTGATGCCGCAGAGCAAATTCGCAAGACGAATAGCGAAACTGCCGTCATCCTGCTCACCATGCATGCCGACGAAAGCTATGTCCTGCGCGCTCTGAATGCCGGCGTAAAGGGTTACTTGCTCAAGGAATCGGCGGAAGAGGATCTCCTGCGCGCCGTCCGCGCCGTGGCCCAAGGCAAACCCTTTTTCAGCCCGGCCATCACTCAGACCCTGCTTGAAGACTATATGCGCGTGCTCAAACAGGAGAACAAGTCGGATACATTCGAGTTGCTCACGCCGCGCGAAAAAGAGGTCCTGCAGCTTCTCGCCGAGGGCAAGAGCAATAAAGAAGTCGCTTCAATCCTGGATGTCAGCCTCTACACGGTTGAAAGCCATCGCACCAACCTAATGCAAAAGCTCAATCTGCACAATACTGCCGAAATCGTCCTCTACGCCGTGCGGAAGAATCTGGTGCATTAGTGTGGAGCTTCTATGCAATGAAACGCAATCCGCTCGCGCGGCGCTGCTGCAAGATACGCTCGGTGCCCCATGCTTCGTCATGCCATCCGCATATGCCGCAAAACGCTTCTCCGGCCGGCCTGGCGTGCCCAAAACAAATTCTAAGCCGAATTGTTGGTTATACCGAATTGTCGGCTGAAGACAACGATGTTATTGGCTGGGAGGCAGGGACTCGAACCCCGATACGCAGATCCAGAGTCTGCAGTCTTACCATTAGACGACCTCCCAACGGTGTCCAATGCGAAGTATAACAAGCATCCTTAACGTGAGCGCGCGGCGGTATTGGCCAGTTGCTCGCGCAAAGTGTAGATATCTTTGAAGCTCTGGTCCCGCTCGATTCCGGATTGCTCAAGAGCGCGGACACAGGCCGGGTCAAATTCTTGCGGGCTGCTGTTTTTCAACTTTTCGAATACCTTCTCGATCGGGAGCGCCGGGCGGTAGGGACGATTCGTCAAAAGAGCATCAAAGACATCAGCAACCATCAGAACTCGCGTTTCGATCTGAATCTGGTCAGCAGTCAGACCACGAAAGTATCCGCTTCCGTTTAACCTCTCATGATGCGAGCCGGCAACCTCGCTCATTTTTTCGAAACCGCGAATCGAACTTAGAATTCGCCACGTGTGTACGGGATGCGAATGTATCGTTTTCCATTCGGCGGCATCGAGTGGACCTGGCTTCTGCAGAATCGCATTCGGAACGGCCATTTTGCCGATGTCGTGGAGTAGCGCTGCGTGACGCACAAAGAGAATCTGCGAATTCTCCAGCCCGAGTCTTCTCGCCATAACGACCGCGGCATTTGCCACTCCATTCGAATGCGAGCAAGTGAAGGGAGATTTGGCGTCCACGATCGTCGCAAAAGCCTGGCAAATTGCGTCTAGCGTGACATCGCCGTCGGAGAGCATTCTGGGATTTGGCTCCAGGCGCAATACATTTTGAAGCAGATCGCCTCTTTCAAAGCCAGCCCACAATTTCGCCCGTTTCTCCAGCGACTGAACGGCTTTGACCACGGCCGGATCAAACCAGAAAGAGCTGTTTTCCACCACGACACGGAGAGCTGGTTCGCGGCCGAAGCAACTGTAAAACAGATCGAGCGTTTGCGCAGCCAGGATGATGCGTGACGTAATGGGAATGTCGTCGCCTGCCAGTCCGCATGGGTTGCCGTGTCCATTCCAGCGTTCAGCGTTGGCGGCGATGCTGGCCGCTGTCTCTTCCGGAAGTCCCATGAGGCGCGCAAGGGTGCCGCCGCGCTCGCAACGCATGGCCATTACTTCTTTGCGCTGTTGCTTGTTGACAGCGTTGCCGCTCCATCCCGCATCTTT
Source organism: Bryobacteraceae bacterium (assembly GCA_036557945.1). Classification (GTDB taxonomy): domain Bacteria; phylum Acidobacteriota; class Terriglobia; order Bryobacterales; family Bryobacteraceae; genus Bog-105. The sequence goes on along the minus strand of DATBGM010000069.1, from coordinate 5,867 downwards.
CAACAGCAGCCCGTAGTAGAGGGAGTTCCGCAGTTGCCTTGGCAACTTGAGCTCTGCCGCGATTCTCATGCCGAGAATGCACGTTCGGACAGAATGCCACGGAGTGGACCCCGAGCCGAGATCGAGCGCTTGCGAGAGCGCAGCGACAATTTCTGCAACCCGCAGTTGGGGCGTGCAATTTTGTTCTAAGTCACACTGCTCGGAACGTAAATTCGCAGACCGCCCATTTCTAGCCAAGTCCATAGAACACCAACCATGCGGATCCGCTCAAACTGCTCTTTCAGGCACACGCCCGTCAAGTCTCCCCTGACGGGATCTATCCGTGCTTCGTGTGTCGTTATATTTGTGTCAGGTCTCTAACTCGGGCAGCTTGATTGCAATGGCACGCTGTCCGCGGATGTTGAGAAATAATTCCAGATCATCAGCATTGCCGACGTCGAAGGAAAGTTCAAATTCTCCAGACGGCAACGTCTCCGTTTTGCTGATTTGGTCGGATCCTTTGAGCAAAACGACATCGATTCCGCCGGCAATCTCGTCGGGATTTCTGGAGTTCATGATCTGCCCCGCCAGATAAATGCGCTTACGAGCGGCATCCGCTTCGAGCCGCAGATCGATGGTGAATGGCTCCGATTCATGAATCAGTTGGCGGCTGGCCTGTGCCGCAGCACGGATACCGGCAAGTGATGGTTGACTGAAACTGTCGAAAACAAGACGTGCAAGGGATGCGATCTCCCTGAGACGCGGTACGAACCGAACCGAGCGATAGGCCGCATTGATCTCCTGCACAGTCTCACTCGGCGGTTCGTAAGCCGCCTCGCGCGCAGCCAACTCAGCCACCAAGCCCCAGAAGGAGGAGTTTTGCAGGCATTCTTTACAATTGCGTTCGAGATGGCCTTGCATCTGTATAGCCTTTCCAGAAGGTAAAAGCCGACGGGTAAAATCGATCCAGTCGCCGGGTGAAAAGTGGTCCATTTACAATTCCTGCGCTTTCAATAGGATCCCAGCGCCGTTCGTTCAACCTATAAGGGAAAGGCGGACGATGGAAAAATACATCGAATCGCGTGGATCTTTCATATACGCAGCGCACGTCCGGTGAGCTTAAAGGGCGCCCAAAAATAGGGGTGCGGATACTGCTCGCGCAATTTGAGCATAGCGGCGCGCACGGCATCGGCTTTTCGCCGGCGCGTCTGCAAATGTTGATAGAACTCTTTCATAAATTCGGAAGTGCTTCGGTCATCAACATCCCATAAAGAGAGCAATAACGACTTTGCTCCGGCATAGAGCAGACCGCGCGTGAGGCCGAGCAACTCGTCTCCTTCGGCGACAACGTTCAACCCTGTGACGCAGCCGCTTAATGTCAGCAGATCCACCGGTAAATTCATGTGGTAAAGGTCGTACAGCGTAAGATACGAACCGGCTAAACGGATGGAGGAAAATAGCGGATTGTCCTGGCGAAAGATGCCGTGGCTCGCGATATGTATCAGATCGCTTCCGTGGCCGTACTCCCGCAACGCGCGTTCAGTAGCTTCTGATCCGAAAAGAACGCGCGGCTCGGGTACAGCGGCAGCTACTGCCTGGAGTTCCTCCTGAATGTACGGCAGCTTCGGATCGTCGATTCCGAGAACGAGCGATGGCCCGTTGCTCTTCTGTATCTGCCGATGACAATGCGTAAATAGACTGGCGCTTGGTTCGTAACACAAATTAAACTTATCGATCAGGTATTCGCGCCCGTTGAACAATGCATGAAACGGCAGTGAATGGAGCGGCCCAAAGGGGACAATCACAAGATCGCGTACGGCGAGCAGGTCGTTTACCGGGGCGATGAGATGATCGTAAAGCGCCCGCAAATGGGCTTGCGCCGAACGCAGCAGCGCTTCACGAAACTGCTGTACATAACTTTTATTCAGACGAAATTTCGAAAGCTGAAACTGCAACATCCTGAGACTGTGCGCAAGTGCCGCGGCCGGCGCCACCGGCAATATTTTCAGATCGGCTGTTGTGACTGCCGCCACGAAAATCTGTTGGCCAATCGCAAAATATTCAAGCAAAGCAGCCTCGGCTCCAAGGGCTGCGCGTATTTCTTCGAGCGTTGCTGGACTTGAGTTCCGGAGCGCAATGCCAACCGCTCCACCTTCCGGCATCTCGAGAAGAACGCGCGCCAGTTCATGCTCTTTGCTCCTGGCTTCACAGCGCAACAGAACCTGGTTCTGGACGGACATACCGTCAGGCGAAAGTTGCTCGAGTTCGACGCGGTGGTAATACCAGTTCAATTCTTCTCGTAAATCGCGGACATGCGCATCCATTTTCGTTTCGCGAAGGGTGGTGCGATCGGGCTGGGTGCCTTCAAGAATGAGGTCGCGCAATGTGCGGCACTTCGCGGCCTCAATATACGATAGTGCTTCTTCAGTCGAGTGCTCGTTGGACCCATGCTCCAGGCACAGTTGCACGAGCCGGCTGTACACGTCGAGCCTGTTTCGCATGAAGCCGATCTTCAATTCCTGTCGCTGCAGGCTGCTGCGCAATAACTCAAGCGCGGAACGTGCCTTTTGGTAAGAGTTATACGCCTCTTCCGGCTTTCCAGCCAATTCAAAGATCTGTCCGCGGACGAACCAGGCCTGGTAGAAGAGGATTGGAGCGTCAACGTCATCGAGTTCGCGAATCGCTTCATCGCAGCGGCTGGCGGCCTCTTCGATTTTCTCCATGCGCGTACAGGCTCGGGCTAGTACCAGCAGGCTGAGAATGCGCTTTGTCGGCATCGAAACAGATCGAAAGAATGCTGCCGCCGAGATACAAAGCGAACGCGCTTCATTCGCCTCATCATTTTCAAGCAGCACCAACGCCACGTAGAGGTCGATGAAATGCGGCCATACCGGGTTATTTTCGGTGACAGTGATTTCGCGGGCGCGCCGGAAAAGTTGCAGGGCGGCGGCAGAATCGCCCTGCGCGTTGGTGGCAACTGCAAAATTAATGAGCGCGCGCGCTCTCTCAAACTTCATGCCGAGCGCCTCGAAATGCTCCAGGCTGTTGTGCGCCATCTCCGCGGCTTCATCGATCATGCAGAGTTCTAGATAAATTTCCGATCGGTCGAGGTCGCAAAGGCTGAGATGGTAATGATCGCCGTTTTTTTGATACACCTCGCGGGTCGAGCGCAACAGTTCAAGCGCTTTTGTATAGTCGCCGCGCAGGTAGTAAAGGAAGGCGATGTTGTAGTCGGCTTGAGCGACAAGAAGCGGCATTTCGTGGTGGCTGCATAGCTCGTGGACACGCTCGTAGGTTGTGAGCGCCCCTTTGAAGTCGTCGAGCGCAATCAGGCAGACCGCCATATTATGCAGCGCGACGCCGATCCCTTCCGCGTCGCGGTAAGCAAGGAGTTGGCGGTAAACGCGTTCGTAAACGGCCAATGCCTCACGATAGCGGTTCTGTCGATGGTAGATATTCGCGAGATTCAAATCGACCCGGGCAACGCGCCATGCCTCTCCTAAACCGGCAAAGATCTTGCGAGCACGCCCCGCTGCAGCGGAGGCTTTGTCGTATTCGCCTAGTAGTGCAAGCGACTGAATCGAGCTGCTTAGCGTTCTAGCTACTTCGTCCGGCCGGCCGGTGCGTTCGAAAAGCCACGCAGCCCAGCGGTATAGCCTCACGGCGGCACGGCAGTCGCCTTGAAACCAGAGTGCGTTCGCTTTTGCACGTAGCGCGATAGCCAAGGCTACCGGATCCCGTAAAGCGTGCGCGATTGCCAGGGCGGCTTCCGCCAGATCGAGAGCCTGCCGCACGTCCACCCGCACGGCTGTCCGCACGGCTTCGCCAAGTTCCTTAACAAGCTGCGCGTTCAGAAGCTCAGGACGGTCGGCGAGAAACGTTGCGCGCATCTTTTTGTCGCGCAGCCGCCCGAGTTCGACACAGAGATGCTCAATGCGGCCTTCCATTCGCCGTTTAGCGAAATCCTTTCTTTTCGAGCGCTCGCCGTAGCCTTTCAAGGCAGCGCATACGCGTCGCTCCGATTGAGCCTTTCGCCAATCCGAGCGCATGCGCCGCCTCGTCGTAGCTGAGAGGCGGATTCTCGAAAAACAGCAGGCGAATCAGGTGCGCACATTCCGGAGAGGTTTCAGCAATTGCTTCCCGGAAGATCTGTTCGCGTTCCAGCTGCTGGACCAGTTTTTCGGGCAATTCATTCGTCTCAAGCGCTGCGTCCGGGCTGATTTCCGTATAGACGAGCCGTTCATCTCTGAAGCTGGCACACTTGCGCATGGTCAGGCGAATCAGCCAGGCAGGCAGCGCCTGCGGCTCGCGTAACTGCGGCAAATCGCGCAGCAGAGTGAAGCAGACCGCCTGAAAAATCTCGTTTGCGTCCTCTGCCGAAAACCCGGACTTTACCGGAATCGAATAGATCAGCTTTTTATATTTATCGATCAGCTCCGACCACGCCGCCTCCGTTCCGAGCAAACATTCCCGTACCAGAAGGTCGTCCTTGCGGTAACCTCTGCGCGCAACTGGCGATTTGGCGCTTGAACTCATCTTAATTGCGCCGGCCCCGATTATGGACGCAGAAAGATCCAGTCCGCATTCCAAAGCGTATAGTTGCCGAGAATGGCGGGATGGAAGTTTCCAACCCGGCTCTTGGCGGCTACAAGGATGTGCGGACTTACCAGGCAAATCACGGGCATATTCTCCCATATGAGCTGCTGAACCCGATCATAGATCTGCTTTCTTTGCGAGTAGGTTGGAGTGATTAATTGCCTCTCCATCAATTCATCAATTTCGCGCTGCCATGGCGGGGGTGGTGATGCCCCGGCCTGCAGTTTCCATAAGTGCGCTGTCCCAGTCGAAGTAAGCACGTTCATCTCCGAATTTGGATCAGTATCGCCGTCCGCAAGGCCTATGATTGCTGCTTCGTATTTATAACTTTTGAAAATCCGATCGAGAAGCGTATGAATTTCGACGACGTTCACATCCGCCGTAATCCCAAGATCGCTGAGGTCTTGTTGAATAAGCGTGGCCATTTTGACCTGCTGCGGCTTGGCGGCGTTTACAGTGATTGAGAAGCGAACGGGCAGGCCGCTGCGGTCGATAAGCAACTTGTTGTCAGTCCAGGAAAAACCGCCGCTTCTCAACAATGCCCGGGCCCGTTCCAGCGAGCGCACGGGGGGTGTGATCGCGGAATTCACCCACAGCTTGTTTCCAGGCGTGACCTGCGTCGCCAGTGCATCGGCGCGTCCGAAATACGCGACCTGCACGATGGCCTGCCGGTCGATTGCACTTGAAACAGCTTGCCGGAATCGCGTGTCCTTGAACCACGATTGTTTCTTGAAAAAACCCGGCTCTGGCTCGGATGGCAGCGCATTTTGGTTGAAGAACAGAAAATCGTATTCGAGCCCTGGCCCGAGATCCTTTAGCTGAAATCGGCTTTGCTGTTCCTGACGGGCGAGGAGGGCGAAATTAGCGGCGCCGAGATTGCTGACAATATCCGTTTCACCCTGTTTGAAACGCATCACTTCCGCGTCGGCGTTGGCGGTAAATATGGATGCGATCCGATCGAGATAGGGAAGCTGCTGTCCGCCCTGATCGCGTTTCCAGTAGTACGGATTACGTTCCAGCACAAGGTGCTGTCCGGGAACGTACTCTTTTAAGCGGAACGGACCGAGACCGGCGATCTCGGCGGGAGGAGTGCCTGTTGTCCAGGCATTTTGCAATGTGCCCTGCGTGAGACGAGCCTCCAGGAGATGACGGGGCAGCATAGCGATGCCATCAAAGAGGCGCTCGGCGGCGGCGTAAGGGCGTGCCAGCGTGAAGACGACCGTATATGCATCAATCTTTTGGACGAGGATAGGCTTTCCGGAAATGATGAGCAGGTCTCGCTGCGGAGATTG
>DATBGM010000068.1:0-10952 GCA_036557945.1 Bryobacteraceae bacterium | reverse complement strand
ACATCGAGGATACCGATTCATTTCGGGAGGTCCGCCAGCGGAATTTTCGCGAACGCGATGCGCTCGCGTTTCCAAGTGTAGGTAACGAGTAGGTCGCCGTTTTGCGACTGAATCAGGCTTGGGTAAGAAAACTCGCCCGGCTCGTTTTCAAGCGTGTCGAACTCGCGGAAATGCTCGCCATCGCGGCTCACGGCGAGGTTGAGAGGTGTACGAGCGATTGTGTTGTTGTTGTACACAAGAACGATGCGCCCGTCGCGCAGCTTTACTACGTCAATCCCTGAATTTGGGTTGGGAACATTGATCGGGCGGGCATCGCTCCAGGTAAGGCCGCCATCAAGCGAATCCGCAATACAGATGCGGGCGATCGTCTGCTTCGAACGAGCGTACAGCCGCAGATGCTTGCCCTCGAGTTTAATGATGGATGGCTGAATGATGCCGTCGCGACCGGGCACCGTAATTGGACCAATGCGACTCCATATGCGGCCGTTGTCGGTGCTGCGCTCGATCCAGCAAGCCCAGGAATGATAGCTCTCGACGGATGTGCCGCTGACGATTGTTCCATCAGCTAACAGGAGCGGCTTCGTGCGAATCGGACCGTACAAGCCGGCCGGCAGATGTTCGACAGCCGACCACGTCCGGCCGTTATCATCGCTCCATCTACGTCCGGCGGTCCATTCGCGCGGGGACGGGCCAAACTTGTAGTAGAACCAGAGCCGGCCGTCTTTTGAATAGAAGAGAACGGGGTTATAGCACGCAATGTTCGGCTCACGCGCAAGCACCTCGGGTGCGGACCAATGACCCGCATGAAAACGAGCGCTCCAGATCGCGACATCGGGTTCGCCCTCATCGGAGCCTCCGAACCAGGCAGCGATCAGATCACCATTCTTCAACTCGACGATGTTCGAGGCATGGGCGGAAGGAAATGGAGCTGTTTCGAAAATAAACTGCTTCACCGTGGCTGCCTTAGTGAGCGCGCAGACCAGGGTAAGACCGGCGAGCATTCTTATCACGCGGCACAACATTCCGGCGCGCAGCAGGCGCCCGGCTTACTGGCGCGGATGAAAGCGCTCATGAATTTGCCTTCGACTTGCGGCGCGAGAGAATCCACATCAATTCCCTCGCTTGTGAGGAATACTTGCGCATCCTCGACATCGTAAATCCGCATCGGCTCGACTTCGATGGCAGCGAATCCCGCCGCCGCCAGCTTCGCCCGGTATTGTTCTTCTTCGAGCGCGCCGGCTATACAACCGATCCAAAGCAGCATGCTGTCTCTTATTTCTTCCGGCACATCGGCGCGCGTGACGACATCGGCGATAGCAACACGGCCGCCCGGTTTCAACACACGGAAGGCCTCGCGAAACACCTGGTCCTTATCGCCGGAAAGATTAATGACGCAATTGGAAATAATGACGTCGACGGTCTCATCCGGCAACGGAATATGCTCAATCTCGCCTTTCAGAAATTCGACATTCTCAATGCCTGCCTGGCGCTGGTTCTCGCGCGCGAGTGCGAGCATTTCGTCTGTCATATCGAGACCGTAAACCTTACCCTGCGGGCCGACACGGCGAGCCGAAAGCAGGACGTCAATTCCGCCGCCGGAGCCGAGATCGAGGGCTGTTTCACCGGCGTGCAACTCTGCCAGCGCCGCCGGGTTTCCGCAGCCAAGCGAAGCCTTGAGCGCTGCTTCCGGAAGCTGCTCCGCCTGGCCTTTTTCATACAGGTTGGAGGTAATCGGGTCGCAGGATGAAGCGGCGGAGCCTTCACAGCAGGACGCCTGCGAGCAGCAGTCGCCCGGCAACCCTTCGCCTGAGATTACGCGGCGTGCGGCCTGGCTGTATTTTTCCTTGACGAGTTTTTTTAAATCCACAGGGGCTCCTATTCACTATCGAAGTATAGGCCGAACTCCGCAATTGAAGACGGCGCTTCCGTTTGCACAATGCGGAGACGCACGCGCGTGGTCGTCACGGGTTCGGGAAGTTGCAAAATGCGGCAGATTCCGATGCTAGTTCCCTGCCCGATCGTGCGCCAGTCGCCGTTTTGCCACGCTCCAATAGCGAAGGCGCCGACGCGTTGCCCGAATTCGATCTGCTCCCGCAGCCGCACATAACGGAAGCGTGTGGGCTGGTTCAGATGGAGAACGATGCCCGATCCGTCCTTCTGCGCGCGAACGCCTTCAGCCAGATTGTGCGCGAAGATCGATGCCAGCCGTTTGCCGAACTGGCGCAGCGACGCCGCATCACTCTCATGAATGAGTCCGCGGCGATCGGGAGGAACGTTGAGCAGAAAACTTGCGCCGCGCCCTACCGACTTCAGATACAAATCGAAGAGTTGGTCGGGCGATTTCACCTTTTCGTTTTCGGCCGGATGCCAGAACCAGCCCGGGCGGATCGAAACATCGCACTCGGCGGGCATCCAATATTTGCCGTTGCGGGTGCCTGTCGTTGCTTCCGATTCGACGACATCGCCGGGCGAGCCGGGGCCGCCATTCGGCGAACGAGGCGTGTATGTTGCCCAACAGGTGGCTTCCTGAGTCTTCGCCTCGCCGACACCCCGCGGGCTCATCCCTGCAATGCCCTTCTCGTTGCCGACCCAGCGCACATCGGGACCGACATCGCTGAACAATGCCGCATTCGGCTGCAGCTTTCGTTCGAGCGCCCAGGTGCCGGGCCAGTCGTAGTAGTGCAGTTTATCGATGATGCGTTTTTCGCGCGCTCCGCCGTAATAGCCGTCGCCGCCATTCGCGCCGTCGTGCCAGATTTCGAACAGCGGGCCGTAGCCTGTGAGTAGTTCGCGAATCTGCTCGCGATAAATTTTGATGTACTTCGGCGTGCCGTAGCTCGCCTGATGACGATCCCAGGGCGACACGTACACACCAAATTTCAGGCCGTGACGGGCAGCCGCTTCGGAAAGCTCGCGGACGATATCACCACGGCCGTTCTTATACGGGCTTTTTTTGATCGAGTGGTCCGTTGTTTTTGTCGGCCAGAGACAAAAGCCATCGTGATGCTTTGCAGTCAGGATGACGCCTTTGCTGCCCGCGTCTTTCAGAATTTCGACGATCGCATCGGCATTGAACTCGGCCGGGTTGAAGATGCGCGGGTCTTCGTCGCCATAGCCCCATTCTTTGTCCGTGAACGTGTTTACCGTGAAATGCAGGAAATTGTAGAACTCGAGCTTGCTCCAGGCAATCTGGCGCGCGGAAGGCACTGCGCCGAACGCATTTTCACTCGCGCCAAGCGCAGCTGCGGTTGAGAGAAGCAAAGCACGCCGCGTAATTGCAGTCTGCAAGATACCCACAGGCTACACTAACCTTTGGCGCGGAATTCACGCGTCGCAATCCATATGAAGATACACGAGTATCAGGCGAAGGCGATTCTCGCCAAGTATGGCGTTCCCGTGCCGCGCGGCGAAGTCGCGTACACAGTGGAAGAAGCCGAAGCTGCTGCGAAGAAGATCGGCGGCAGCGTGGTGGTCAAAGCGCAGATCCATGCAGGTGGACGCGGTAAAGGCGGCGGCGTCAAAATTGCAAAAGATGCCAACGATGCGGCCGAGATCGCCAAGAAGATGCTCGGCATGACGCTGGTGACGCATCAGACCGGACCGGAAGGTCGCGTGGTACAAAGGCTGCTGATAGAAGAGACACTGCCGATCGAGCGCGAGTTGTATCTGGGCCTGGTGCTCGATCGCGCTTTGGGCGAGACAGTCTTTATGGCGTCGAAAGAAGGCGGCGTCGAGATTGAGGAAGTCGCTGCGAAGACGCCGGAGCTGATTTTGCGCGAACGCTTAATACCGGGCGAGGGTTTGCAACCCTTTCAAGCGCGCAAACTCGCGTTCGGCATAGGCATCCCCGCGACCAGCGCCAATGCGGCGGCCGCCGCCATGACCGCGCTCTCGAAAGCCTATATCGCAATCGATGGCTCGCTCGCCGAGATCAATCCCTTCATTCTGACAAAAGACGGCAAGGTGTACGCGCTCGACGCGAAAATCAATCTGGATGATAACGCGCTTTACCGCCATAAAGATCTGCTCGAGTTGCGCGATTTGAATGAAGAAGATCCGCTCGAGGTGGAAGCATCGCGTTTCGGTTTGAACTATATCAAACTCGACGGCACGATCGCCTGCATGGTGAACGGCGCAGGTCTCGCCATGGCCACCATGGACATCATTAAATACGCGGGCGGACGTCCGGCGAACTTTCTGGATGTAGGGGGCGGCGCAAGTGCAGAGCAGATTAAGAATGCGTTTCGCATTCTACTTTCGGATCGCAGCGTGAAAGCCGTCCTGATCAATATTTTCGGCGGTATTTTGCGCTGCGACACACTGGCCAACGGCGTGGTTTCCGCAGCGCGCGAACTGGAGATCAAAATTCCGGTGGTGGTGCGCATGGAAGGCACGAACGTCGAGCTCGGGCAAAAGATACTCACCGAATCGGGGCTCAACTTCACAGTTGCCGACGGCATGAAAGACGCCGCCGAGAAAGTGGTGAAACTGGCGCAATGAGCGTACTCATCGACCAAAATACAAAGGTTCTCTTTCAAGGCTTCACAGGGCGCGAAGGAACTTTCCATGCCGACCAGGCGATCAAATACGGCACGAACGTCATAGGCGGAACGACGCCCGGCAAAGGCGGCCAGACGCATCTCGAGCGGCCGGTTTTCAACACCGTGCAGGAAGCGGTTGCAAAGACCGGGGCGAATGCGTCCGTGATCTTCGTTCCGCCTCCGTTTGCCGCCGACGCCATCATGGAAGCGGCGGATGCAGGTGTGGCGCTCGTTGTCTGCATCACCGAAGGTATCCCAGTGGGGGACATGGAGCGCGTCTGGACCTATCTGAAAACGAAGCCGCAGACGCGGCTTGTAGGACCGAACTGTCCCGGTGTGATCACGCCCGGAAAATGCAAGATCGGCATCATGCCGGGCCATATTCACTTGCCAGGGCACGTCGGCATTGTTTCCCGCTCGGGCACGCTGACTTATGAGGCCGTCGGGCAGTTGACGAAATTGGGAATCGGACAATCCACCTGTATCGGCATCGGCGGCGATCCGATCATCGGAACGAGCTTCACCGACGCTATCCGGCTGTTCAATGAAGATCCGGATACTCATGCCATCATCATGATCGGCGAGATCGGCGGCAGCGCCGAAGAAACCGCCGCGGCCTACGTGAAAGCCCATGTCAAGAAACCGGTGGTTGGATTTATCGCCGGGCAGACAGCGCCTCCGGGCCGCCGTATGGGCCATGCGGGGGCAATTATCTCGGGTGGTTCGGGGAAAGCGGAAGATAAGCTGCGCGCCATGGCCGAAGCAGGGATCGCCGTTTGTCCGAGTCCCGCGCTGCTCGGCGAAAAGATGCGCGACGCTCTACAACAAAAAAGGAACAGTTAGACAGAATGGCTTTGGAACGTACTTTTGGAATCATTAAGCCGGATGCCGTGAAGAACGGACACGCCGGGAAGATTCTGGCACTGATCGAAGAGAACGGATTTCGCGTTGTCGCGCTGAAGACGCGCCGCATTTCGAAGCAGGAGGCGGAAGCTTTTTATGAAGTTCATAAAGCGCGCCCATTCTTCAGCGGGCTGGTTACGTTCATGACCGAAGGCCCAACGGTTGTTATGGCGCTCGAGCGCGAGGGCGCCATCGCAAAATGGCGTGAAGTAATGGGCGCAACTGACCCCGCGAAAGCCGCTGAGGGCACAATTCGTAAAAAATTCGCGGAAAATATCGAGCGAAATTCTGTGCACGGATCCGATTCTCCCGAAACTGCGGCAGTCGAAATTCCGTTCTTCTTTAGCGCAGCCGAGCTTTTGTAAAGCGAAAAGCGCGGCACGTTCGAAAACGTGCCGCGCTCTTTGGCGTGAATTCCCGGCTATGTGTTCGCCTGAAAAGGAGTCACGCGGAGGAATCGGTCCTCTCTCAAATATTGAAAGCCTGCTTAGGCTACCTTTGCTTCAAAAGCCGGAACCTCCAAGGCACTGGCTAGTGCTTTTTTCGTCTTTTCTGCAAGGTTACGTAGTCTCGCGTGTTTCGGCCTGCTCAAACGGCGCTCCACGCTGCGGCGCGCGCGCAACAAACGAATACGTACTGCCGTTTCCGACCAGCCATGCTGGCGCGCAATCTCCTGCACCTTGTATCCTTCGATGTAGTGTCCTTCGAGGACGACGCGGTCATTAGGCTTGCAGTCATTCAGAATGCGTTTCACATCGATGGCCGCTACATTCATACGGGGAGGCGCCTGCAGTTCGGGAAGAGTCTGCGTCTGCGGCTCGCGACGTAGAAACGTTCTGTGAATGTTGAGGGCTATGCTGTTTGTCCAGGTCAGCACCAAGCTCGGGTCGCGCAATTGTTCGCGGCGCTCCCAGCCTTTAGCCCAGGCGGCCTGGGCTGTATCCAAGGCGGAATCGTAGGACAGGCCTCGAGAGACCAGGAATCGTACCGTGAGATTGAACCCTTTCTGATACGCCTTGCCGAAATCTTCTGTTGTCATGATCGCTTCACCGCTCCTGAGAGTTTGCTTCTGTTCTGCTAAATGTTTTTGTTTTTTGTTACGCAGTTGCAAAAAGGACTTGAGCCGGGGTGTCTTCGATATCACCCTTGCGGTATAAGGATAGGCAGTTTTGGTACCAAGCCGGCGCCAGTTTTAACGCTAAATAAAAGCCGTTTTATATCAGCAATTTACGGCTACGATTTAGCGGAACAGTTGAGTGCGGAGGGGATGTGCTCCGGCGGAATTTCTTGCCGCTCGCGGAAAAATTTGCTGCCGAAGACAGCGATGCTGACGTTTGAGCAGGAGGAAGGAGAGCCTGCGCCGCGAGTGGCGCAGGACGGCACGCAGAAAATCGGGCTATTTCGGGTCGGTGGACGAGCTCGCCGCAGGGCGCTCAATCTTCTCGGGTTCTCCGGCAGCAGCCTTCATGCTCTCTTTGAAGGAACGGATTCCCTTTCCGAGACCCTGGCCGAGTTCCGGTAACTTCTTCGGGCCGAACACAAACAATGCGACCGCCAGAATAATAAGCAGGTGTTGGGGGGTAAGCAGACCCTCGATCATACCGGTACCTCTTTCGTTTTGATTATATGACAGCGCGCTAAGATGAGGCTTCCGCAGATCTTATTTGCTTGCCGTCGTCACCTCTGACATTCTGCTTCGACCGCACGTATCGGCGGCCGTGAAGAGGCGCCTGTCGCCATAATGGCTCGCCTCTATCTGGTACTACTTTGCGGCGCATTGATCTCGTGCCATGCATCCCAGCATGTGCGCCGGATGGTTGTCCTTGGCATCGACGGCATGGATCCCGGGTTTGTCGAACGCCATTGGGATGCGCTTCCGAACCTGGCAAAGTTGCGTAAGGAAGGCCGGTTCACACGCCTCGCAACCACCACACCGCCGCAAAGTCCGGTCGCCTGGTCGACGTTCATTACGGGACTCGAACCCGCCGAGCACGGCATCTTTGATTTTGTGCATCGCGATCCCGACACACTCGAGCCGTTTTCGTCCCTTTCGCGCACCGAACCTTCGCGTTTCGTGCTGCCACTTGGCGCGTATCGCTTTCCACTGTCTAAAACTCGCATTGTCTCGCTCCGCCATGGGACTCCGTTCTGGCAGACACTCGCTGAGCACGCCATACCGGTGACGATCATGAGAATGCCGACCAATTATCCGCCGGTTGAAAAAGGACACGCTCTGTCGGGCATGGGAACGCCCGATCTGCGCGGCACGCAAGGGACGTTTACGTTCTACACGGACGACCCGGAAGAGATTTCGCGGCCGGTGCCGGGCGGCCGCATTGTCGCCGTTCGTCTAGAGCAGGGCCATGTGGTTCTTCCGCTCGAAGGTCCTCCCAACACCTTGTATAGAGACCAACCGTATGCGACGGCGGACGTGGTCGTCGATGTCGATCAAGAACAGCCGGTCGCGCGCTTACAACTCGGTGAGAAAACGGCGATTCTTAAAGAAGGCGAATGGTCGGACTGGCTTGCGGCGGATTTCCCGCTCATCTCGCGTGTAGTTTCCGTTCGCGGTATATTTCGCGTCTTTGCGAAACAATTGCATCACGGGTTCGAACTATACGTATCGGCTATCAATGCCGATCCGTTCGCGCCCGCACTGCCGGTTTCCTGGCCCGCAGCCTGGAGCAAAGCGGTGGCCGGGGCAAATGGCCGCTTTTTTACGCTCGGCATTCCCGAAGATACGGCGGCTGTGCGGCAGAAAGTCCTCTCGCTGGCCGATTTTAATACGCAGACGCGCCTCATTTTCAAAGAAGAACACCAACTGCTGCGCTATTCCTTGCAGCATTCGCGTGAGGGCCTCTTGTTCTTCTATTTCTCTGTAATCGACCAAAGCTCGCACATGCTCTGGGGACGTCACGAAGCTGATCTGCTCGCTGTGTATCGCGCGGTAGACGGATGTATCGGTGAAGTGCGCCATGCGGCTCCGCATGCGGATCTCATCATACTCTCCGATCACGGGTTCACAAGTTTCGATCGCGCCGTGCACCTGAATGCCTGGCTTCAACACCGCGGCTTCCTGGTGCTGAACGGCGTACCGCGAGACGACTCCACACTAAGCAACCTCGACCGGTCCGCAACCGAAGCGTACGCGCTTGGCCTGAACGGCCTCTACGTGAATCGGAAGGGGAGCGAGCGGCGGGCGATTCTCACAAATCTGCGCAACCAACTGCTTGCCTGGCGGGATCCGGCCGATGGACGCCAGATCGTTTCATCGGTCAGCGAAATTCATGCTACGCCTGCTACTGCGCGCTATGCGCCGGCGTTGATCGTCGGCTATGCTCCGGGTTATCGCGCATCGTGGCAGACGGGCGTTGGCGCAACTCCGGCCGAGGAGCTCGAAGATAATCGCGATGCCTGGATCGGCGACCATTGCATCGATCCGTCTTATGTTCCCGGCGTGCTCTTTACGAATTTCGAGTTTGCCAGCGTGCATCCGGGCATTCGCGACGTGACCAATCTCATCCTGCAACGCTTCCATATTCGGGAACAGGCGCGGCAGTGAGCCTGGTCAGCAAGTGAGCGAACGAACCTCGATAACGGTGATGTCGTCCGCCTGCCGGTCGCGCGCGTTCGCCGCAGCCGCTAATGAGCCGGCCAGCGGTTGCGACGTATTTCTGCTGAAGATTCGTATCGCTTCGCTGACCCATTCTTCATCCTGATCCATACCAGCTTCCGAGACGCCATCCGAAAACAGGACCAGGCGGTCGCCCGGCTCCAGGCGCTCGCTTTGCTCCGCAAATTCGCATTGTTCGAACGCACCCACGATCATCGAAGTCGGTTTCAGCACCTCGGGCGTTCCGTCCGCGCGCAAAAGCACGGCCGGAGGATGTCCGCAGTTCACATACCGAAAGCGCCGCTCGGCTGCATCATAGACGCCGAAAAAGACGGTAGCGAAATGTTCTGGACGCGTCGCCTGGTAAAACAGGCTGTTGACACGTTCCATGAGCCGTGACGGTTCACCCGCGAGAGCATGCTGGCCGCGAATCGTCGCTTGCAATGTCGCGACAAGCAGCGCCGCGCCCATTCCTTTGCCGGAAACATCGGCCAGCAGAAATGCCACGCGGCCGGGATCCACTTCAAAGAAATCGTAGAGATCCCCGCCCACATCTCCGGCCGGCAGAAAGGCGGAGTTGAAATGCAATCCCGCCGCGAAATAGTCGCTCGGAGGAAGGAGCTTCTGCTGGATACGCCGCGCAATTGCCAGTTCGGTCGCGTGCGCGTGGTCTTCGTGAGCGGTAGAATGCTCGGCATTCAAGTGCTTTTCGAAAGTGGCCAGCAACTGCCGGACATCCCACGGCTTGGTGATGAAATCGGCCGCACCATGCTGCATTGCTCGCACGGCAAGCTCAATGGTGCTCCAGCCGGTCATCGCGAGTATCGGGACATTGCGCCGTAACGTGCGCAGCCGATCGAGCAGGGCGATTCCTTCTTCACCCGAAGTTGTATCCTGCGCATAATTCATGTCAATGACGATCAGATCCGGATCGTAAGCGGCGGCAGCGGCAAGCGCGCTCTCGGGCGAATCTGCCATACGCGCGAGATAACCGGCGCCTTTCAGCACAAGACGCAACGCTTCCAAAACATCGGGCTGGTCATCGACGACCAGAACAGTGCGCGCAGCGATATTCGGCATCGTTTTTACGGCGGGGATCATATTGACAGCTTTCATCCCGGGATATGCAACCGAAATGCCAGAGTTATTCCGGTCCCCGAAACTCTGGATGCAACAAGTTAAGCACATCCCGCCGGCACTCAGTGTTCATTTACGAACATCGGATTCGCGAAACGAGCCTGAATACCGGCGGCCCTGCGAACCCTGTTTCGGATAAACAGACGGGGCATTCCTTGTCAATCATGCGAGATCATGAAACTTCATGCGACACAGCAGACTCCTGTGCGCCGCAGTGATCTTGCTGTGCGCGACAGCATTTGCGTTCACCGATTGGGGAGCGGCCGGGCGTGCCTGGTGGACACACGTTCAATTTCTCGCAAGCGACGCTTTGCAGGGCCGGAATATCGGTTCGGCTGGTTACGAGAAAGCTGCCCGGTATGTGGCGACGCAGTTTCAGGAAGCTGGATTAGCGCCGGCCGGCCAAAACGGATTCTTCCAGACGGTCACATTCGTTCAAACCTCGATTGATCCGGCCAAATCGAGCCTGTCTCTCGATTGCGGTGGAAAAACTCACAGAATCGCCGTTCCCGGGACAGCGCAACTCGGCTATTCTCATAACTCCGCCGCTCACATCAAAGCGCCGGTTGTCTTCGCCGGCTACGGTTTGGTCATTCCCGAAGCGCACTATAACGATTTGCGCGGACTGCCGGTAAAAGGCGCAATCGTCGCATATCTGACCGGCGGACCGGCTGGGATCGATGGTAACCTCCGCTCTCATTACGCATCGCAGCAGGAGCGCTGGAAAGCGCTGCGCGCTGCGGGAGCGATTGGAACGA
>DATBGM010000067.1:0-28238 GCA_036557945.1 Bryobacteraceae bacterium | reverse complement strand
TACTTCACTCAACGGCAGAAGAATCACGACATTCGGATCGCCCGTTGTCAATTTGAGTTGAGAAGAACCATCGCTTCGTGTAATCCATGCGGCCGCGCGTAATCCCGCGCGCTCCGGCCGCCGCGCCCGCTGCAGAACCAGATTCGGAATCTCGCGCGATAACAACGGAACATCAGGTACCGGAACCGGAACTTCCATAGCCGGAACGGTCGGTGCACTGCTTGGAATGAACAGCAAAATAGCAATCACAATGGCTGCTGCGAATCCGGCCGCCGTTCCCAGCCAGAGCCGCTGATACGTCCTGCGCGAACGCCCGATGCGCTCCATCAGCGCCGCGCGCATCGCCTTCAAATCGGCGGGCGCAGGTTCGGAGGCGGCGCTTTCGAGTGAGCGTGCCAGATTCTCAAAATCACCGGCCATGGCACGGCAAACGGCACACTCGCGCAAATGGGCCGCAATTTCCGCACTCTCGTTCGTCTCCAGGTCCGCGCCCGCATACAAGGCGAGCCGTTCCTCAGCCGGATGCGGTTTCATCTTGGCCTCCTCAATTTACCGGCAACGAAATTCTTCATCTTGACTCGCGCTGTCGAGACTTGTGAGCGCACTGTCGTTTCCGTCGAATCGAGCAGGCGCGCCACTTCCGCTGTCGAATATCCCTCCAGTTCGCGCAACACAATCACCTGGCGCTCGCGCGGCGAGAGTTCCTGCAAGGCCGTCAGCGCGAGCCGCTTCTGCTGCAGCGAAGCAGTACTCTGCTCCGGATCGTCATTGCCAGCCGGCGGTTCTGGTACAAGGTCGAGCGCGGTCTCGCGCTTCGATTTGCGTAACGAATCAAAACAGATATTCAATGTCGTCCGATAAAGCCACGGCGCCAGATCGCCGTCGTCCTTAATAGATTGAATCTTTTTGTACAAGCGAAAAAAGACTTCCTGCGCCGCATCACGCGCGGCTTCACGATTTAATAACAGCCGCTCGGCGAGGCGCAGCACGCGCCGCTCGTGCAGCACCACGAGATGTTCGAACGACTCGATGCGGCCCGCTTTTGCTTCCCGGATAAGCTGGCGCAGACGGTCGTGTTCCAACATGAAAACGCGATAGGACGGGATCGCCACTTCCATCGGCGCTCGCAACACCTCACACGATATACGTCGCAACAGGCAAAAACGTTGAGAAGAAGAGTTTTGAGCTGTTCAGGCCGGCCGCGCGGAGGCGCCCAACTGCGCGCGTGTGAGATTGACAATCTGCTCAGCCTGATCCGGCAGATTCCGGCGTAGCCACAGGATAGCGCTCTCCGCGCCCGGCATCACGGCCCAGGAGCTCTTGTAGTTCGCCTGAATCAGGTTGCGGATTCTCTGCGCTTTGCCACCGAGTACCGACTCCATGGCGGCCTGAAGCGCGACTTCCAGGCGGCCTTGCGAGTCGCTTGGCAGAACATGGGTGTGGGTACAAAGAATGCCATCCAGCGCGCGCGCATGGAACTCTTTTTCGAGGACGTCGATCGAATACGAACAGTAAAGCGAAAAAGAAAAACGTGTCAGCAGACGATTCCAAAACTGTTCGAGCCGCGCGGCGGCGCCGTATTGCCGCTGATTCCAGAGAACGCCGACCATCTCGCCGTATACCCTGACGTGAGGCGGCACTCCGGAAGATCGCACTTCGGCGAGAGCCGAGCCGATCGAGTGCTCAAATCGATTCCAGTCCGGCTGCCCGGAATTCATAAATGTTGCGAGAGTCTGTTCCGCATCGCGCACGACCATGCGATGTTCACCCACGGCTGTTGCAGTGTCGATACCATAACGCCCGACTTCGGCCAGAAAAGATGTGCAATGGCAGGGCTCGGCGACGATGAGAGCGCCTTCTCCGCGCTTAAGACCTTCGGACAGGTATATGCCGGTATTACTCACCAGCGAAGCATCATCGCCGGGACGGTAGAGCTGCAGAAAATGGCCGCGCGGCTGCGGCTTTTCGAGCAATCTCTCCCACGGCGACATCTTTTCTCATCCTATCTCGCGGCGGACGATCGAGTCACGCCTATCCGTTAACGGCCGCTGCTGCGAAGCGTAAAGCAGAAAGTTGCCCCTTTGTCTGGGGCCGACGTTTCCAGCCAGATCCGGCCTCCGTACTGTTCCACAATGCGCTGGCAAATGGCCAAGCCAATACCACTGCCCGGATACTCGCGCCGTCCGTGCAATCGCTTGAACAACCCAAAGATGTGCTCGGCAAATTTCGGATCGACGCCGATACCGTTGTCTGCGACCGAGAACACCGACCAGCCATCCCGTTCTGCCGCTGAGACGTGGATGCGCGGGGTTCCATGGTTCTTGTACTTCAACGCGTTGCCGATCAGATTCTGGAAGAGCTGCACCAGCCGGTTTTCGTGTATCAAGACCGCCGGGAGCGGATCGGCGGTGACCACTGCACCGGAGGCAGTGATTTGCGCGCCCAGGTTCTCGAGCGCCGCCCCCAGCATGCAGCCTGCATCGGTAGCCGGCGGCGGCCCTTCGGCGTAGCGCGTTGCCATAGCGTACGCAAGAACATCGTGAATCAGGTTTTGCATGCGGTGCGCGCCGTCGACGACGATGTCCACAAGCTGACGGGCCTCGCCCTCGAGTTGATCCCCCAAGCGGCGCTCCAGAAGCTGCGCCGACACGGCAATTGTGCGCAGCGGCTCCTGCAGGTCATGGCTGGCCGAGTAAGCGAACATCTCCAGATCCTGATTGGCCCGCCGCAACTCTTCGTTCGAACGTTTAAGCTCGTTCTGTATCCATTGCGCCTGCTCGAACAAATGAGCGTTGTCCAGGGCGATGGCCGCCTGCGCGGCAAGCCCTGCCAAGATGGCTTCATGCTGTTCGGTAAACTTACCGGGTTCCGGATGGCCGAAGAAGAGGCCTCCGAGAACCTCGCCGGAGCGTGAGATGACGGGCGCTGCCAGGTAGCTGCGCACCGGCGGGTGCCCTTTGGGAAGGCCATGGAACGGCGCATGACGGCCGTAGCGAGGGTCCTGCGTCACATCCGTCGAACGCACAATGGCTTCGCCGCGATAGGTAGGACCGAGTATGTCCGTCTTACGAGGGGGCGGAAGATGCGCAAAGGTCTCGCGAGGAACGCCCGAAAGCGTATAAAGAAGATGCGATTCACCGCGATCGTCCACGAAATTGTGGAAGAAAACGCCCATTTGCGCTCCCACCAGCTCCGTTGCCCGATCGGTAATGGATTGGACCAGCGTTTCCGGATCGAGTTCTGCAGCGAGCGCAAGACTGACGCGGTTCAACAGTTCGGCGGTTTTGCGCGCCGCCTGCTCCCGCTCAAGCAGTAGCGCATATTCGCTTTCGCTGCGCTTCCGTTCGAGTACAAGTGCGACATGGCCCGCGATCATCTGCGCCGAGGCAAGCTCATCGGCTGTGCAATCGTGCGGCCCGGCGTAATACAACATGAATTTTCCGATGACGCCGCTTTCCAAATTGAGTGGAACGAATACGAGAGCCCGGATCTCTTCCCGCGCGAGCACTGTTTGAAAGGCATCCAGGCTGTCTTCCAACTGAACATCCGGGATAACTACCGGCTGCGCATCTTTCGTTCCCTGTGGCCATGGCGTGTGTCCGGTCACCGCTTGCCGGTATTCCGGTGAAAGATCTTGCCAAGCCTTAAATCGCATGACGCCGTCAGGATCGAAGGTGAGAATGGCGGCGCGATCGGCCGACGTCGCTTCCAGCAAACTTACTAGCGCGGCCTGGTAGACATCCTCGACCGACGTCGCACGCGTAAGCGCGCCTAGCAATTCATACAGGGTTGTGAGGCGCTGGACTTCCGTTTGAGCAACGGAATACGACTGCGTCGTAGCTGACACTTATGGGGATTGTACCCTGAACTTACCGCTTTCGTGCGAACAATATTACACGAACATTCATCAGCACCATGGGCCACATTTTCAGGCGCAGAGTTGCATGCGTCGACTGAAAAAAATGTGATACATTCGGCGCATTGGAGGCCGGTACATGAAGCAGTGCTCCAGACGTGATTTTTTTAAAGCGGGATTGGCGGCAGGCGCGCTTGCAGGAACGGGAACGCTGCCGGTTTTGGCGAAAACGCGCGAAACGGCAACCGACTGGGTGACGCTCGGAAAGTCGGATGTCAAGGTGACGCGGCTGGCCCTGGGTACGGGCAGCTTTAGCGGCCGTGTGCAGCGGGAACTAGGCCAGGAAGAATTCACGAAACTTGTCCGCTATGCCTACGACCGCGGCATTCGTTTCTTCGAGACGGCGGAGTCCTATGGCGAGATGCATAAGATGCTGGGTGTCGCTTTGCAAGGCATTCCGCGGGACAGCTACCGGCTGATGTCGAAAGTGACCACGCGGCCGGGTGTGGATCCACAGCAGAAATTCGATGAGCTGCGCAAACTTGCCAAGACCGATTACTTCGATATCATGCTGCTGCACTGGCAGCATACCGCTTCCTGGCCGGCCGACAGCATGCGCTGGCAGGATGGCATCCTGGAAGCTCAATCGAAAAAAGTCGTCGTCGCGCGCGGAGCTTCCGTGCATGGCTTACCCGCGCTGCGGCAGGTGCCGGAGAACAAGTTTCTCCAGCTTGCGATGATTCGCATGAACCACAAAGGCGTCGCGATGGACGCGGAAGATTACGCCACGCAGGGTTTGGGCAATGTGAACGAAGTAGTCTCGCATGTCAAAGAGGCGCGCGAAAGCGGTATGGGCGTGATCAGCATGAAACTGGTCGGCGAGGGCCGCTTTACGAACCGCGAAGACCGCAAGGCAGCCATGAAATTCGCGTTTCGCCAAGCCGGCGTCAATTGCGTGACGGTCGGCTACAAGAACACCGCTGAAGTGGACGAAGCCATTGAAAATCTGAATTGGGCTCTCGCCTAAGTGCAGAGCATCGTTCTGCGCGGCGAGCACATTCGGCTGGCGCCGCTCGAGCGCAGTCATATTGACGACCTTGTTCGTGCATGTGCCGCAGAACCCGGCTTTTACCAATGGAGCGCTGTTCCGCTGGGCAGGGAACAAGTAATCGCCTATATCGACAAGGCACTCGCTTCGCGCGAAGCCGGAACCGCATTTCCGTTTGTGACCGTTCGCGCGCACGATGGTGCGGTGATCGGTTCAACGAGATTTTTTGATATTGAACGCTGGGCCTGGCCCGAAAATTCGCCGCGTTATGGACGCGATTTTGTGGACGGCTGCGAGATCGGCTATACATGGCTCACTCCTTCGGCCATCCGCACCGCCGCGAACACCGAGGCGAAACTGCTCATGCTCGCACACGCTTTTGAAAATTGGCGTGCGCTTCGTGTCTGCCTCCACACCGATGTGCGGAACAAACGCTCAGCCACGGCGATTGAGCGTATCGGGGCGAAATTTGAAGGTATTTTGCGCTCTCATCGTATGGCAACCGATGGCACCGCGCGCGATTCGATGCGCTATTCGATTCTCGCAGCGGAGTGGCCGGAGGTTAAGAGTAAGCTAAGCGAGCGTTTGTCGCGTGTCTGAAGACATTTTGCCAGCCTGGGAAATGGAATAGATGCCTGCCCACATCGGCATTGTCGCCTGCTCCGCTGAAGGCGCAGCGTTGTGTTACCGCACAATCTGTTTGGAAGGCGCCGAGCTTATGGGCGCGCACGCGCATCCGGAAATCTCGCTGCATACTTACCCGCTCGCCGGGTATATGAACCACATCCACCGCGGCGACTGGCAGGGTGTTGCCGCATTGCTGCTCGCTTCCGCCAGCAAGCTTGCGCAAAGCGGCGCTCATTTTTTAATCTGTCCGGACAACACGGTT
The DNA here is from genome assembly GCA_036557945.1 of Bryobacteraceae bacterium. Taxonomy (GTDB): domain Bacteria; phylum Acidobacteriota; class Terriglobia; order Bryobacterales; family Bryobacteraceae; genus Bog-105. The sequence continues at coordinate 22,445 of DATBGM010000067.1, read as the reverse complement.
CACCAGGCACTATCGCAGGTGGAGCCGCAATCTCCGCTGCCTTGGCTGCACATTGCGGAAGTGGTCGCCAAACACGCTGTCCGTCGAAATTTTCGCCGCATTGGCCTGACCGGTACCCGTTATCTTGTCCAGAGCGACGTTTACCCGGAGAAGTTGGCCTCATGCGGCATTGGATACGTGCGCCCAACCGATGCCGAACGCGAAGAAATCGACCGCATCATCATGGACGAACTGGTCTACGGCATTTTCAAGCCGGAAGCCGTTGCATATTTTCAGCAGGTCATCGCGCGCATGAAAGCGGAGGGCAGCGACGCGGTAGTCCTCGGCTGCACCGAAATTCCTTTGATTATCAACGACGCAAATTCACCGTTACCGGTGCTCGATTCGACGCGATTGCTGGCTCGTGCCGCGTTGCAGCGGGCGATGGCGATTGATAATGCAGCCTGAAAGCGATGAGAATTTTATTAAACCTGGTTTCTTTATGCGTCATTTGCTGCGTCTGTCCATTACGCACTCCAGGGGCGGCCGCCCGGCATCTTCTCTATGTGGCCAGCCCGGGGATTCGCAACTACCTCGAGTATGGCGGTGTCGGCATACTCGTGTTCGACATCGATAACGGATACAAGTTCGTTCGGCGTATTCCCACCTGGGACGTTCCGCCAGGCAAGCAAGCAGAGAACGTTAAAGGCATCGCCGCCAGCGCCAAGACCGGTATCGTTTATGTCACATCTCTCGACAGCATGATTGCGATCGATGCTGTTTCGGGTAAGAAGCTGTGGAACAAGACGTATGAAGGCGGGTGCGACCGCATGGCCGTTTCGCCAGACGGAAAAAGGCTATACGTTCCGGAATTGGAAGGGCCGGCCTGGCACGTTGTGAATGGCGCAACGGGCGATGTGATTGCCACGGTCGAGACGAACTCCGGGTCGCACAACACAATTTGGCCCGCAGACGGCGCATGGGTTTATCTGGCTGGCCTGAAGTCGCCGCTTCTTTCGATCGCAGACACCAGTACCAACCATGTGATCAGGACAGTTGGCCCATTCGACAATGTGATTCGCCCGTTCACGGTTAACGGTAGCGGCACGCTGGCATTCGTGAACATAAACGGGCTGCTTGGTTTTGAGATAGGAGATCTGAAGACCGGCAAGAAGCTGTACCGAGTGGAGGTTCGCGACTATAAGCAAGGTCCTGTGAAGCGCCACGGTTGCCCCAGTCACGGGATCGCGCTGACTCCTGATGAAAAGGAGCTCTGGCTAGCTGACTGCGCCAATAGTGCAATCCATGTGTTCGATTCGAGCGCATTACCGCCCAGGCAGTTGACGACGATCAAGGCCAAGGACTGCGTCGGCTGGTTAAGTTTCAGCATGGACGGCCATTTCGCCTACATCTCCACCGGAGAGATTATCGACGTTGGGACAAAGAAGATCGTGGCATCGCTGAATGATGAGCATGGACATGAAGTACAGAGCGAGAAGATGCTCGATCTCACGATTGACCACGGCAAACTTATCCGTGCCGGTAACCAGTTCGGCGTGGGTATGAAGCGCAAATAGTGCGGTTTACAGCACAAAGCGTCTGGCCCAGGAAATCGATACCCATATCCGATTTCTCGCCGGGCAGCCGGCACTGATCCCTTTGCGACACGCCGCTTTCGAATAGCGCATCGGACTGGCTTCTGCAAAGATGAGGAATGTGAACTTTGCGGAAGAACTTGCGCGTGTGCTGCCGCCCGAGGTGCCTCATCGTGACGATTTAATACAGAAATCGGCCAGGCATCTGGAACTGATCGCAGCGGCCAACGAGTACATGAATCTGACGCGCATTTCGAACCCTAGGGATGCGGCGATCAAGCACGTACTCGATTGTGTGTTGCCGTGGAGGCATTTTCAGCACACCCGCAAAGTGCTCGACGCAGGAACGGGCGCAGGATTTCCTGGAATTCCGCTCTCGATTGTGTTGCCAGAAGTCCGCTTTATGCTGGCTGAATCCACTCAGAAGAAAGCGCGGTTTGTTGACAGCGTGATAGAGGAGCTCGGGTTGTCGAATGTGGAAGTGACGGCAGAGCGCGGAGAGGCCGTTACACGTTTGCGCAGCTACGATGTCATCACCGCGCGGGCGGTGGCTCCGCTGGACAGGCTGTTGCATTCTTTCGCGACGGCCGTCGAACGTGGTGCGCGGCTGCTCCTATACAAAGGACCGGACGCGGCCGCCGAACTCGCCGGCGTCAATACTAAGCGGGCAAGCGCCGAAATTGTCGAGCGGTACGAATTGCCGGAAGGTTGCGGCGTGCGAACGCTCGTGCATGTCAGCCGCCGCGAACGCCGTAGTAAGCAAGCAGAAGCCAGCCGGCAATAAAAGCAAGTCCGCCGAGAGGAGTGACGGCGCCGAGGGCCCGCACACCGGAAACAGCGAGAGCATACAGGCTCCCAGAGAACAGGATGATGCCCGCAAGCAACAGCCAGCTCACCGTTGCCTGTGCGCGCAGCGGAATGGTGTTGACGCGAGCCAGCACTGCGATGACCAGAATGCCGATCGCGTGCAGAAAATGATAGAAAACGGCTTTTTCAAAAACAGAGAGCGAGTAAGCGTCGAGTTTGTCGCGCAATCCATGTGCGCCAAAAGCACCCAGGATGACGGCAGCGGCCATCAGCAGGGCTCCGGTTACGGTCCAGTTCATTTGTGGGTCAGTGAGCGACGAGAGAGTGCTTTTCGTAGCACGATTGCGAACAGTAGTAGAAGGTTTGGCCGCCGGATTGCCGCCGCAAAGAAGTATTCTCGGAGACGTAGGTTCCGCAGACGGGATCTTTGTGCAGATCGCCGCCCGACTGGGGACGTTCAGCCGCAGGTTCCTGCGAACCGCGTGTCTGAAACGACTGACTAGCAGCTCGCGACAGCCCTCGCAGCACGCTGGTGAGCACCGAGCGCGCCACCAGCACGACTGCGACGATCAAAAGAAGCTCGATGATGGCTCGAAACATAAGCCGTAAACGAGCCCGGCCGATCAGGGCTTACGCTTTTTCGCTCCTGGCGCGGTGATGTTTGTTTGTACTTTCTCGCCGAGCGCCTGCAGCATGGCGCTTGCTTCCTGGGCATGCGCGCCGTTCGGCTGCAGCTCGACGTACTTCTTCAGAGCGGTCGCCGTATCGGGCGGATACGTTTGCTGGCCGGTTTTCGGATCAACTTTGCCTTGCATCATCAACAAGCTGCCGTATTGATACCAGGCCTCGGCGTAATTCGGATCGGCATCCGTTGCTTTCTTAAAGAACGCTGCCGCTTTGTCCGGCTGGCCGCCGTTCACCAGGTTCGCGCCCATGTTGAAATAGGCTTTGGGGGCCATTTGCGGATCGAGCTGGGCCGCTTTGTTCAAAGCTTCTTCGGCTTCCGGCATCTTTTTCTGCATGCCATAGATATTCCCGAGCTGGTTGTAGACGGCGGGATCGTCCGGCTTAATGGCGAGACCTTTCTTATAGGCTTCGACGGCTTGATCGAGCGACTTGTTGCGTGCGTCGCCGGTCTGGGTCTTACCTAGGCCTTCATACGCCTGACCGAGGCTGTCCCAGATGGCCACTTGATTCGCGTCCATTTGCGAACCCTCATTGAACTTGTCGATCGCTGTCTGATAGTCTGCCGCCTTCTTTGTGGGATCGGTATCGGCTCCCGCCGCTGTCAGGGCCGTGCGACCGGCATTGTAGGCGTCGTTGAGCGCTTTGTTTTTCTTGATTGCCTCGGAGTTTTTCTTTAGCGCGGCCTCGTACTGCTCCTTTTGCTCTTTGGTCATGCCGCGCTCCTGCTCGGCCGAAGCCTGGCCGCTAGACATTGCCTGTTGTTGGGCTGCCTGCGCCGCAGCCATTCGGCCCGTGTTGAAATTGATCGGCGGATTGTCGTCGCCGTAATTCGCCTTCACACCGTTGACCTTGTCGACTACTTGGCCATTGACTTCACAAGAGACATCGAACGTGCTGGCGCCCGGCAATCCGGTATACAGCCAGTGACCCTTCTTGTCCGATTTGACCTGGTAATGGCCTTTAATATCGGTTCTGTCCAGCTTGATGACCGCTCCTTTTACGGGCTGCCCGTCCGGACCTTTCACCTCGCCCTGCAACGTCGCCGTTTGCGCCCACGCGCCGCAGGCCGCGAGAAGAACGAAACTGCTTGCAAGTACCAACCGTCGCAACTTGGCGAGCATCATCGTTTAGACCTCTCTGTCATTTATAGTAAGCCTTTCCATACTATACGTCAGCGCGAATACTGATCCAGCAGGAAGAGAGACATTGTAAAATGCGGTACAAGGGCCGGCATAGCTCAGTTGGCAGAGCGGCAGTTTTGTAAACTGCGGGTCGGGGGTTCAAGTCCCTCTGCCGGCTCCAAATGTTTGTTTGTCCAGACCGGACGCATGGTAACAGTTTCGTACCTAAGACATAGGTAGCTCTTGGAACTGCACCCCTTCGTTGAGACAAACTGCCGTTCAAAGAATTCGTAACGCTCGGTCTTTTGTAATTGTATTAATCCGTCGTGTCCTGAAGATGGGAAGTGTGGGAATCCCACTCGATGTCATGCGATTGCATCCTACAGGGTAACTGGAAACGAGTGTCTATTGACCTCAAGTTAATGCGTAGAACAAGGCCACGTGGTGTACTGCGATTGCGACTGATCTGAACTGTTTCCGGTCTGCCCGCTCAAGGCGAGACCGACTGGGAGGGAAGCGGCATAGCTCACCTCAGTACGTAGCCAAATCTCATATTAGTAAGCCATTTTAGATACAGAAGACGAGTTGCCAAGCACGGCTAACGACCGCCTCGCGATGACGCTCTGCCGTTCGACGTAAACGTTCGACTGGGGGAAGCGATTCCACAGATCGAGCAGCCGCTGAAAGCAGGCGCGCGCTTCCGGAACACGTCGCAGCGAAGCGTAAAATGCCCCCGCCACGCGTTCGACGTTAGCGAGTGGAATGACGTTTTCAAGCTCGTGGCCTGTTGACGCGATAAATTGGGCTTCGCCCCTGGCTTCCTCCAGCAACGCTTCGGCACGTTCCGGATCGGCAGCTGCCGCGTTCGCCTTGGCCGCTATGACAAGTGCGGAAACGAGGGCAATGTGCTCATCGGATTCCGCTGCGCTTTTGCCGGCAAATGGCCGCTCGCCAGCTAAAGAAGATTCGGCTGTGCGGAGAGCTTCGCGTACGTGCTTTGCCTGCAATTCCGCTTCTGCCAGATGAATCATGGCGCGCACACGGCGTGAAGTGATGAGATAGCTCTTCTTGCCGGTGGCAATGAGCTCGTCAAATAAACGCACGGACTCGCGCGCCATTGCGACGGCGGCGTCAGGATTTGTCCCGCGCTGGCAGTAAGAGACCTGGTAAGTCGCGATGGCGCGGCTGAACTTCGCGGCTGTATCGTTCGGATCATTGGCGACCATCTGTTGCGTGCGGCTCAAATACTGTCTCGCGTTCTGCAGCGCAAGCGCGGTGTCGCCGAAGTTTGCGCTGTTGTCACTGAAGTAAACTTCCGACCGGTAATGCGCTATTACCGCCTGCCGCCTGTGAAGTCCCGGATTGCGGGGCTCGGCCGTAAGCAGCTGATCAACCAACTTTTCGCCTTCGTTGAAGGCGGCGAGCGCTTCGGGAAGAAGCCCCAGCTCCTGCGCGGCCGTGCCGATGCGTTCGTCCGCCAGCGTCAGACTGAAGAGCGCCTTCTTACCTCCGGAATGATTTAGCCAGTTGCGCGCCAGCTTGCCGCAGCGGGAAAACTCGATCCACGCGAGCCGATAATTTCCCAGATCTTCATCCATATCTCCGACTGTGCACCATGCGGCGATATAAGCGGCTTTGAGCTGAGGATCGTGACCTTCGAAGGCATCCATACGATCGAAAGTTTCAATGGCGGATCGGGAGAGCGCTCGCGCCAGATTCAAATCATGGTTGAAGCGGACCAGGGCAGCGTATTGCAGATAATAGCGCGCCAGATCTGGAAGATAGGCCAGGTTCTTCGCTGCGATTTCTTGGTACAGGTCTCCGGCTTTCCGGTAACTTGCAAGCGCGTCGTCGATGCGGCCGAGATTGGGATGAGTCGGGAAGCCTTGAGCGTCGCCAATCTTCATGTATGCCGCAGCAATGTCTTTCTGCAGCTCGAGGTCGTTGCCTGCACTTTTGCGGAGATTATCGAGATAACGGAGTCCGGTGAGAACCGTCCGCTCGCGAGCTTTTGTTGAGCCTTCGAGTTTTGCAAGCCGATCGTATAAATCGAAAACAAAGGTATGCGCCAGCTCGCGTACTTCCTGAAAACGCTCGCGCGCAATGGTCCGTTCCCGATTGGCGACGTAAGAACCTGTTGCCAGGCCGCTTAGCACGAGCGCAGCGCCGGCTGCAAACATCCAGTGGCGCCGCAGCATTTTCCGCATGCGGTACACAGCGTTACCGGATCGCGCCCGCACAGGCCGCGCCTCGAGTAATGCCTGAATATCCGCGGCAAACAAATCAACGGATGGATAGCGTTCCTCGGCTTCGGTACGCAGCGCTTTGCAAAGAATGTAATTGATATCGGAGGGAAGCGCGGGATTTAGGCGGTCCGGCGGAGGGATCTTGCGGGGAGTCTCGAGCGAGTCAATGGGGCCGGAAGCATCGGTTGCGGCCTGGCGCGGCGAGCGGCCGGTCAGCAGCTTGTAAAGGACTGCGCCGAGAGAATACACATCGGTTGCCCTGCCTTCCGGCGCGCCGTGCATTTGTTCCGGACTGGCGTAATCGGGAGTGAGCAGCCCTTCGGCCGTATGTGTCCGGTCGCGGCTCTCGTCCAGAAGTTTTGCAATACCGAAATCCAGCACTTTTGGCTTTCCCGCAGGATCGACAAGAATATTGGAAGGCTTGAGATCACGATGAATAATGAAGCTGCGGTGGGCATGAGAGATTCCCGCGCAGACCTGGAGGAACAACCGGAGGCGTTCAGAGATATCAATGCCTGCGCAGTAGCTGTCGATGGCGATGCCTTGTACGTATTCCATTACGAGATACGGCCGGCCGCCTGGTGTATGGCCTGCGTCAATCAGATGAACCACCGAAGGATGATTCAGCGATGCAAGGAGCTGCCGTTCGCGCAGAAAACGCTCGCGCCAGACCGGATCCTGATTCTCAGCATTTAAAACTTTGATGGCGACTTGGCGGCGGACCTCGCCATCGGTGCGCTCGGCGAGCCACACGCTTCCCATTCCGCCCTGGCCGATTTTCGACAGCAATGCGTATGGTCCGATTCTTCGGCTGGTGAATCGCAGCGCTCGGGGAAACTCCGGCAGCTGCTTTTCGACAAATTTTTCTTCTGTCAACAAAGGCAGATTCGCGGAATCCATTGCGCTGACCGAACCTGTTTCGCTTGCACGCCAAGGTCCGCCTCGAAGAGGCCGCAGAAGGCGTTATCATTCCTGCAAATAGCGGGCGCGGATTTGGTTCGGCTATTGGACAAATCGGATAATGGAAGTGAGAGATTGTCCAGCGGGGCGGGGAGAGTTCTTATACAGGCAGCCGGCGAAGCTCGATGTTGTGAACTTCTATCGAAGAACGATGCTCCGCCATTTCCTTTCGAAGCCAAGCTTGGGCCAGGCGAAGTTCGCGCCGGACTTTGTGAACGGGCACGGTAAGAGCAGTGGCACATTCCTCTGCCGTCATTCCGCCGAAATAGCGCATCTCGACGAGCCGCGCTTTTTGAGCGTCGATATTTTCCAGCTCGCGCAACGCGTCATCGAGTGCTAAGAGCGAGCGATCCGGCGGAGCGATGAACTCGGGCAGATTGGCGACGGCTATTTCCCGGGCTGGTCCACGTTTTTCTGCTGCTCTGGCACGCGCTGCGTCCACCAGGATCTGGCGCATCAAGCGCGAGGCGATGCCATAGAAATGCGCCCGGTTTTCATAGAGCGGATGCTGGCTACCGGAGAGCTTGAGAAACGCTTCGTGCACGAGACTTGTGGTTTCGAGCGGTCCGGCATTCAATTCGCGCCGCAGATGCGATCGCGCGAGTTTCTTGAGTTCCTCGTAGACCAGCGGAACGATGTCATGCATGACATGGCTGTCGCCGGTGCGAAGGCGCTGAAGGAGCCTTGTCATGTCTGTACCAGGATCTTTCTGCATGCGACTTGCCGCCGACTGTGGGTACTCAAGGCCTAGGTGTGGCATAACCTCACCGCAACGGCTTCCTGTTTGTACCTGCGTAAACGGCGGACGAATTTAGCAATGCCGCCGGCTCAAAATTGCGCTGCAGCAATTGCACGGCGCGAAGGGCCGCGAGCGCGTCGGGATTGCGCGGTTCTGCAGCAAGCCAGCTCTTGCTCAGCGCCAGCGCTTCGTGCTCCCATTTTAAGGACTCTGATAGTTGCTGATCCGCATGCAGATGCGTGGCCAGGAGGCATACCGTTTCGATATATTTCCGGCGGAGCGCCGGGACCGCCAAACGATCATCACCGAGGCGGCGGCGGAGTTCTAGAGAGTGAAGCAGATTGCGGACGCCATTCGGAGATTTGCCTCCGCTGCTTCGAATACTGTTCTGTATCTCAGCCAGATGTTCGTAGGCATCGGCAAGCTCACGGTCGAAAGGGGGATCGTGTCCCGAAGTTGCCGCGAGTTCGTCCAAATGCTGCTGACCTGTTGCAGCGACTACGCTGCGGGCTTCCAGGGATCCCGGCACGCCGCGAATTGAGCGTTCGAGATCAAACAGAAAGACGCCAGACAACTGGCGCGCGTCGGCGAGCCGGTGTTGCGCGATGGCGTGCTGACGATTCGCCATGAATAGTAACGGAGCGAGCCCGGCAAACGCAAGGACAGCGGCTGCAAGTCGCATCCGATACCGGCGGACAAACTTTCGCGTCCGGTAGCGGAGGTCGCTTTTGCGCGCACGAATCGGACGCGACGCCAGATAGTTTTCGAGATCCGCAGCGAGTTGTTCCGTGGTGGCGTATCGCTCCTCGGGTTCCTTCCGTAGTGCATGCATGACGATCATTTCCAGATCGCCTTTCAGCGCCGGTACCAACTTGGACGGCGGCGTGATCTGGCCTCTCGAAATGGCCAAGGCAACCGCCGCTCCCGATTCATTTTCAAATTGATGCGGAGGGACACCCGTCAACAGCTTGTACAGTATGGCGCCTAACGCATACACATCGGTTGCGGCGCTCACCGGGCGTCCGTCGACCTGTTCGGGACTGGCGTAATCGGGCGTCATCATACGCAATGCGGTGGCTGTATAGTCATTCGCCAAATCGAGCATCTTGGCAAGACCGAAATCGAGCAGTTTCGGCTCACCTTCGCCCGTGACCAGGATGTTGGCGGGTTTCAGGTCGCGATGCACGATAGAATTTCGATGGAGATAGGCAACCGCTGCACAAATTTTAAGGAACGAAGCCACTTTTTCGCGGACGGAGAACGCAACGGTGTACCGGTCAATCGGTATTCCTTCGACATACTCCATGACGAGATAGGGCTGCCCGGTTGCCAAATGATGTCCCGCATCCAGCAGACGAGCGATGTTGGGATGAGAAAGGTTCGCCAGGATCTGGCGCTCGGCCAGGAACCGCTGCCGGAGATGAGGAGCGTCCATGCCCGGCCGCAGCAGTTTCACGGCAACACGCTGGTTTAATTCACCATCGACGCGCTCAGCGGCGTAGACGGTGCCCATGCCTCCGCGTCCTAAAAAGTCTCCAAGCCGGTAGGGTCCGCATTCGAGCGTAGCGGGCTCGATCTCGTCGAGCACAGATATGGCTACTTTGCGAATGTCGTTCGAGAGGGATGTGCTTGAGGCGAAGTCAAACGCTAACAGGGCTTCGATTTCCTGTTGTGTTTCCGGTGTGACCGCCTGTTGGGCGTAATAGCGTGAGCGGGCATGGAGTGGAAGATCCGCCAGCTCATGGAAGAGCTGTTCCACGCGAGTTCTCATCCGGCCATGCTCCCTTAACGTCTCGAGACGTTTTCAGCAGTTCCTAAAAATGTGAGGGGGTTCATTCGTTGACCAGCGAGACAACGAGCCGGAAATCAACTATAACCCAGAATTCTACAGATTAACTACATGCTTTCGTAAACATCCTGTAAGGATTTCCGAGCAAGTTAATGACCAGCGGTAAGGCGGAAGCGAGAAGAATGTTGGTCACATTCGCCGGCTGCGGGCAACTCGGCGTTGTTTGAACACGATAAGGGGACGAGGAAGCAAATGGCTATCGGTAACATTCCGTCCCGGCGAAGGGAGACCTGGGATATCGGCGCTCAGGAAATTGTTCCACAGGAGATGGAAGGGGCGGCAGACGGTGGTGCAGGTGTCGACCGGGGTCTTGAAGATGCGGCAAATGACACGTCGTCAGCGGATGGGGAAACATACGCGGATGCGCAGATGATGGCGCCGCTGATGAAGGCAAAAGTAAATTCTGTGGGAGCGCAGACGGCCACACGAATTTCGGACGATCCGCGGTTTGACGATTTAAATGCCGCGCTGGATGCCGGTGACAGCGCGAAAGCGATGGAGGCGGCCAAGAAGCTCATTGCGGAATTGAAGTCGGAGAAGACTCCCGATACACGCTTACTGAGCGAGGCGAGGATGGGCCTGGCCGCTGCCGCCATGACGGCGGGCAACATGGATGAGGCGAAACAGGCCCTGCTCGCAGTTTCTGCGAAGAGTCTCAATCCGGCAGATCGTGAACAGTACAACGACTTGCGGGATTTACTGAAGGGGGGTTACCGCGCGTCATACCGAGATGCATTTCAGGCGGATATGGCGCCGGATGCCAAGCCGAAAGACCGGGGAAAAGCGGCGGCCGATCAGGCGCGAAGCCTGCTGGATCTGCTGCAGAAAACCGACCCGCACAACAGCAGCGAGATTGATGAAGCAAAACTGCGGTTAGCTAACGCGCTACTTGCGGGCGGGCATTATCGCGATGCGGAGAAAGCGATCGCCGGCATTAGCCAGAAGCAACTCGAGCCGGAACTGAGCGAGTATCTCGGCGCGATCCAGCAGGAAATCCATGGACAGCAGATCGGCGCGCTGACAGCGGCGTTTCGCGGCGACATCGCTCACGGCCGCTATAAGCAGGCGGCGGAAAACGCAACCGCCATCGTCAATGATCTGAAGAAATATTTTCCGGAGGCAAAAGGACAGCTCGCGGTATCTCGCCTGGACCAGGCCACGGCTCAATTACTGAACGGCGATATCAAGAATGCGCGCAATTCGATCGGCCACATCACGCGCGAGGATCTTAAGAACGCATCGGGCGAGGTGCGGCGGCGCTATAAGGATCTGAACGGTCAGATCGAGCAAGCGGCAAAAGAAAAAGCGGAAAAGGCCGAAATCCAAAACCGGCTCGAGAACATCCGGCGGCTCATCGCAACGCCCGATAAAACGATGAAGAATGATGCGGTGGCAGCGGCAGAGAAGCTACTCGCCGACGTGCAGAGCAGACATCCCGACGATATACAGGCCATCGAGCGGATGAAGCTGACGCTGGCGGAAGTCGGGCTGGAAGCAGGGGATGCCCAAGGCGCGGCAGGACTGGCGAAGGAAGTCGCGGCAGCGACAAATGACGAGGACACGAAGGACCAGGCACAGATTCTACAGGCGCAGGCATTGCTGCAACAGAAGCCGCCGCAAAACACGGAAGCGGCGAAGATGCTGCGCTCGCTCAGCGAAACTGCGTCGTCACCGGAGGCGCAGAAAGAAGCCCGAGACATGCTGATCTCGCTCGAAAGCGATTTTGCAGAACGTGTGGGGCGCAAGGCGGAAGGCGAAATCAAAGCAGTCGATCAATTCAAGAAGGACAAATTCGGCGGCGGCAAATGGGAAGTGACCTTTGATGTTCCGGAAGAGAAGGCGCTGTATCAGGGATTGAGAGACATCTCCGCCGGTGCGAAATTAGCAGTCTCGGCGATGAAGTCAAACAATCTCACGATGCGGGACCTGGAGGGAATGGACGAAAACGCGCTTGCGAATCTCTCCGGAGTGCATAACAAGGCAGAAGCGCAACTGCTAAAGAAGACGCTGAACATGGCGGACATGGCGCTCATCGGCATTGACCATTTGGAGAGCAAAAACTTCACATGGGAACAGGGCAAGATGTATGCGGATTTGTCGATCTATAAACAGCCGGGCGAAAAGCTTGCCGAATGGGTTGGCGAGCAAGTGCGAGGTGCGCGCTCGATAGAAGAAGAGTGGAAGCACGGTGATTCAACGGCGCTGAAAATTTACGGCACGCTGGCGGCGGGAGTTCTGGACGGTATCAGCGCAGCGGATTCATTTGTCAAAGACGCGATCAAGACGGCGCGTGAGTACTACACGCGCGAGGGTGGAGTTCTCGGCAAGGTGGGACGGTTCGCAACGGGCGCTGCGGACATCCTCACATCTCCGTTCACGATGCCGGCCACCATTCTCGATTACAAAGCGAGCGATGAAGAGCGCGAGGGTGCAATTCAGGGCACGCTGATGATGGCGGCAACCGGCGGACTTTTGAAACTCGGCGGCCCGGCGCTGCGAGCCGAGCTGGGTGTTCTGAAGGAAGGCGTTGTTAAAAGCCGGCTCGGGCAGTATGTGTCGAAGAGCTGGGTTGGCAGGTGGTCGACAGCATTCGAGGAATCGACGTTCGCCAAGGGCGTGGACAAGGTAACCGACAAGATCTCGAAGACGCTGAACAAAGAGATCCGGTTCGGGCGCACCAAAGCCACAGGTACCGGCGGCGATGTGCCAAAGGCGCCGACGAGCACGCCAACTGAAACGAATGCCGGCGACACGGTAAAGATGACAAAAGCCGAGATAGACGGCGCGGATGCCGATCTCGGCTCGGCGGACACCTTGGAGATGCCCAAGGTCGAGATCGTCGAAGGCGGCAACGCGCGAGGCTTGAAGGACGTAGTCGACCAGGCAGTGGGAGATAAAAGTGCGGCCCAGCTACAGGCGAGCGTGACCGAAAAGCAGATGGAAGGCCTGGAGAAGAGGCTGATCGGCGACCAATACAAGCAACTGGTTAAGGAAAAGAAGCTTGAACTCTTGCGAGCAAAGGCAGACGAACTCGGCAGAAGGTTGACCGGTCCTGAGATTGCGGAGCTCGACGCACAGATCACGAAACAGGCGAAGGCGATGATCAAGAGCGAATACAGCGAGGGACGACTCCGCGAGACGCTGCAAAGCAGAATGCGCCAAAAGTTTTCCAAGGACGATGTGCGCCGGATGGTGCTCGGGGATCGTATCTACGAGAACGACTATCACGGCACGATTGAGCGCAAGCCGGGGACGATGGCGCAGCAGGAATACGAGCGGCTAGCGCTGGCAAAAGGCAAGGTGATCGATGATGCGACCTGGGAATCTCCGGATGGCAAGTCGGTAATTTCCGACAACGATTACTGGCACATACGAAAGAGCAATGTTGGCGGCAGGGGCGATTATGGCCTCGATCCACGAAAAGCCTATTCGGGCGAAGATATCCGGCGGTTTTATTTCAATCTCAAACCTGACAAAGCTGGCGAATTTGCCAATTACCTGACCGACAATCTGAACAAGGCAAAGGTGAACTGGTATTACAAAATGCCGAATGAACTTTCGGAGTTCCAGCGGCCGGATGCGGGTGTCCTTTATGTAGAGAAGGGCGATTATAAGGCGGTAAAGAAGATCGTTCTGGAATATGCCGAGAAGCACCCGGAAGCGTTTGCCGAAGAGATCCCGGCGTTCACCAAGCAGATTCATGCAGGCATGGCGGTGGCGGAAGAGCCGCTGCAATCCGTCGCCGGGCAGCAGCCGTTGCCGAAGAACCGGGATGGAAGACACAGCCTGGGATCGTCACGCAGCGACATCATCGCGGAGGCGATTCTGGATGCGCCGCCCACAGCGACGAAGGACGAGATTTTGAACCTGGTGCGAGAGCGGATGAAGAAGTACGGGCTCGATCCCGACCGTCCGTGGCTTGCCAGATCCACCAATGTGGATGACCTGTAGGAGGACCGGAGAAGAGAATTTATGACCAACAAAAATCGAACGGCTTGCCGGCACGTGATCGAACTGCATCCGGGGGACGAGGGCGAGATCGAACTACGCTTCGCAGATCAAGGAGCGATGTTCACGGTGGGGCTGGCCGCTATTGATCCTGCGGAAGGCACCGCAGAATTGCTGCTCGACAGCATGTGGGGCGGATACCAGATGCGCCGATTCATCAAGGACGACCGCCGTTGGACGACGATTTGGCCCGCGGACGATGGAGAGGTGCATGCCACGGTTGATTTCGGGAGCGGAAAGCATTTGAACATCTCGTCCGATACGGCCTGGACGCATTCACTGGACTTGACCGATGTGGCTTGGAACGATGGCTCCCTGCGCCTGACATTCCGCGAAACAGCGTAAGCGTGTGCCGCATGCCTGCTGCGACATTGGCTGACCGGATCGCCGGGGCGCCGCTCGAGATCAGCGAAGTGTTATCACTCCTGCTCGCGATATGCGGAAGCTTACGTGAAATTCACAACACGGGTCTGGCCCATGCAAATTTGACACCACGAAACATCGGACTGCCGGGAGAAGGGCGCGTGGAAATCGAGACATTTCCCGCGCCTCCGCCCAACGCAACGGTGATGATGACGGAACCGAAATATGCAGCGCCGGAGCAGTTGTTGACGCAGGCGACGATGGGCGGAACCGCCCACACGCAGAGCGATATTTACGTGCTTGGCTTTGTTGCATATGAGGCGCTCGCGGGACGCGCGGCTTTTTACAGTCAATTGTTCAAGGAAGCGGGCGAAGCAGAAACCGACTTGTTCTGGATGAAATGGCATGCTGATCCGGCGCGGCGCTTACAGCCGCTGAGGGACTGTAATCCTTCGGCTCCTGACGAACTATGCGTAGTCATCGAGCGCATGAGTGCGAAAGACCCGGCTGAGCGCTTCGGAAACCTTGACGAGCTAAAGGATGCCATCGAGCAGTTACAGCACCGATTGGAAACGACTGAAGATCTTGACCTGGCTTCGCTCTCCGGAGCCATTCCGCAGCCGGCTCAGACGATGCTCCCGGGGAAACGCAAGACATTCGTTCCCGCATTGCTGTTTCTGTTTCTGTTTCTGTGCGGCGGAGCTGCATGGCTATTGTTCGGAAACAGAAAACCAGGCGCGATACTGGCGACATCGTGGCGTTTCATAGAAGCACGTGCAGGCGCATGGACAGCCGGTCATAAGTCCAACCCCTTATCGCGTCCACTCCAGCGTTCGATGGAAACAGGAAGCGGTCCGATGGTTCTGGTAGCAGCCGGGAGCTTTGTAATGGGCAGCAGTGCGGTTGCGAACGAGGGTCCGGCGCGGACCGTGTATTTGCCGGCTTTTTACATCGATAAATATGAAGTTTCAAATGCGCGTTACCGTGCTTTCACGGACAGCACGGGCTATTTTCAGCCGCCGTCGCCGAGCTGGGATCCGGACTATTTCGCGAAGAGTTCGTTGCCGGTGATTAACGTGTCGTGGCGCGACGCGCAAGCGTTTTGCGTGGCTGCGGGAAAGCGTCTTCCGTCGGAAGCGGAGTGGGAGAAGGCGGCGCGCGGCTCTTCTCCCGGAAGCAGATTTTGGGCGAACTGGACGGTAAACGGGCTGGCGAATCTGAAACGCGCGGGGTTCGCGGCGCCGTCGCCCATCGGAACAGTCGTTACAGACGTAAGCCCGTTTGGCGCTTACGACATGGCCGGCAACGTTCACGAATGGGTGAATGATGCATATGGCCTCTACAGCGGGAACCCGGTCGCATTGGAGGGAGGGGGTACTGCCAAGGTTGTGCGCGGCGGCAGCTTTGCTTTATCGCCGCAGGAGCTTTCTCCGTCATGGCGCGCGTCGCTCGAAGCATCGACGCATAACGATTCGCCGGTGGGTTTCCGGTGTGCCGCCGATCCGCGGTTCGCGCTGGAAGCACCAAGCCGTGTCATCAGCCGCCCACGCGGGCAATAGCCACCGTGATGTTGTCGCGACCGCCGCGGCTGCGTGCGGTTGCCACCAATGATTCGCAGGCAGCGCCGGTTTCTCCGGACTGAGTTGCAAGGCAGATCTCGTCGTCGCTGACAGCGTCGTGCAGGCCATCCGAGCAGAGAACGAAACAGTCGCCGGAACGAACCGGCAATGGTTGATCCCAAGTTTCGACCTCGATCGTTGCGTGGCTGCCGAGGGCCCTCAGGATGAGGTTGCGGCCCGGGTGGCGGCGCGCGGATTCGGTGGTGAGCGCTCCCTGTCTGACGAGCTCCTTGACCACAGAGTGGTCTTCCGTCATCTGGTAAATGGAGTTGGAGCGAACCAGGTACAGCCGGCTATCGCCCACGTGGGCCGAGTAAGCGACGCGTCCGTAAATGACGAGCGCAGTACAGGTGGTTCCCATGCCGCTGAATTCGCCATTGCCAAGGGCGAGCTTGTAAATTTGATTATTTGCCAATCGGAAAGCATACGTAAGCGCCTGTGGCGGCGTACCGCTCGATTCGTAGTAGGCGCGGGCGATCATTTCAACCGCGAGACGGCTGGCGAGTTCGCCTGCCTGACAGCCGCCCATTCCGTCTGCGACCACGAGCAGAACACCTTTGTGGTCGAGCATGGCGGAGTCGGTGGGCTGCACAACGCCGCAGGAGTCCTCGTTCGATTCCCGGACACAGCCGGTATCCGTAAGCAGGCTGGCGGAGACGACGAATGGCTGGACATCAGGGCTGGGCGGCGTAGCCATTCGCGGCGTCTCCTGATAATACGAGCTCGGATCTGATCGTGATGGCGAAGCCGCCTCCGGTCTTCGAGTGAGCGCCGGGAATGCACAGGCCAAGAGGATGCCCGCTTTGATCAAAAACGACGCGCCCTTCGCTGCTGACAGGTGATGACAATTCGAAAAGTCCGTCCGAAGTTACATGTTGAATTTTTGCGATTTCAATTTCGCTCCCGACCACCCAGACCGGCTGGTTCGTGCTGACTGCGCCGGCATGCGCGGGAAGCGGTGCTGCAATGGGTTTGACGGGAGGGCTCCCGGCGACCGGAGTTACAAGCCAGGCGCCGGAGGATTCTGCTCCCAGTTTCGCTTTCACAAGGCGGCCCGATCGCTTAATCGCTACCGTTATATCGACCGATAGATCGCTGGATGTGACACGACGTCCGTGCACAGCGGCTGGCGGTTCGGTCGACAGTTGTTCGGCAAAGAAGCCCGACGCATTTGGAATCCAGCGAGGAAACTGGGATGCGGCTAAGGGAACCATTTGGGTAACTTCCGTCGACTCGGTGACGAGCAATACGCCTGCGGATCCTTCGCCCTCCCACTGCCAGGGGATGTTCCAGGGGTGTTCGCGCGGGACGGCTGTAAGAGCTGCGCCGTTGGCCGACACGATCAGGCCGCTGGAATTCCAGGCGCCGCCGACGATCCTCCCGGCATGCGAGGAGACGGCCGGCACAAGAAGCGTTTCGATTTGGCGATCCGGACCAAGAATAAATGCGGGCAAAGCGGCCGGCGCTCCATCCAATAGCGGAAGTAGAGCAGTGTGGGAGAAATGCTCGTTTGCGACGTAAGCGCGGGCGAGAGGGGTTCCAGTCTGTCTGTCAATTACGCTCCACTGCACATCGATGCCGGTGACGGAAGCGAGGACCCCCGCTTTTAGCGTTTTCATTCTGTTTTCGCGAGCAGACTGTTCACTTCGCCAGTGTTGCCAAACGGGAGTGAGGCGAAGCCATCCGGCGTAGCCGGCCGCGCACAGAGCAAGAAAGAAGATGGCGAGAGAGGCTTTGAGCAGCAAACGTTTTGTTAAGAGCCGCGAAACAGGACGCGCGGGGGGCGGGTTCAAGGGCCTGGGAGCCAAACCAAATTCAAATTCCGGGCCACCCGCGCCAAGCTGTACGTGACCTCCCGGCGAAAGAAGCACTGCTCCGAAAACTCGCTGGCGATTGACGAAAGTACCGTTACGGCTACCGAGGTCGATAACCATAAAGCGTGCTGGATGGTCGTCGGTTGCGAGAATTTTGAGATGTTTGCGGCTGACAAGGTCGTCGGCTTCGCCGTAGCGCACATCGCATTCCGGGTCGCGGCCCAAAATGATTTCGCGCACTGCCGGAAGGGCGAGAACATCCTCCCGATTCGCCCGGCTGCCGCTGAGATGTTTGAGAGTAAGCCTGATCTGCATGGCGCTCCCGATAAAAGACTGGTTAGAGCGCCCCGACGACGACGCAAGAGATGTTGTCGGGTCCGCCAGCCGCGCGAGCGCCATCGATAAGGCGATTCACGATTTGCTCCGGCGCGCCGCCAGAGGCCAGCCCGCGGCGGAGGGATTCGTCACCGGCGACAGCGTGGAGTCCGTCGGTCGTGAGCAGCAGGTAATCGCCGGATTGCAAATCGAGATCGGCCGTATGAGGATCGACATCGTTCTGGGAGCCGATGGCTTGAGTAAGCACGTTGCGCATGGGGTGGCGCTCGCGGGATGCGGCATCGAGCGTGCCTTGTGAGAGCACCGCGTTCAGCCAGGTATCGTCGCTCGTGAGCTGCCTGAGATTTCCGGCGCGAAACAAGTACACGCGGCTATCGCCGACACTGGCGATAGCCGCTTCATCGCCCTCGACCAGCATGGCGGCAACGGTAGAGCCCATTCCGCCGAGATCGGGCCGTTCGTCGGCACGCTTCCACACCTGGCGATTGGCGAGGCGTATAGCGGTTGCAAGCCGGTTGGCATTTAGTGACACAGTCATGTTGTAACCGAATGGCCAGGTGACGTCCGGCCGCCCGCTCGAACATTCCAGATAGTGATCGATAGTCGAAAGGGTCAATTCAGCAGCGAGCTCGCCGTTGCGAAGGCCGCCCATTCCGTCTACGACCGCGAAGTAGCCCATGCCGGGGCAGACTACAATGCGATCCTCATTTTCCGTGCGCACACAGCCGGGATCGGTCAGGCCATAGCTGGTGATCAACATAGGCGTCTTTCAAGAGATCTCAAACGATTCATGCGAAATTCGACCGTGATTCTGGCATGAGTGAACAAGAATTTGCGGAAGTGTAATTTTTCAGCGAAAGAATCCGCCGAGCAGAATATTTATGGACCTGATCCGCATCTTTCATCGCGGTAAGCCGCGGTGTGTCCGGCCGCGCCTGCCGTTACTGACGGTGTATGCCAGACCCCGCGTTCAAACGCTTCGGAAAATATGAGATCCAGGCCGAACTTGGCCGCGGCGGATTCGGACGGGTCTTTCGCGCGTTCGATCCGACGGTCGGCAGGTTGGTGGCGATCAAGATTCTGACTTCGGAAGCCGGTACGGACCTGCTTACGCGCTTCCGCAATGAAGCTACAGCAGCCGGCAATCTGCGGCATGAGAATATCGTCACGATTTACGAGCTGGGCGAAGAAAAAGGCGTGCCGTTCATCGCCATGGAGTACCTGGAAGGTGAGGATCTTGCCCAGGCGATAACCGCCGGAAAAATGCTTACGCTGCTCGAAAAGATCAGCATCATGACCCAGACCGCGGCCGGCCTGGATTGCGCCCATCGCAACGGCGTCGTGCACCGTGATGTCAAGCCTGCGAACATCCGGCTCTTACCGGACGGCAGGGTGAAAATTATGGACTTCGGTATCGCGCGGCTCATACGCGAGGATGGCGGCGCTCGCCTGACGCGGCAAGGCCACGTGATCGGAACGCTCCTCTATATGGCGCCGGAACAGGTGATGGGTTCCGATACCGATTCGCTCTGCGACGTGTTCGCTTACGGCGTTACATGTTATGAGCTGTTGACAGGGCGGCATCCGTTCCGGGCGGAAGACCCGCGCTCCATTTTTTACAAAATTACGAGTGAGGATCCGGAGTTGATTCATCAGCTCGTACCCGAGTGTCCGGAAACACTGGACCGGGTAATCCGGCGTGCTCTGCAGAAAGACCGGGAGCTTCGCTATCAAACATTGCGAGATCTTCGCCTGGATATCGAGCCGGTGCTGATGGAACTGCGCCGGGAGCGCGCGGGTGCGTTAGTTGACGAAGCGCAACGCCTGGTTAGCGAGCGCGATCTCGAGCGTGCCTGCGCCGTTCTGAACGAAGCGATCGATTTTGACGCCACGAACCGGGCTGCACGCCAGTTGCGCGATTCCGTTCAGATGGAGGTACGGCGGCAATTGTTGCGGCCCCGCATTGAAGCGCTTGTCACGAAGGCCAGCCAGTCGAGCGGGGAGGGGAATTACGCCGATGCTCTCCAGATGCTGGATGCAGCGCTGCGGTTGGACCCGGAGAACGTATCGCTGCAGGCGCATGCGAAGGAAGTGCAGCAGCAGCGGGAGCAGAGCCGCGAATCCTGGCGCCTTCTGACAGAAGCGCGCGCGGACCTGGCGCAGGCGAATCTGGATATCGCTTTGCAAAAGGCCTCAAACGCCGCGGCGCTGAATCCGAAAAACATCGATGCCTGTACGCTCGTCGAAATTGTGCAACTGGAGATTGCGAAGCGCGAAAAGCGGCAGCGATTGAATGAAAAGCTCGCGCAAACACGCGAGCTGCTGGCGCGTGATTTTCTGGATGAAGCGCTGGCGGTCATTGAGGGGCTTGAGACAGAGGAGCGCAATGCGCCGGAAGCGCGCGAACTGAGCGAACGACTAACGGAGCGCAGGGCAGAAAAGGAGAGTGAAGAGCGGCTTCGGAGCGGATTGAGCGCGGCGCGAGAACTGGTGGACGGCGGGCGGTTTCTCGATGCCTTGCCTCGGTTGGAGCGGCTGCGAACAGAATTTGGCACCGAACGGGAAGTGGAAGTTTTGTTGGACCAGGTGCAGCGACAGTTGGCGGCCTGGGAAAGAGAACAGGCCGTTTCGAAGGCGCTGGAGAATGCCGAGCTGTTGATAGCTGATGACCAGCCGGGAGAGGCGGTCACAGTGCTCGAGGCGGCGCTTGGCAAATACGAGGAGGAGCCTGTACGCGTCGCGCTTGCTCGTGCGCGTGAATTGCTGGCGGCCGAGCGACGCGCAGAGTTGCTTGCGCAGTTGGAATGCGAGGTGCGGGCGCATCTGGCAGCGCTGAAATTCGAACAGGCTTTTCAGGCGATTGCAACTGTACCCGGCGAACTCAGTAGTGAGCTAGTGGTTACAAATCTTCAGCAGGAAGTGGGCGCGGCCAAAGAAAGATGGGAGAGAGACGAGGAAATTCGCCGCGTAACCGATCAGGCGAGTGCACTCGCGGGGCGCGGCGATCTTGCCGGGACGGTGGAGCTGCTTCGCGCCGCGATTGTGCGATTTGCCGGCGAGAAGGTGCTCGAGGATGCGCTCGAAGATGCAGAACAATCTCTGCAACGCCTGGAACGAGAACGGGCGGAAGCGGAGCGTGAGCGTTTGCAGCGGGAAGAAGCGCGACGTGCCGCCAAACAAAAAGCAGCGCAGGAGTGCGCCGGGTTGATTGCGGCCGGCAATCTGGCAGAGGCCGGACGGGCTCTGCACAACGCCATGCGGGAGTTTGCCGCAGAGCCCGAATTCGCCGCCCTGCAGGAAACGCTCAAGCTGGAATGGGAGCGCAAACGCCGGTCAGAGGCGACGCGCCGCGCCGCGGACAATGCGCGCGCACTGCTCGAACAAGGACAGCCGGGGCGGGCGGTCGAACTGTTGGAAGCCGCGGCCGCCCAGTATCCTGGCGATTCGTTCATTGAAAGCGCGTTGTCGGATGCCCGTCGGGCGCATGGCGAACAGCGCCGAGCGCAAATGGTGGAATCCGTCTGCCGCGAAACGCGCGCCTGTCTCGATAAAAAGGATTTCGAGCGGGCTTTGCAAACGGTCGAAGTCAATCTGACCAGCCTTGGCGGCGATCCAACGCTGATCGCGATGCGCGAAACGGTAATCGCTGAGCGGGGGGATTTTGACCGCGAAACGAGAGAGCAGTGTGCGGAGCCGGTTTTCGAGGTTGCTCGCCGCCCGCCAACGGCTCGGAAGCTGACGATCGCCGCGGCCGCCTGTGTTCTTTTATTTGCAGGTGTGGTGGCGGGAATCCGACTACTGCGCCAGGGGCTGCCGGGCACGTCGCTGACCATCGAAACAGCGCCGGCAGGTGCGGCAATTCGTGTAGGAGAGCGATCCTGCTCCACTCCGGATTGCAAGCTGGATGTTGGCGCCGGAACGTACCGTGTGGAAGCCCGGCTTGCCGGCTACGCGCCGTCTGCGCGAGATGTTTCGATCGGCAAGAACGAGAGCGCGCGGGTGCGCCTGTTTCTGCTGCCGCTGCCTACGTCGTTGGTAATCACTTCCAACTTTGCAAACGGCAGCGTGTACTTAGACGGGAAGCAAGCCGGCCAGTTAACAGACGGGCAGTACAGCTTGAAAGATGTGCAACCGGGACAGCACAGCATAAGAATTACGAGCCCGGAGGGCGAGGCATCGCTGAATTTCAAGGCCGCGCCCGCGCAGTTGCCCGAGTTGAATGGGAAAGTAGCGACGCATAATGCGAGCGCGCTGGTGGCAACGAATATGGGCCGTTCGGTTCGGATCAGTTGCTTCGGATGCGCAGGCACGACGCTGGTGGA
>DATBGM010000066.1:0-39426 GCA_036557945.1 Bryobacteraceae bacterium | reverse complement strand
CCAACGAAGAAGAGCGCAGCCCGACACCGGAGCACGAAGATTTTCTGCACACCCTGCGCAGCCACTTCGAGCCGAGCAAAGAGCATCGCCCGGCAGAAAAACTGGCACTAGCAAAGAATGTAAATCCGGCCACGGGTTCCGCACCCAGGCAGGATATGAAATCGTCCGCAGATCAACCGCAACCCGAGAAAGTGGAAGACCGAAACTCGGGCAGCGATGTCGATCAGAACAGAGATGTACTGCCAGTAGACCAGCCGTCACAGACCAAAGACCCGAAGCCCGACACAAGCTCCGCATGGAAGCAAGTCGTCGAGACATCCGCAGAGCAGTTGCCGCCCGATGCCAAAGCCGCGCCGAAAACCGCGACCCTTTCCGAGCGCACCGTAAAGAGCAAGCCAGCGGAAGACTTCGCGAGCACGTCCGTATCGAGGGCACGCGAACCCAACGAGCCCGAAGATCCCGAGCAAGCAGCCGGTTCAGCAAAGCCGGTCGGGCAGTTGCTCGACAACGCCGTTGCGCTCATTTGCGATATTGCACCGAATGTGACAGCCACACCGGTTCCATCTAAGCCGAATGACAACACGCCTTCGCGCAGCGCCACGATACATGCGGCCGGCGTCGTGGAAGCGCCTGACGCTTCCCTGCCCGCCTCGGACCCGATCGTGGGGGACCTGGCGTTTGCACTTCGCATCAATGCCGACAGCAGCAACACGAGCGACCAGGCTGATCCCAAGAACACTCTGCTCCCACGCGATCCCAGCAGTCTGCTTTCGAATACGGCGCCGCCTGCCTCTTCGCCGGCAGCGCAGCAGGAAAAGCTGGAGTCTCAGATACAGGGCCTTATTGCTCCCACCGCCGCAAACGACCATGGATCGCCAACTCCGCACAACGCTGCGCCGCCGGAGGCCACCACTGCCACGCACAGCAGCGACTTCGAATCTGAATTAAGCAAATTTCGCGCAGCCGAACCCGTACGCGGCGCACATGTCCAGATCTCCGGAACCGATGCGCAGCGCGTCGATATCCGGCTGGTGGAACGCGCCGGTGCGCTTTCCGTTAGCGTGCGCTCGGCCGATAGCACGCTTGCAAAGAATTTACAAGAGCATGCCGCGGAGCTGAATACACATTTGAATCTCGAGCATTACCGCACGGAGCTGTGGACGCCTTCGACGAATAATGCGTCCAACACGCGCGACTCGGGCGCGGGCGGCCAGCAGAACAGCGGCGCTTCCTATTCAGGCAACGGCAATCAGGATCAACGACAAAACAGCAAACAACAACAGTCGCAACCCGACTGGATCGACACACTCGAACAGAATTCCAAAGCATTTCAGAAAAGGATCGAATACACATGGCAGCAGTAGGGAGCATTCTCCCGTCTTCTTCAACAGACAACGACTCTTCCACGCAGAAGGCGTCCACACAGACATCTCTCGCAAACGAGTCCACTTTTCTTACTCTGCTGGTTACGCAGCTTAAGAACCAGAACCCGATGAATCCGATGGACGGGACCGCGTTCGTCACGCAGCTTGCGCAATTCAGCGATCTAGAGCAGAACGTCGCCATGCGCCAGGATCTCGATGCGCTGACTGCTAAATATGCGCCCACGACGGCCACGCCGACCACGGATAGCAACAGCAACTCCTAATCAGACGAAAGACTTTATATAAACAATGTCCAGTACATTTTCCATCGCACTCTCGGCTCTCCAGGCAGAATCGGAAGCCATCAATACGACCGGCAACAACCTCGCCAACATGAACACGAACGGCTTTAAAGGCAGCAATGTGTCGTTCAAAGACATGTTCGGCGAAACACTCGGCGCAAACTCGTCCTTTCAGGTCGGGCTGGGCGTGAATGTGCCCATCAGCCAGACAGTTTTCAGCCAGGGACCCATTCAGACGAGCAACTCATCGTATGCCGCAGCCATTCAGGGCAACGGTTTTTTCGTATTGCGCGGCGCGCAGAATGAACAGCTCTTCACACGCGACGGCAACTTCACGCTGGACGCGAGCGGCACGCTGCGCACGCAGACCGGTGAAACCGTGCAGGGTTGGACCGCAGGCAGCGCGGGATTGAATACATCGGGTCTTCCCGGCGACATCATTCTGCCTACCGGCGCAGTGCTTCCGCCGAAGACGACTCAGAATCTTTCCGTCACCGCCAATCTGAATGCGGCTGCAACGGTGGGTTCTGCCGATGGCAGCGTGCAGGCGCCCGTGCAGATCATTGACAGCCTTGGCAATCAGCACTCGCTCACGTTCAACTTCACCAAAACCGGTGCGAACACCTGGAGCTACGATGTGACGATTCCGGGCGACGACCTTGCGGGAGGCGCGGCAGGCACACAGCAGTCAATTCTTGCTTCTCCCGGCACGCTGACATTCGATAACGCCGGCAATCTCACCTCCGCCTCCAACCCGAGCCCGGTGACGCTCAACATAAACAATCTCGCCGATGGTGCGAATAATATGAGCATCAATTGGAGCCTTTTCGATACGAGCGGCGGCGGCCTGTTTACGCAATTTGCGGAGAAGTCCTCCGTATCCTCCGCCCAGGACGGCACGCAATCTGCGCAGTTGAGCGGCATCGCCATCGAAACCGGCGGCCAGATCATTGCTACATTTTCAAATAAGCAGCAGAAAGTACTTGGCCAGATCGCCCTTGCCACCATTCAGAATCCGGATTCGATGAGCGGCGTCGGCAACAACAACTATGCGGCTACAGCCAAGACGGCCGAACCCTCCATCGGCGTTCCGCAGAGCGGCGGACGGGGCCAGATACAAGGCGGCGCGCTGGAAGGCTCAAACGTCGACATGGCAACTCAGCTCACCAATCTGATTGTCTATCAAAGCGCCTACCAGGCAGCTTCGAGGGTGATCACAACCGCTAATCAGATGACGCAGGATCTGCTGAACGTCGTTCACTAAGATTAAGGCGTAAGTTACTTTTCCTGAGGGCAGGCATTTTCAGCCTGCTCTCAGTTTTTTCCTACCGAGCCTATTCTCCTCTGAGATTTTCCCGATCCCCCTCCGACTGTCCTTTTGACGATCCTTGATGTGGCAACAAATTCTGGCCGTCTTTTTGGTGCTCGCTCTGCTGATGGGCACGCTCATCCTGCTACGCCGCAAGGGCATCGCGCAGTTCTCGGGCGGCTTTCGCAAAATTCCCGGCAAAGCTCGCGAAATGCGGATTCTCGAGCGCATCGCTGTCGGCCCGCAACATTCGCTATTGCTTGTGCACGTTCGTAACAGTGTCTTCCTGATCGGCCTGTCACCTTCGGGCTGCGACAAGATCGACGTTTTTGCGCCCGATGCGCCGCTTCCTGATCTGCCGAGGGAGCTGTAATGCCCGGCTTCTTTCTGCCCATTGTGCTGGCAGCCGCTCCGGCCGCGGATTTTCTCGGCTCGCTCGGCATTACGGCGAATACAGCGCGCGGCGGCACGACACTCAGCCTGCCCATGCAGACCGCACTTGGCCTCGCGCTGCTCACGTTGTTACCCGCTGTGATCATGTGCGTGACGCCCTTCCTACGCATTACCGTGGTTCTGCACTTTTTGCGCCAGGCGCTTGGCACGCAGACGGCGCCCTCAAACCAGGTGCTCATCGGCATGGCGCTTTTTCTCTCGCTGATCATCGTGCAGCCCATGTTTTCCGATATTTATACACACGCCTGGCAGCCGCTCGAAAAAGGCCAGATCACGACCGAGCAGGCGCTCGACCAAGGCGCAGTACCGCTACGCAATTTTCTGCTCAAATTTGCACGTCAGAAAGACATTCAGCTCTTCTTGGAAATTGCCAAGGAGCCCGCGCCACACACAGCTGGCGATCTCAGTCTGAAAGTGCTTGTACCTGCGTATATTCTTTCCGAGCTGAAGGCAGGCTTTCAGATCGGCGCCGTGTTGTTTCTGCCGTTTCTGGTAATCGATATGGCGGTCGCGTCCGTCACCCTCTCGGTGGGCATGATGCAGCTTCCGCCCGCCATTATTTCCGCGCCGTTCAAGATTTTACTATTCGTACTGGTCGATGGCTGGAATCTGGTGGTCGGTTCTCTCATGAAGAGTTTCCTGCAGCAATAGAGTACGGTTCGATGACACCTCAATTAGCCGTTCATGTGGTCGAGCAGGCGCTGATGGCCGCGTTCTGGATCTGCGCGCCGCTGCTGGTCATCGCTTTTGCGCTCAGCATCGTGATTAACCTGATCCAGATTGTCACGTCTATGCAGGACCAGATCTTCAGCACGATTCCGCGCCTCGCCGCCTGCCTGGTTGGCTTCCTGCTGCTGCTGCCGTGGATGCTTCGTCACGCAACCGACTACGCTTTCACGATCTTTGCCAACCTGGCGCGCTATGCCCGCTGAGATTCACATCTCGGCGTCCACCCTGATCGCATTTGTTCTGGTGCTGGCCCGCATGACGGGTGTTTTCGTGTTTGTACCGCTGCCGACTCGCGAGGCTGGCCCGACGCTCTCGCGCATTGTGCTGGCGCTTGGCGCGACTCTCGCCCTGTATGCGCGCTGGCCGGCCGTGAACATGAGCACCTTTACTCTGCCGCTGGCGCTCGGCATGATGCTTTCCGAACTCGCGCTCGGCGCATCGGTCGGCCTGCTCGTCAGCTTTCTGGCCGAGGCTTTCACCGTTGGCGCCCAGAGTCTCGCTCTGCAGGCCGGCTACGCCTATGCGTCGGTCATCGATCCTTCGAACGAAGCCGATTCCGACGTCCTCATGGTTCTGGCACAGCTTCTTGCCGGTCTGTTCTTCTTCACCGCCAATCTGCATCTGTGGGTCATTCGCATTTTTGCGGAAAGCCTCGATCGCTACCCGCCGGGGGCGTTTGTCGTCACACCATATCTTGCTCAAGAGATGATTCGCATCGCCGCCGGAATCTTTTCGGTGGGCCTGCGTCTATCACTGCCCATCGTCGTCCTGCTGCTGATGACTGAGATCACGCTCGCGCTCGTCGGGCGCATCAATTCGCAGCTTCAGATGAGCATGCATTCGTTCCCGATCAAAATGCTGCTCACGCTCGCCACGCTTGGCGCGATTCTGATCGTTACACCGCATCTGTACAGCGCCTACGCCGACGAGATTATGCGCAGTGTCGCTCGCGGATTTCTTCACTGATTCAGGATGGCCGCCAGCGATAAAACCGAGAAACCGACAGCGCAACGGCTGAAAAAAGCCCGTGAACAGGGCCAGTTTCTCGTTTCGCGCGGCTTCCTGAGCGCCGTTCAATTTATTGTGGCGATTCTGCTGCTCAACAGCCTGGTCAACGGCTGGCGCAATGCCCTTGCGCATTCCTTTCCGCAGTTGATCTCGCGCGCCATGTCCGGGGAAATCAGCGCGACCGAATGGCCCACGCTGCTGCGGGGGATTGTTTTGCAAAATCTATCGCCGCTACTGTATTTCGCCGGGGCACTGCTCGCAACTACGCTTGCAATCCATCTCGGCATCAGCAGGCTCGGCTTCAGCCTGCAGCGGCTCACGCCGAGCGCCGGGCGCTTGAGTCCGATGGCCAAGCTAAAAGAGATGCCCGGCCAGAATCTGAAATCGGTCATCGAAGCCGTGCTGCTGCTAGCCGCGCTCGCCGCTGCCATTTACGCGCTTTTTCAAGATCAGGCCGCCGCGCTTACACGGCTCTCGCTCGAATCCACTATACTTGCCACCGCCGAAATCGGTGCATCCATCAAATCGCTGCTCTGGAAAGCTGCCGCGCTTTTCATTCTTTTCGGCATTGTCGATCTTATACGGCAGCAGCGCAAATACATGTCGCAACTAAAAATGTCGAAGCAGGAGATCCGGGAAGAGGTCAAGCGCCAGGAAGGCGATCCCCAGATGCGCGGCCGCATTCGCCGGCTGCGCCGCGAATTGCTGCGGAAACGCATGATGCAGGATGTGCCGAAAGCCACCGCCGTCATTGTCAACCCCACGCACTTTGCGGTCGCGATCCGGTATGAGATCGAAAGCATGAGTTCCCCGATGGTCGTGGCGAAAGGCAAAAACTGGCTCGCGCTGCGTATTCGCCGGATAGCCATGGAAAACCAGATCCCCATCATTGAAAATCCGCCGCTGGCACGAGCTCTTTATGATGCTGTCGAAGTCGGACGTACCATCTCGCCCGAGTTTTACAAGGCGATCGCCGAAATCCTGGCGTACGTCTACCGCATCATGGGCCGCAGCATGCCGCGATAACGTGAAAGATTAAACGCTTAGCAATGGAGGTCTTTCATGCTCGTATCGGCAAAACGCATTGCGGCAGCCGTTTTCCTTCTCATCATTCCCGGCACGCCTAACGCGGCGCAGGCGCCTTCCAAAGTGGATGCCGGCCGCAAAGCGCTACGTGACCTGCTGGCCGAGCAGTGGGAGTATCAGCTTCGCTCGAGCCCGATCGGGGCTTCCCTCCTCGGCGATAAGCGTTGGAACGATCAGCTCGATGATTTCTCGCAGGCGGCAGTCGACAAGGACCTTCAGCAGACCCGCCGATTTCTCGCACGTTTTAACGCCATCGATACGGCGGGTTTTCCCGAGCAGGAAGCACTCGATAAAAGCCTCATGGTTCGCGATCTCGAGATGAAGCTGGTGGGCGCTCGTTTCAAACCGTGGGAGATGCCGGTGGATCAGCAGAACGGCATCCAGATTTTATTGCCGAACCTGGTCACGGTGCTCTCTTTCCAGACGGTGAAAGATTACGAGGACTATATTTCGCGGCTCGGGCAGATTCCGCGAGTACTCGATCAGGTGACCGCCCAGATGCGCAAAGGAATGGCGGACAAGCTGATGCCGCCGCGGTTTCTGCTGGCGCAGGCGGCCGAGCAGTGCCGCGAGATTGCGGCCGCGACGCCGGATAAATCTTCCTTTGCGCAACCGTTTTCACGATTTCCGAGCAGCATTCCCGCTTCCGACCAAAAGCGGTTGCGAGACGCGGGTCTGGGGGCAGTCAGGCAATCCGTCTTGCCTTCGTACGCGCGCTTTACCGCGTTCCTGCGCGACGAATACGTTCCGAAAGGCCGCCTAGAACCGGGCGTCTGGTCTCTTCCGGACGGGCAAGACCGTTATCAGTACGCGATCCGCCAGATGACAACCACGGAAATGACGGCAGAACAAATTCACGCAATCGGCTTAAAGGAAGTGGAAGAAATCGAAGCGGAAATGCTCGCCTGCGCGCGCAAGCTCGGCTTTTCGGATGTCGGTGCGCTCAACCGTCACATCAAGAACGAGCGGCGCTTTTACGCCACATCCGGCAAGCAACTGCTCGATCTATACAGCAAGTACGTGCGCGAGATGGAGCCCGAGCTTCCCAAGCTTTTCGGACGTCTGCCGAAGGCCGAGCTCGCCGTGATTCCGATGGACGTCTCACGTTCGAAGAATGCGGTTCCGGCCGACTACATGGAGGGAACAACGGACGGCTCGCGTCCTGGACACATTAACGTGAACGAATGGGATCCGAGCCACCGGCTCTTGCTGAATGTCGAGGCCATCGCGTATCACGAAGGAATTCCCGGACATCACCTCCAGATTTCGCTTGCGCAGGAGCTGCCCGGCCTACCGAAATTCCGGCAGCATGAAAGCTATACGGCCTTTGTAGAGGGCTGGGCTCTCTATGCCGAGCGCCTTGGCAAGGAAGTGGGCCGCTATCAGGATCCCTACAGCGACTATGGGCGTCTGGAAAACGAGATGTGGCGCGCCATTCGCCTGGTGGTCGATACCGGTGTGCATGAGAAGCACTGGTCCCGCGAGCAGATGGTCGACTACTTCCATCGTTACACTGCCATGGACGAGCCGAACGTGCAAAGCGAAGTCGATCGCTACATCGCGTGGCCCGGGCAGGCTCTTGCATATAAGCTCGGGCAGCTTGAAATTCTCAAGCTGCGGCAGGAGGCGAAAGACCGGCTTGGAGCCCGATTCGACCTGCGCGCCTTTCACGATGAAGTGTTGGGCGGCGGCGCGTTACCGCTGGACATACTCGACCAGCGGGTCCAGCAGTGGATCGAAACGCAAAAAGCCACCGCATCAGCGAGCAACTGAACAGAGCCAGCGGCGAAGCAACTGGTTTCTGATCAGGTGGTACTCGAAGCCGTAGACTTCGGACGTTTTGTTTTCTTCTTCGGCGTTTGGTGGCGCTGGGCGGCCATATCCGGATTGTTCGTGTCAGGCTTTTCGTGAGGCACATCGGCCTGTTGTTGAGAAGCTCCGTTAGAAGGAGAAGCCGGAGCGGGCTGCCGCTGCTGACTGGTATTGGGATGGTTTGTGCCCGGTTCTTTGTGCGGCACGTCGCGCGAGTTCTGGTCGGCCGAGGTTTGCTGCGGAAATGCCACCGCCGGAACCAGCCCTGCTATTAAGGCCGCTAATGCGAGCTTCTTCATATGAATTGGACCATTCCGGCACAAAACCGTTACTCGTCGAGCCATCCCTGCATTTTGAGGACTTGCCGGAAGCCCGGACTGGCGAGCGAGACCGCCGGGAAATAGGAACCGGTAAACGTGCGCCGCCACCAGAGACCGGTCTGGCGGTGTTCGGCAGGCGTCGTAAAGTGATATTCGTACAGTAGCGCGCGCACGTACTGCGGCGGCTTCTCCGGAAACGGATTGACCCGAAGCAGGCTGAGCACGTCACGATCCCCTTCGAGCAGTTTGGCCACGAAGTTCACAAACCACGGATAGTCTTGATAGCTCGACATAGCGGCGAACCACATCAGCCAGTCGAGACGCAGATGGTACGGCGCAATCTGCGGCGGACAATAGGCAAGGTCGCCGGGCTTGCCCTTGAACTGGTATTCGCGCCATTTTGTAGCAGACGTGATAACGGGATCCTCGGCGCCTTCGATGACTACTTCATAGCGTGTACGCGTGATGCTGCCGAACGCTCCATATGTCCCGACCAGGTGCAGCGTGTTGAAGCTGGTGTTCATGATCTGCCGGGCGGAGAGCATATTGGCCACGACCGGGATGCTCATAAACGTCACGGAGGCGAGCAAAGCATAGTTTGCGACGGTAGTGACGGGTGAAACGGCATGAAAAACAGGGGTCCGGCTTGCGAGCTCCGAAAGAAATTTTGTATCCAGAGTCGAAAAGGCAAGGATTAGCGTGAGCCAGTTAAGCCAGGAAAGATTGCCGCTGATGATAATCGAGAGCTGAAACAGAATCGTAATCACGCCTGCAATGCCCGCAAACGGCTGCGGCAAGAAGTAAAAGAATGGAACGATCAGCTCGGCGAAATGATTGAAGAGAACACCGGCTTGCTGGGTCCAGTGCGGCCCCCAGTGTAAGTACCAGCTCAAAGGGTTGGGCATCGGTTGCGTCTCGTAGTGGTAGTCGAGGCAGGTAAGATCGCGCCAGCAAGGGTCACCGCGCAACTTGATCAAGCCCGCGCCGAACATGATGCGGAACAGCAGCCAGCGAAAGAGCCAGATGGGAATCGCTTGCGGAATAGCGCGCGACCCGCCGAGAAAGATGGCGAAAAAGCAGCATTCCAGCAGAATCGATTCCCAGCCGAATGCGTAGAACGTCTGGCCGACATTCACGAACGAAAGATAGAGAACGTAAATCGCAAGCCAGGCAGCAATATTCGACCAGGTGTAGCGCGTCGCAATGCCGGTGAGCAGCAGCAACGAAAGAGCGATGCCGATCCAGGCAAAGGTAGTAAACGCCGCATCCCGCGGAAAGAGATAAAAAAGGCTTGGGGACGCGCGCCACGGCACCTGTTTCACAAAGAGGGGCACGGGAAGCAAACCGCGCTCGCCAAGCAGCGGCTTGAACTGATTGAGCGCAACGATAAATGCGATCAGGCATATGGCGGCAATGCCGCGCTCGAGCAGCAGGCGGGCGAGCCAGAGGTTTTTCGCATCGAGCCAGTTCACTCTCACACAATACGCCCGGCGCGGACCGGCGGGTAACTAGAAACCATGCGCGTTCGTTAGAGGCTGACCGGGATCGTGAGCCGCGAAATGCTGAAAAATAAGCTTTGGGCGCCTGGACATACTACTAGTTTCTCCTTCGATCAATTCTTCCCGCTGAGCGCCACGTTGAGGGAGCGGAAGTCTCGCGTGTCGACAGGATAGTGGCTCTTATGCCAGAGCTAAATGCGAATATCGCGGAAGGTGTCACAAACGAGGATGCGTTTTCGTCCTGCGGAATAGAGGACAAAAATTACATGTCAGAGAAAGAGACACACACGATGGAACCGAGAGTCAACCTGAACAATCCGGTATTTGGCGAAATAGTCAAAGCAATGTACGCACTGGAAGCGCCACTTCGCAATTCGGGCCTCGAACCGAAGCTGCGCGAACTGATAAAGACGCGTGCCTCGCAGATCAATGGCTGCGCCTATTGCCTGGATATGCACACCAAGGACGCACGCGCACAAGGTGAGACCGAACAGCGACTTTATGCGTTGAACGCATGGCGCGAAACGCCGTTCTATACCGATCGCGAGCGCGCCGCGCTGGAGTGGACCGAACACCTGACGCTCATCGCCGAAAAGGGAGTGCCGGACGATTTGTACGCGCGCGTGAAAGAACACTTCAGCGACGAGGAAATCGTGAAGCTGACACTCGCCATCGTGCAGATCAACGGCTATAACCGGCTGGCAATTTCCGTGCGTGCTCCTGCCGGGACGTATCAGCCCGCTCAGGCAGAGCCTGCTGCTGCCTCGGCTTAAACGCGGTTTCCGAATGCGGCGCGTGCAGAATCAGCTTCTGCACGCGCCAGTTCAGCAGCTCGGCAGCATAGAGTTCGTTTTCCGAGGGACAGGCGAGCTCGTGAATCCAGCCGAACTGTTTCAATTGGCGGCCGGTGCTCCCGAGCATGCCGAGCACTTTGCCGTTCAGCGTAAGTTTGTAAATGCGGCCGGGAAATCCGTCGGCTGCATAAAGGTACTGCGTTGGACCGGGTGTGATGCAAACTGCCCACGGCGCACCCGGCTGCATCGCCCCAGGCGCATTTGGACCAGGCCGCGCGCCCATCCAGGGCTTTGCATCGGCGGGCGCAGGTACATCGATCTTGATTTCACGCAGAAAGCGCCCGTCCGAATCGAAAACCTGGATGCGCTGGTTGCCGCGATCGGCCACATAGATATTTCCCTGCGCGTCGGCCGCGATGCTGTGGGGCGTGTTAAACTGACCGGGCGCGTTGCCCGACTCGCCCCACTGCTTCACCCATTCGCCATTTTTATCGTATTTGGCTACGCGCGAGTTGACGTAGCCGTCGCTGATAAAGATATCGCCTGCCGGATTCCACGTGACGTCGGTCGGCTGCCGAAATTGTCCGTCAACTGCGGGGCGCGGCGGCTGGACGTGCGTCCAAGGCCCTTCGCCGGCATCCGAGGCTTCCTTCTTCCGCCCAAAGACCATCCTGACGCGGCCTGCGGGATTGAACTCCACGATCATGTCCGAGCCTTTGTCCACCACCCAGATATTGTCGTTTCTGTCGATGCGCACCGCGTGTGCAAAAGACCAGGCGTATAGATTCTTGCCAATTTCGCGGAGGAATGTTCCGTTAGGCGCGAATTCGAGAAGCTGGGCGGCGGCCGCGCCGTAAGCAGGTCCCGTCGTACTACCGCGAGAAAACACAAAGATGTGCTTGTGCGAGTTCACGGCGACACCTGCAACCTCGCCCAGGTAAAGGTCGGCCGGCAGCTTGAGAAAATCCGGCACGGAATCGTAAGGAATTTCAGGCGGCTGCTGCGCGAACGCGAGAACGTGCACAAAAAGAGATGCACTAACCAGTTTTCGGATCATAAAGGTCTACCAGCGACAATGTACTAAAGCATGGCTGAATCTCGAATTACTCCCCGAACGCAGGACTTTGCTGCATGGTATCAGGACGTGGTGCTCGAAGGCGATATGGCCGAACCGGCCGAGATCGTCAAGGGCTGTATGGTCATCAAACCGAACGGCTACGCGGTCTGGGAGGCGCTGCAGCGCGAATTTGATAACCGCTTTAAAGAAGCAGGCCACCAGAATGTCTACTTCCCCCTGCTGATTCCACAGAGCTTTTTGCAGAAAGAAGCGGAACATGTGGAAGGCTTCTCGCCGGAGCTGGCGGTGGTGACGATTGCGGGCGGAAAAGAACTGGAAGAGCCCTACGTGATTCGCCCGACTTCGGAGACGATTATCGGCCATTTCTTCGCGCGCTGGATCCAGAGCTGGCGCGATCTTCCGGTGCTGATCAACCAATGGGCCAACGTGGTTCGCTGGGAATTACGCACACGCATGTTTCTGCGCACCAGCGAATTTCTCTGGCAGGAAGGACACACAGCGCATAGCACGCATGCTGAGGCGTTCGAAGAAGTCTTGCGAATTCTCGATATTTACGCGGATGTCGCTGAGAGCGTCATGGCAATGCCGGTAATCAAAGGAATGAAAACGTCCGGCGAAAAATTTGCCGGTGCGCTGCGCAGTTACTCAATCGAAGCGATGATGCAGAACGGGCTCGCGCTGCAGGCCGGCACGAGTCACGATCTCGGGCAGAATTTCGGGCGTGCCTTCGACGTGAAATTTCAAACGAATGAGGGAAAGCTCGATTACGTGTGGCAGACAAGCTGGGGCGTCAGTACCCGCCTGATCGGCGGCTTGATCATGACACACTCGGATGACAAGGGCCTCGTGCTGCCTCCCAAAGTTGCGCCCTGGAGAGCGGTGCTCGTGCCGATTTACCGCAAAGAGGAAGAGCGTGCGGCCGTGCTGGAGGCGGCGCAAAAGATTTCAAAAGAGTTAAAGATCAAGCTGGACGACCGCGAAGGGCAGACACCAGGCGCAAAATTTTTCCATTGGGAGCGGCTCGGTGTACCGGTTGTGATGGAACTCGGGCCGCGCGATCTCGCCTCCGGAAATATCGTCTTGAAGCGGCGCGATACGGGCGCAAAGGAAATCGTGCCGCAAGCAGAAGCCGCAGCCCGGCTGGAAACGATGCTCACCGCGATCCAGCAGAATCTGTACGACACGGCGAAGACCCGCATGACACAAAACGTCGTACTGGCCGATTCCATGGAGCAGATCGAAGAAATTCTCTCTCCGGTTACAGCGGAAAAAGGCGGCGGGAAGTTCGTGCTGGCGCATTTGAAGGATGATGTGCAGTCCGAGGAGCGGCTGAAAGAATTCAAGGCGACGATACGTTGCATTCCCCTGGTGGATGAATGGGGCGGCGCAGGGAAATGCCTCGTGACAGGCGAACGCGTGGAGCAGCGGGTGGTCGTGGCGAAGGCTTATTAGCGCAGTCCGACGGCTTCCCGGCGCGACATTGCCACTGGATCCTTCATGGGAATGAACTGTTCGACGCTTACACCTTCAGCGATGAAGGCGAACGCGCGAGCGGTTTGTACTGCTGGCGTTCGCACGCATAAAACGCGTTCTCAAGAGCCGAGCGGATCGTGGAGAACGCGCGAAGATAACAGCCGTGGAAAAATCCCGGAATGTTCAGAGACTCCGCTCTGCCGGTTTCGGATGAGATAGCGGCTACCGCGCCGCTTGGAAAGCGGACGGTTCCTCGCGCTCGCGGTCGTGCTTTTCCTGATCATCCAGGCAATAGGGTGTCCAAGGCACGGCCGCCAGTCGGGCTGGCTCGATCTCGCGTCCGCAGTCGACGCATCTGCCGTAATCGCCGGCTTCGATGCGCTGCAAAGCGGCGCGGACAGCAATGAGCGTTTCAGCGGCCACATTACTTACCGCAAAGGCTCCGGCCTTGGCCTGCGATGAAGTCACTTCATCAATGGGATCTTCCACGTCGCCCGCGCTTGACTCGCGCGCGTCCTCGTTCGACCGGCTGATCTCCTCCGTGAGTTCCTGTTCTTTCGCCCGCAACAGAGCCTCTGCCTTTTTCCTATCGATTGACATGAATCTTCTATCTGACACGCAGAATCGAAAGATGGTTGCGTCAAAATTCGCTCCTCGGGAGAACACGATGACAATAAGCGAAATAATGTTGCCGGAATTCGATTATGAAGCGCAGAAGACACGTAAGCTCCTGGAGCGCGTTCCGCTCGATCAAGCGGACTGGCGACCACACGACAAATCGATGAAATTGGGGCGGCTGGCGACGCATATCGCGGAGACTCCGGCCTGGACCAGTCGCGTACTGGCGCATGATTCATTCGACTTGCAGGCCCGAAGTTCTGCGCAGGCAGAGTCACAAGAGAAGCTTCTCGCGATTTTCGATGGCAACGTCTCCGAAGCACGCGCCGCGATTGCGCAGACCACCGACGAACAGTGGCAGAAAGAGTGGGCGTTCTTCTTCGGCGGCCACAAAGTCTTCGAGCGTACGCGCTATCGCGTGGTCCGCGAGATGATGATCGATCATCTGATTCACCACCGGGGCCAGTTGAGCGTGTATCTCCGGCTCAGGGACATTCCGGTACCCGGCATGTACGGCCCCTCGGCCGACGAAAAGTAGATCAGGCCGCAGCGGTGCGGGTTTGGCCGGATGATGTGTCCTCCTCGATATAGGAAAACTTTTGCGTGCGATGCAGGTAATAGTAGACAGCAAGCAGTGTCAACATGAATAATGCCAGCACAACCATGCCGAGCGCAAAGCGTTCGAGCAAACGAACAGGCGCAGCCGCGGCATGCTCATCCTGACTGACCATAACAACCCAGCCTAAATTCGGAAAGTGCTGTTTTAGCCCGGTTCCGGCATAACCGACAATAAAGGGGCCGCGCCCCAGCGCAGCCGTAACCCAGCCCGTCGAGCTTCCTTTATTTGCGCCGAGTGCATCGCGTACGAAATCGAACTGTTCCGCTTTGTCATGTGAGAATACGTCGCCGTTCGGACTGCTGACGATGACGCCATTGTCGTTCACCAGCTCGGCGCGCGCTCCGCTGCCAATCTGGTCCTGACGAAAGGGTGCAAGCACCTCGGTAATGTTGACGGCGGCATTGAGGACGCCCACCGTCTGCCCGCTCTGATCAGCTACTGGCAAGCCAATCGTTACGTAATAGGCCTTGGCCATGGCATCTTCCAGAATGTCGCTGATTTTTGCTGTGCCCTGCCCGTTGTTGTAGACGGACTGCCAGTGACTGTCCTGCGCATAGGACATTTTCGGCGGTTGCTGCGAAGCGGCAACGACATTGCCGCTCGCGTCGGTGGCGACAATGGAAAGAAAGCGCGGGTCGAGAGATCTTTGCTGGCGCAAAAGCGTTGATGCATTCTGATCGAGCGCGCCTTTGCCGCGCGTCGTGCTCGAAACGGCGCTCACAACGGCCGGGTTGCTGGCAAGCACGCCGGTGTCGATTACGCGCTCGTGAATGAACTGTGTCACCTGGTTGGCGTAAAGCTGGGCCATCGCTTTGAAATTGGAGCCGACAGCGTTGTCTAGAGTTTTGTCGCTGCGCTGAGTGAGAACCAGGCCGATAATGCTCAGCGGAACGATCACAATCATCAGCGCAAGCAGAAGCTTGGTGATGGAGACGCGAACTTCCAACCGATCCACGGACATGGCGAACCTCCTCCCTGTCGTACCTCGAAGACAGGCCATGGCCCGGGTCGCGGCCTGGCGATTAACGTGCGAGACGTCAAACACCAGTTCGTGCTCGGCCTTACATGGCCGCTTCCCGATTCAATAGTACTCCAAGTTACGGGAGGTGGGAAGAGTGTTTCGAGAGGATCGGAGTTCAGAAGACTTGCAGCCGGACGGCTTTGGTTAAAACGGTCTTGCCCGCCTGAAGTTATGGCTTAATCTGGCAAATATCCCGGGGCTGCCGGATGTTGACCGATGGCACTCTCTCCCATGTGTCACGGTTTGTGGCACATTTATCGCCAAAAAAAAGGCGGCCCGTTTTCGGAGCCGCCTTTCTGTTGCTACTGCTTTCTTAGATTTCTTCGGGAGCGCCCAGGGCCTCCTCGGCCCCCAAATCGTCCGAGAGACCGCCCGTATAAATGCTGGGCGCCTCGTCGGAGTAGTCACCCAGATTGTCGCCGAATGCGACCTCCTGCTCGGGAATCGCCTCTTCCTCGACCACGTCTTCGCCGGCGATTTTGACGCGCCGGTAGAACTCCATACCGGTACCGGCAGGAATGAGCCGGCCCATAATGACGTTCTCCTTCAGGCCGCGCAGATAATCCACCTTGCCGTTAATGGCGGCTTCGGTGAGTACTCGCGTCGTCTCCTGGAAGCTGGCGGCCGAGATGAACGAATCGGTCGAAAGTGAAGCCTTCGTGATACCGAGCAGAATCGGCTTGCCGCTCGCCGGACGCCCACCCGCTTCGATCACGCGCGCATTCTCTTCGCGGAATTTGAATTTATCGACGACTTCCTCGGGAAGAAATTCAGTATCGCCGATGTCTTCAATGCGCACCCAGCGCATCATTTGACGCGAGATGACTTCCAGGTGCTTGTCGTTGATGTTGACGCCCTGCAGCCGGTAGACTTCCTGGATTTCGTTCACCAGGTATTTCTGCAGTTCCTTTTCGCCGAGCACGGCCAGAATGTCGTGCGGATTGCGCGGGCCGTCCATTAGCGGATCGCCCGAGCGCACGCGCTCGCCTTCCTGCACGTTGATGTGGACGCCGCGCGGAATCGAGTATTCCTTCTGCACGCCGTCATCGCCCGTGATGTAGAGCTTGCGCATGCCCTTGGTAACTTCGCCGTACTTCACAACACCGTTGATCTCCGCGATGATCGCCGTCTCCCGCGGTTTGCGCGCTTCAAACAGCTCGACCACACGCGGCAAGCCGCCGGTGATGTCTTTGGTCTTGGTTGTTGCGCGCGGAATCTTCGCGATGACGTCGCCCGCGTGAATTTCCTCGCCGTCCGCGACCATCAGGTGGGCGTGCGTCGGCATCAGATAACGCTTCTCTTCCGAGCGACCGCCGCCTTCAGGACGAACAATCACGGTCGGAAAACGCTTCTCATCCGCCGATTCCGTTACGACCACCTGCATGTTGCCGGTAATCTCGTCGACCTGCTCCTGCGTGGTCACGCCATCGATCAGGTCCTTGAAATGCACCACGCCGCTTACTTCCGTCAGAATTGCGAACGTGTACGGATCCCATTCGAGCAGGATCTGGTTTGCCTTAACCGGAGCGCCGTCTTCAACATTGATTTTTGCGCCGTAGACAACCTGGTAACGTTCGCGCTCGCGGTTCTTCTCGTCGACGATGATCAGAATGCCGTTACGGTTCATGGCGATCAATTCGCCCTTGTTGTTGCGTACCGTATTAATGTTGCTGAAGCGAACGAAACCGTCGCTTTTCGCGTCCTGCGTCGATTGTTCGCTGACTCGCGTCGCTGCGCCGCCGATGTGGAACGTACGCATCGTCAACTGCGTACCCGGCTCGCCGATCGACTGCGCCGAGATGATACCTACCGCCTCGCCGCGCTCGACCATGCGCCCGGTCGCGAGATTGCGGCCGTAGCAGAGACGGCACACACCGCGCTTTGATTCACAAGTCAGCACCGAGCGGATCTTCACCCGCTCAATACCGGCCGCCTGAATCGCGCTCGCCAGCTCTTCCGTAATCTCCTGGTTGACGCCCACGATAACGTTGTTTTCGTAATCGCGCTGATCTTCCAGCGCCACGCGGCCAACAATGCGGTCGCGCAGCGGCTCGATGATCTCGCCCGATTCGATGATCGGCTCGACATAGATACCGTCGGACGTTCCGCAATCGTCTTCGCTGATGATCACATCCTGCGCCACATCGCAGAGACGCCGCGTCAGGTAACCCGAATCGGCGGTTTTGAGAGCCGTATCGGCTAAGCCTTTACGCGCGCCGTGCGTCGAGATGAAGTATTGCAGCACGTCCAGGCCTTCGCGGAAATTCGCCGTAATCGGCTGCTCCATGATTTCGCCCGAAGGTTTGGCCATCAGGCCGCGCATGCCGGAAAGCTGGCGGATCTGCTGCTTCGAACCGCGCGCTCCCGAGTCCGCCATGATGTAGATCGGGTTGAGAATGCGGCCCGTCCGGTCGTCCTCTTCCAGGTTCTTGAAGAGTTTGTCGGAAACCGCTTCGGTCACCTTCGACCAGATTTCAATGATCTTGTTGTAGCGCTCCGATTGGGTAATCGCGCCTTCCTGATACTGCTGCTGAACTTCGATCACCTGCTTTTCGGCTTCGCGCACCAGGCTCGGCTTCTCTTCCGGCACCACCATATCGTCGATACCGATCGATATGCCGGCACGCGTTGCATAGAGGAAGCCGAGTTTCTTGACTTCATCCAGCATCTGCACCGTGGTCTGCAGGCCGAACTTGAGATAGCAGTATTGAACCAACTGCCCGAGTCCTTTCTTCTTGAGCAGGCCGTTGATGAACGGCATCTGCTTGGGAAGAACGTCGTTCAGAATCACGCGGCCGACCGTCGTGTCCATGTACTGCTTGTTGAACTCGATCGGCTCGGTGTACATGATGTTCTGGTTATCGAACGCCTTGGTCAGATCGATCACTTTGCCCGTATGGCGCAACTTGATCGCGGTCAACGTTTCGACTTCGCCCATCTCGAGCGCAATCAGCACATCTTCCATGGAGGCAAAAGTACGGCCCGAACCCTTGGCATTGGGACGCATCTTGGTCAGGTAGTACAGCCCGAGCACCATATCCTGGGTCGGGATTGCAATCGGCGCACCATGCGCCGGCGACAGAATGTTATTCGAAGCAAGCATCAGGGTGGAAGCTTCGATCTGCGCTTCTGGCGAGAGCGGGATGTGGACCGCCATCTGGTCGCCGTCGAAATCGGCGTTGAAGGCGGTACAGGTCAGCGGATGAAGGCGGATCGCCTTACCTTCGACCAGCACCGGCTCGAACGCCTGAATGCCGAGACGGTGCAGCGTGGGCGCGCGGTTCAGAAGGATCGGATGATCCTTGATCACTTCTTCGAGGATGTCCCAAACCACCGGGTCCTGCTGCTCGACGAGTTCTTTCGCCTGCTTGATCGTGGTGCAATGGCCGCGCTGCTCGAGGCGATGATAAATGAACGGCTTGAAGAGCTCGAGCGCCATCTTCTTCGGCAGACCGCACTGGTGCAGCTTCAGCTCGGGACCGACCACGATGACAGAACGGCCGGAGTAGTCGACACGTTTGCCGAGCAGGTTCTGACGGAAGCGCCCCTGCTTGCCTTTGAGCGTGTCCGAAAGTGACTTGAGCGGCCGGTTGTTTGCGCCGCGCAGCACGCGTCCGCGGCGGCCGTTATCGAAGAGCGCATCCACCGCTTCCTGCAACATGCGCTTTTCATTGCGTACAATCACATCCGGAGCGTGCAGCTCCATCAGTTTCTTCAGACGGTTGTTGCGGTTAATAACGCGGCGGTAGAGGTCGTTGAGATCGGAGGTAGCGAAACGTCCGCCATCCAGCGGAACGAGCGGACGCAACTCCGGCGGAATAACCGGGATCACGTCGAGAATCATCCATTCCGGCTTGTTGCCCGATTTGCGGAAGCTCTCGACCACGCGCAGGCGTTTGGCGTATTTCAGCTTCTTCTGCGCTGAGGTTTCCGTCTTCATCCTCTCGCGGATCTCCTGCGAGAGAGCTTCAACGTCGATCTTCTTCAGCAGTTCCTTGACGCCTTCGGCGCCCATCATGGCGACATACTTGCCCGGGAACTCCTGATCGAGCTGGCGCTTGCGCTCGTCGCTGATCACTTCACCCTGCGTGAGACCGGTCGCCTCACCTGGATCGATGATGACAAACGCCTCGTAATAGAGGACGCGCTCGAGCTCACGCAGCGTGATATCGAGCAGATAGCCGATGCGGCTGGGCAGGCCTTTGAAGAACCAGACATGCGAGGACGAACTCGCCAGTTCAATGTGGCCCAGGCGTTCACGGCGCACGCGCGACAACGTAACTTCAACGCCGCATTTGTCGCAGATCACGCCGCGATGCTTCATGCGCTTGTACTTGCCGCAGAGACATTCCCAATCGGCAACCGGACCGAAGATGCGCGCGCAGAACAGTCCGTCGCGCTCGGGCTTGAAGGTGCGGTAATTGATGGTTTCCGGCTTGGTCACTTCGCCGTGGGACCAGCTCCGGATCTTTTCCGGAGAGGCCAGACTGATTCGGATTGAATCGAAGTCCGCTAGGAGATTGGCTCGGTCATACGGAGAGGAACGATACATGAATTGTCCTTTAATTACCTAATCAATTTCCAACCGTGTGGAGCAGGCGTTTCCGCCTGCGCTGTCCACATTTCTCTCTCAGTCCGCGGCGTGCGCCAGATCTTGCATCTCGCGCGGCTTCTTCATCAGCTCGACATCGAGACACAAGCTCTGCAGCTCGCGGATCAACACGTTAAACGATTCCGGTACGCCGGGCTCGGCCGCAGCCTCGCCTTTGACGATCGCTTCGTAGATTTTCGCGCGACCGTACACATCATCCGATTTCGCCGTCAGCAGCTCCTGCAGAATGTAGGCGGCGCCGTATGCTTCGAGCGCCCACACTTCCATTTCGCCGAAGCGCTGGCCGCCAAACTGCGCCTTGCCGCCGAGCGGCTGCTGCGTAATCAGCGAATAGGGCCCGATCGAGCGCGCGTGGATCTTGTCGTCCACCAGGTGGCTCAATTTGAGCATGTAAATGTAGCCGACCGTGACTGGCTGCTCGAACTCCGCGCCCGTTACGCCGTCGTGCAGCGTGATCTTGCCCGAGCTCGGCAGACCGGCTTCCGCCAGCCGCGCTTTGATGTCCTTTTCGGCCGCGCCGTCGAAAACCGGAGTCGCGAAATGCAGGCCCAGTTTCGCCGCCGCCCAGCCGAGGTGTGTTTCGAGAATCTGCCCGACGTTCATACGAGAGGGCACGCCCAGCGGATTCAGCACGATCTCAACCGGCGTCCCATCCGGCAGATACGGCATGTCCTCCTCCGGGACAATGCGCGCGATGACGCCCTTGTTACCGTGGCGTCCGGCCATCTTGTCGCCGACGGACAACTTGCGTTTCATGGCGATATACACCTTGACCAGCTTGATCACGCCGGGAGGCAGCTCATCGCCCTTGCGCAGCTTCGCGATCTTTTCTTCGGTGATTTTTTCGAGCACCGCGATCTGCCGCGA
This sequence comes from Bryobacteraceae bacterium, assembly GCA_036557945.1. GTDB lineage: Bacteria > Acidobacteriota > Terriglobia > Bryobacterales > Bryobacteraceae > Bog-105. The sequence goes on along the minus strand of DATBGM010000066.1, from coordinate 18,462 downwards.
GGTCATTTCTTCGATCTCGTCGATCTGCTCGTTCAGCCGTACGTCCTTGGTGTTCAGGCGCATGCGCTTCAGATCGCGCGCGCGCAGTTTTTCGAGCACTTCACGCGTCAGCGGCATGTCCTTCGAGAGCAGCTTTTTATTGGTCTTCTCATCATGAAGATCCGCCAGCAGCTCTTTGCCCTTGAGCAGTTCTTCCAGGCGCTTCGCCCGTTCGTCGCTCAGGATGCGCTTCTCGTCTTCGAGATTGCGATGGAGGCGTTCCTCCTGCAACCCGAGGATTTGTTTGGACCGTTCGTCGAGCTCGGCTCCCTTACGCGAAAACACCTTGCAATCGACAATCGTTCCCTCAATTCCCGGCGGACAGTAGAGCGAAGCATCCTTTACATCGCCTGCTTTTTCGCCGAAAATGGCCCGCAGCAGCTTCTCTTCCGGCGTCAGCTGTGTCTCGCCCTTCGGCGTGACTTTGCCGACCAGAATGTCGCCGGGTTTCACGGTTGCGCCGATGCGGATAATCCCGCTCTCATCGAGATTGCGCAGGAACGATTCCGCAATGTTCGGAATGTCGCGTGTGATCTCCTCCGGCCCAAGTTTGGTATCGCGCGCTTCGATCTCGAACTCTTCAATATGGATCGAGGTGTAGTAATCGTCTTTGACCAGCTTTTCGCTGACCACGATTGCGTCTTCGAAGTTATACCCGCGCCATGGCATGAAGGCCACCAGGACGTTCCGGCCAAGCGCCAGCTCGCCTGCCTCCGTGCAGGGGCCGTCGGCCAGCACATCGCCCTTCCGGACACGCTGGCCCTGGTGGACGATCGGCTTCTGGCTGATACAGGTGTTCTGGTTCGAGCGCTTGAACTTCGTGAGCTGGTAAATGTCGGCGCCGATTTCGCGAGACATCTGTCCCTCATGCGCGCCGCCTTCCACGCGCACAATGATGCGCTCGCTGTCGACTGAATCGACTATGCCGGCACGTTTGCAGATTACAACCGCGCCCGAATCGCGCGCCGTCACGCGTTCCATGCCGGTTCCGACGAACGGCGCTTCGGCGCGCAGCAGCGGAACCGCCTGGCGCTGCATATTCGAGCCCATCAGTGCGCGGTTCGCATCGTCGTTTTCGAGGAACGGGATCAGGCTCGCAGCCACCGAGACGAGTTGTTTCGGACTCACGTCCATGTACTCGATCTCGTCCCGGTGCTTCAGCACAAAGTTGCCGGCTTGGCGCGCATTCACTAGATCGTCAACGATGCGGCCCTTCTGATCGATGGCAACGTTAGCCTGCGCGATGATGTACTTGTCTTCTTCCCAGGCGGAAAGGTAATCCGAGTATGCCTCATACTCGATGGTCTGCTTCTTGCCCTCCAGCGCGCGATTTGCTTTTTCCACCTCGTCACGCGAAAGAATCTGCCCGACTTTGTGGTCGCTGTCGCCCGGATTCAGAACCTTGACTTCGTCCACCAGCACGCCTTCGCGCACGCGCCGGTACGGGCTTTCAATGAAGCCGTACTCATTGATACGCGCAAAGCACGAGAGCGAAGAAATCAAACCGATGTTCGGACCTTCCGGCGTCTCGATCGGGCAGATTCGCCCGTAGTGCGTCGGATGAACGTCGCGGACCTCGAAGCCCGCACGCTCGCGCGACAGGCCGCCCGGCCCGAGTGCCGACAGCCGCCGCTTATGCGTAATTTCGCTCAGGGGATTGGTCTGGTCCATGAACTGCGAAAGCTGGCTCGAGCCAAAGAATTCGCGGATCGCGGCCATCACCGGCTTAGCGTTTACCAGGTCGTGCGGCATCGCCGTAGACATCTCCTGGTAGACCGACATCTTCTCCTTGATCGCGCGCTCCATGCGTACCAGGCCGATACGGAACTGGTTTTCGAGCAGCTCGCCTACGGCCCGAACGCGGCGGTTACCCAGATGGTCGATGTCATCCACCACCCCGATGCCGCGCCGCAGCTTCAGCAGGTACAGAATCGTGTCGATAAAGTCCTTCTGATCGAGCGTGCGCTTATCGAGCGGCGTTTCGTCCGCCTTGTCGTAAAGCTTGATGTTGAACTTCATGCGGCCCACGCGCGAGAAATCGTATTTGCGCGCGTCGAAGAACATGCCCTGGAAGAGCTGTGTGGCCGTATCGAGCGTCGGGGGGTCGCCCGGACGCAGCTTGCGGTAAATCTCGAGCAGCGCATCGTTCTGGCTCTTCACCGAGTCCTTGCGCAGCGTCGCGGAGATGACGTTACCCGCCTCGTCGCGCTCGGGAAAGAACACTTCGAAGCTGTCGATACCGGCTTCCGCAATCTTGCCGATGGCTGCTGTGGTCAGCTCATGGTTCGCTTCGATCAGCACTTCGCCGGTCGACATGTCGATCACGTCGGCGGCAACAAACGCGCCTTCGAGATCATTCGATGCTACCTCGACCTGCTCGATCTTCGCCTTTTGGATCTCGCGGAAAACCGAGTTCGTAATTTTGCGGCCCTGCGGAACCACCTGCTCACCCTTCGGCCCCGCTATCGCGTGCGAAAGCTTCATGCCGATCAGGCTGTCGTTTACGCCCCAGAACAACTTGTTGCCCTTGAGCGAAATCGTCGAGAGCTTGTAGAAGGCCTTGATAATCTCCGCATCCGTTTTCAGGCCGAGCGCGCGCAGAAACACGGTTCCGTAGAACTTGCGTTTACGATCGATGCGTACATACAGCAGGTTCTTGTTGTCGTACTCGAACTCGACCCAGCTTCCCCGATACGGAATGATCTTGCCGAGGAAATAGCCCTGCGCCTGCACGCGCTCGAAGAACACGCCCGGCGACCGGTGTAACTGTGAAACGATGACCCGCTCGGTGCCGTTGATGATGAAGGTCCCGTTGTCCGTCATCAGCGGAATTTCACCGAAGAAAACCTCCTGCTCCTTGATGTCGCGGACTGTCTTATTACCCGTTTCCGGGTCCTTGTCGTAGACGGTGAGCCGGATTGTGACCTTGAGCGGCGCCGCGTACGTCATGCCGCGCTCTTCACATTCGGGAACGTCGTACTTCAACTGCAGCGCTACCGGGTCACCGCAGCGGTTGCAGAACGTGACGATGTTCTTATTGAACGTGCCGCACTTGTGACACAACACGTCGCCCGCATGGAACGGGTCGGTGCGAATCTCCGCGCCGCAGTTCGGATTGCGGCAGATGGTGCGCAGATGATGCAGCCCTTTCAGGTTGCCGCACTTGCACTCCCAGTTGCCGATCGAATAATCGACAAACTCGAGCTGGCTCAGGCCGCGAAAATCCGAAATCGGGAAAACAGAGCTGAATACACTTTCGAGACCCGCATCCTCCCGCTCCTTGGGGAGCAGATCCATTTGCAGAAAGCGCTCATAGGAGCGCTTCTGTACTTCAATCAGATTGGGAATGGGGATCGTTGTTTTGATCTTTGAAAAATCGACTCTCTCGCGCAGAGAACCATTTGACACGTTGGGCATCTAAACTTGTCCTTTTAGGAAACCAATGACATCGCTCGCAAGCTCGAGCACGTTAGATCGACAGCACACACTCCGCCGGCACGCACGGCTGCAGCGGACCGCATGGAAAAGCAGCAAAATGCAAAAACTCCGGGAGAAAGAACACCGGTGAAACGAACATTACTTTCGGAGACATCCGGACCGCACCGCCGGAACAATGAGCCCGCGTTTTCGCAGCGAGGCGAAGACTGAAACCGATCGGTTTTGAGTGTTTATGCAAAGAAGGAAAAGAACCTAATCAGCCAAAGCCGTTCGAGTATAAAACCGGGCACGCCAAAGCCCGCCGCCCCATCCCGAGGCCGCGGGAAAATCTAAACAGCTAAGTTCTTAAAGTTTTGATGCTGGACCGTCCCGGTATGACGCCGTTCCCATAGTAACACAACTGGGCCTGGCCGCAAGCAAGCCACATACCAATCGTACAACCAGCTTTAAAGCGCCGCCAGCCTTCTTCGCCGGCGGCGCTCCCCAAGCATCCACAACTACTTAACTTCAATTACTTCACTTCAACCGTGGCGCCGGCATCGACAAATTTCTTCTTGATCGTCTCGGCTTCTTCCTTGGTTACGCCTTCTTTAACCGGCTTGGGCGCGCCATCCACCAGGTCTTTGGCCTCTTTGAGGCCCAGGCTGGTTACTTCGCGTACGGCCTTGATTACGTTGATCTTATTGGCACCCGCCGCGGTCAGGATGACGGTAAATTCCGTCTTCTCCTCGGCCGGAGCAGCTGCCGCCCCGCCGCCGCCCGCCGCCGGGGCCGCTACCGCCACCGACGCCGCAGCCGCCGAAACACCCAGCTTCTCTTCGAGCAACTTCACCAGTTGCGATGCCTCGAGCAGCGTTAAACCCTGAATCTGTTCTGCAATTGCGTTGATATCCGCCATGTTCCTTTTCCTATTTCTCTCTAGATTTCTCAGCGAGCAAAACGCCGCTTACTGTTGAAACTTGTTCTCCTTGGCCGCCTGGTCGAGCACGACCGCGAGGTTCCGCCCCACGCCATTGATTGAAGTCACCAGGCGTGTTGCCGTCGCATTGATGAGATAGAGCAGCTTCGCGTAGATCTCTTCCTTGGGCGGCATAGCAGCCAGGTCGCTGATCGCTTTGATATCGATCACCCGGCCTTCCACCATTCCGGCCTTGAAGGTAAAGGCAGCGTTGTCTTTTGAATACTTCGTTAACGCCTTCGCCAGCGCTACCGGATCCTTCGCCGTATACGCCAGCGAAGTCATGCCCTTCAGGTCGCCCAATAGATCGCTCGCCGGCGTTCCTTCGGTTGCTTTGGCCGCCAGGTTGTTTTTCACCACGCGATAATTGCCGCCCGCCTCGCGAATCGTCTTGCGAAGCTCGAAATCCTGCCGCACGGTCAACTTTTCGTAGCCGGTGACGAAGATATTCGGATTCTCGGCAATCGCCTTCTTCAGCTCTTCGAGATCCTTCTGCTTCTCGTTTCTGTCCTTCATTTCGTCTCCTGCTCTCTAGGCGACCTTGGCATTGAAAGCCGTAACATCGAGCGGCACGCCCGGGCTCATAGTCGAGCACAAGGTCGCGCTCTTTACATATTTGCCCTTCGCAGCCGCCGGCTTCGCCCGGATCACCGCCTGAATCAGGCTGTTCGCGTTATCCAGCAGCTTTCCCGTCTCGAAGCTGACCTTTCCCACCGGCGCATGGATCACGCCGGTCTTGTCGACGCGAAACTCCACCTTACCGGCTTTGATCTCCTGCACCGCGTTCTTAATATCGGTAGTGACGGTGCCCGTCTTCGGATTCGGCATCAGGCCACGCGGGCCAAGCACCTTGCCCAGACGTCCAACCGAACGCATCATGTCCGGCGTCGAGATCACGGCATCGTAATCGATCCAGTTCTCGCCCTGAATTTTAGTCACCATTTCTTCGCCGCCGAAGAAATCCGCACCCGCTTCTTCCGCCTCCCGCAGCTTATCGCCGGAAGCGATTACCAGCACGCGCTTCGCCTTGCCGAGACCGTTCGGAAGCACGACGGTGCCGCGCACCATCTGGTCGGCATGCTTCGGATCGACGCCCAGACGCAAATGGACCTCGACCGTCTCGTCAAATTTCGAGAATTTGATCTTTTGAACTAAGCTCACCGCATCGGCCAGCTGGTAAGGTTTCGCTTCTACCTGCTTGGCCGCGGCTTCGTATTTCTTGCCGGGCTTATGACTCATAATGTGACTGGTCCAAACGGTTCCGGCGGCGCTTCAGGCAAGAAGCAGACACACCGTCGCCTCCCAAGTTGGTTGGAAACCTTCTCAGAATAGCACAGCGCTAAGGAAGGGGCTAGTTGGTGATGTCGCTCGTCCGGCTTTCCTCGCGGACCGGCATGTAGGCATCGTAAAAACTCTTCTGCGCCGGGCTATCTGCATACTTCTCGAGCGCGGACTCGTCGGCAAACTCCATGACGATAACGGTGCTGTAGCCCTCTGGAATCTGCTTTTTGATGGGCTTGGTCCAGACATGCTTGATGCCGGAATATTTGGACGGCAAAGCGGCCACGGCTTGCAACGCCTTGTCGATCTGCGCCTGAGACGCATCCGATTTCCACTTGACCGTGATCACATGAATCACTGTCTTAGGCATTGCATCCTGGGCAAGCGCCGCGTTCATCATCAAAAATCCCGACGCTACCAGCGCCAGCAAAGCTTTCTTCATGCTCTCCTCCGTGCGGGCGATCAGCGCGGCTCTCCGCGCCGTCTCCACATAGTTATACTGCAACCTTTCCGAGATTGCGTCGCTTCCAGATTGGTCCGAAACTTTTGGAACAGCGCGGATCCGGCTTCGGATCACAGCATGGGACGTCCGCCCTGCTTTAATTAGAATTCCATCTGAAGGAGAATCATGCCCAAACTATCAGGCAAGAACGTGCTTGTCACCGGCGCTTCATCCGGCATCGGCGAAGGGATCGCCATTCGTTTCGCTCACGAAGGCGCCAATGTCGCCATCAATTACCACACCGGCAAAGAACGCGCGGAGGCTGTTCAGGCGAAGGCAAGGAAGGCGGCTCAGGCGGCCGGCAATTCCAGCTACAAGGATCTGACGGTCAAAGCCGACGTCGCCAAAGAAGAAGACGTCAAGGCGATGTTTTCAAAGACGATCGACACTTTCGGATCGATCGATATCCTCATCAACAACTCCGGTGTGCAAAAACCGTCGCCCAGCCACGAAGTCACCATGGCCGATTACGATCGTGTCATCAACACGAACTTGCGCGGCGCGTTTATGTGCTGCCGGGAAGCGCTGCGCCACTTCCTGGAACGAGGCATTAAGGGCGTGATTGTTAGCAACTCCAGCGTTCATGAGATTATCCCGAAGCCGAAATATTTGCCGTACTCGATTAGCAAAGGCGGGATGGAAAACATGACGAAATCGCTGGCTCTCGAGTACGCGAGCAAAGGGATCCGCGTTAATGCAGTCGGTCCGGGCGCTATCGTAACCCCCATCAACAACGCCTGGATCAACGACCCCAAGGCACGCGCAGAGGTCGAGAGTCACATTCCCATGGGCCGCCCCGGCGAAGTGGATGAGATTTCCTCAGTATTTGTCTTTCTTGCCTCGGATGACTCCTCTTACATCACCGGCCAGACGATCTTCGCCTGCGGCGGGCTGACACTGTATCCGGAATTCGCTGTGGCCTGGTCTTCGGGCGAATAAGTTTGCTTTTCCAGCGGCAATAGCCACGTGCCGATCTCAGCGGGTCATGGCCCGGCCGAAAGCGGTGACCCGCCTGGGCCGGCACGCTACGGAAATTTATGAGCTGTAGTGCGCCACGACTCTGACGACCTTGCCGTCGGGCGCGAATTCCATTAATTCACCGGTCTGCGTTTTGTTTTGATTCGTGTAATACAGAACAACGCTCGAAATGCCGCACATCACATCGATCAACGTGAATATAAGATCCGGGTAGACTTCAAGCCCTCGCCGGAAATAATCCAGCAAGGCCTTTTTTCCGGCCACCGTTCCGGAAGGATCCCCCAGCAGCCGCGCCGCCACCGGTGAGGTCAGCACGACGTCCGGCGCATAGGGGCTCATGATAGCGGTTAAGTCGTGTGAATTCCAGGCCGCGATCCATTCCCGGGCAAAATCGCGAGCTTCTGTGTCCGTCATTGCGCAGTCAGAGAACCAAGTATAAGCGCAGTGATCGGTGTCCGGTCAACTCGCACGCCTGCTCTACAATGAAACGGTTGCTCGTGTCCGAATCGCCCGCTTTGTCCTCCTCTGTCGAAATTCATCAGCTTTCAAAATTGAGTGAATTCGCGGAAGTGGTGCGGCTGCAGCGCGAAATCTGGGGATTTGAAGATGTTGAACTGCTGCCGCAGCGCCTGTTTGTTGTGGCCAGCAAGATCGGCGGGCAAGTGCTTGGTGCATTTGATAGCGGCAAGATGGTCGCCTTCTGTTTGTGCATCCCGGGACTCAAACCCGGCGGCAAATACTACTTTCACAGTCATATGCTGGGCGTGCTGCCGGCTTACCGCAACACCGGCCTGGGCCGGAGAATGAAATTGGAACAGCGGCGCTACGCGATTGCAGCCGGTGTCGATCTTATCGAGTGGACCTTCGATCCACTCGAAATCAAAAATGCATTTTTCAATATCGAGAGGCTGGGCGCAATTGTAAGGCGCTATGTCCACAACCAGTACGGCACGACTTCCAGTCATCTGCACGGCGGGTTGCCGACCGACCGCCTGGTTCCTGAATGGTGGATACAGTCGCCGCGGGTGGGAATGTTACTTGCGCAGAACCGGCTCGAACGCGGCGCCGCCGCGGCGCAAATCGCCGTGCCAGGCAACATATCGGAGATTCGTAAACGGGCGCCGGTGCAGGCGAGAGAGCTTCAAATCTCTATCGCCCGGCAATTCGACGAGTATTTTCGTGCCGGCCTGACCGTGATCGGTTTCGAGCGCAGGCCGGACGCAGGCACATATTTACTAGGGCAATGGCAATCCGAGTAGACCGAATCATATTGCGGCACATCCGCATGCCGCTTGTACACTTTTTTGAGACAAGCTTTAGCCGGACTTACGAGCGCGACATCGTGCTGGTGGAAGTTTCGGGCGACGGCATATCGGGCTGGGGTGAAGTCACTGCCGGCGAGAATCCTTTCTATAACGAGGAATGGACCGGCTCGATCTGGCCGCTGCTCACCGACTATGTCGCGCCGCGCGTGCTGCACCGTTCATTCGCCGGGCCGGAAGAAGTTGCTCAAGCGACAGCGCACATCCGCGGGCATTTGATGTCGCGCGGAGGCGTGGAGACCGCGTTTTGGGATCTGCAGGCGAGGATGAATGGCGAACCGCTCTGGAAAACCATCGGCGGCGGCGCACGCAAGGAGATCGCCTGCGGTGTTTCGATCGGCATTCAGGACACAGTTGATCAGCTTCTGGCAAAAATCGAAATCGAGCTTGCGGCAGGCTATCAGCGCATCAAAATGAAAATCAAGCCGGGCTGGGATGTGGATGTCATCCGGCAGGTCCGCGGGCGTTTTCCGCATATCAAGCTGATGGCCGATGCCAATTCCGCCTACACCCTTTCCGATGTTGAGCGACTGCGCGCGCTCGATGAATTTCACTTGATGATGATCGAGCAGCCGCTCGCGCACGACGAAATTATCGATCACGCGACCTTGCAGGCGCAGCTTCAAACGCCGATCTGCCTCGATGAGTGTATCCGTTCGGCACACCATGCCGCGCAGGCAATCCGGCTGGGAGCCGGGCGCATCATCAATATCAAGCTGGGACGCGTCGGCGGGTTTGCCGAAGCCACGCGCATTCACGATCTCTGCCAGGCACACCAGATTCCGGTCTGGTGCGGCGGCATGCTGGAAGGGGGAATTGGCCGCGCACATAACATTGCGCTGTCCACTCTGCCGAATTTTGCGCTGCCGGGCGATGTTTCGGCGAGTAAACGCTACTGGAAGCGTGATATCGTGGCGCCGCCGGTGGAGGTGACGCCGCGCGGAACAATTGAAGTGCGCGACGAGCCGGGTTTTGGCTATGAGATCGACTGCGACTATCTGGAGAGCCTGGTTGTGCGGCGGCAGGAACTCGTCTGAAGAATCCGTCGGTTGCGGTGCTCGCGGCTAAGCGATCGAGAGACTTGAGTACGGGGTTTTCCCAGGATCTTGCGATCGGACATACTCGGCTATCCTAAGGGGAACATGCTCCACCCCGGGATCTTTCGCGAGTACGATATACGCGGTATCGCCGACCAGGAATTGCTCGATCCGGATGTCGAAATTTTGGGCCGCGCGCTCGCGACTTATCTGATTCGTCACAGCGGTCGAACGATGTGTCTCGGCAACGATTGCCGGTTGAGCAGCGGGCGCCTGCACGATGCCATATTGCGCGGAATGCTCGCAGCGGGTGCGCAGGTGCTCGATATCGGCACGGTGCCGACGCCGGTCCTTTATTACGCCTCGGTGCATTTCAAAGCAGGCGGCGCCGTGATGATCACAGGCAGCCACAATCCGCCCGAATATAACGGTTTTAAGACCGTGTGCGGCTCTGGTACATTGCACGGCGCGGCCATCCAGGATGTGCACAAGCTGATCCGGACGGGCAACCTGGAATCGGGAACCGGCACGGTGCAAAAGGTCGACGCCGTTACGCCGTACGTCGACGAGATCACCTCGCAGTTCAAGCTCTCGCGCAAGGTAAAGGTTGTCTTCGACGCCGGGAACGGAACCGCCGGCCCGGTGCTCGCCCGCATGATCGGGAAACTGAATGTGGATGCCACGGAGCTCTTTTTCGAGATGGATGGGCGTTTCCCGAACCATCATCCCGATCCCACTGTTCCAGCCAACCTGAAGGATTTGAAAAAAGCCGTGGCGGAGCACCGGGCGGAGCTTGGCATTGCGTTCGACGGCGACACCGACCGCATTGGCGCAATCGATGAAAACGGCTCCGTTATTTACGGCGACATGCTGCTTTTGATCTTCGGCCGCGAGATTCTGTTACGCAAGCCGGGCTCGACGTTTATCGGCGAAGTGAAGTGCTCACAGGTGATGTACGACAAGCTGGCCGAGCTGGGGGGCCGCCCGATCATGTTTAAAACCGGGCATTCGCTCATCAAGGCCAAGATGAAAGAGGAGCACGCGGAACTGGCGGGCGAAATGTCGGGCCACATGTTTTTCGCCGACCGCTATTACGGCTACGACGATGCACTGTATGCGGCTTGCCGGCTGCTCGAAATCGTGGCGAACTCGGGTAAGCCGCTATCGCATCAGCTTGCCGGCATTCCGCAGATGGTTGCAACGCCCGAGCTGCGTTTCGACTGTCCGGATGAGTTGAAATTCCAGGTTGTCGAACGGGTCGCCAGCATCGTGCGCAGAACACATTCGATAGTGGATGTGGACGGCGTGCGCGTGCCATTTGAAAGAGGTTGGGGCTTAGTACGTGCTTCGAATACGCAGCCGGTCCTCGTTATGCGGTTCGAGGCGGAGTCGCAGGATCTGCTTGAGAAATACCGGCATGAGATCGAATCGGTCGTCGAGCAGGCCAAAGAGGAGATCGGCGCGACCGTGGGACAGAAGTAGCGGACCTGGTGGATCCGAGCGCTGAATGAAGCCTGCTGGCTAAGAAATACCGGCCGAGCGCGCCTTCTCGGCTGGCGTGTCCCTCATCAAATGCGCTTCGAACATCAGCAGCAGCACCAGCACGAGAACCAGCACAGAGCCGAGCGCGGGTAGAAGCATCAGATAGCCCATTCCGAACCAGGCAGCGACAAAGCCGAGTAGCCACGGCACGCTCATAGCGCCTGTGACCGCTATCGAAATCGCACCATTATAGAAGCCGGGGTGATACGAAAACCGGTGATCCAGCCAATCCGAAATGAGCGGGTAGATCGCGGCGAATCCTAACGCGATAACGACAACAGATACCGTCGCTGTGAGCAGTGAACCGGCCAATTCGAGCAGTGTGAAACCGCAGATTGCAACCGTTATGCTGGCGATCAAAAAGCGCCGGTGATGCACATGCGGCAAAAGCTTGTATGCGGCTATGCGCCCGAGCATGAGCGCAACAAAATAGGCTGCGAGGACGCCGATGGAAAGTGCCGGATTGCTGCCCAGGCGATGAATCAGAAACAGCGGCAGCCAGCCGGCAACGGCCCATTCGTTGCCGAACTGAAAGAACACGAGCAGGCTGAAGAGCAAGGTCGCGATGCTGCGCAGATCACGCAGCGTTTCGTGTAAACGGTCCTGTTCGACCGTTCGCGCCGACGCCGCGCTTTGCACAGACGTTTTGGCAAAGAGCAGCAGAAAGACGAGCGGCACCACGGCCAGCAGGATCATTTCGATTTGAGGAGAACCCAGGAAATAAGTCGCGCCGATGGTGACGGTTGCCAATAGGCAGCCCGCTCCGAAAAGTGTACCCGCGCGAAAGGCGCTGCCCAGCGGATTCTTTTCAAATGCGGCTTCGCAACCGTAGAGAAGCGCGCTTCCGAGCGCACCGGCTGCGAGGCCCATCAGCAGAAGCGCGGCCAGTCTCCAGTGCGAGCCGGCCGGCGGCGCGGCGAATGCAAGCCAGGCAAGACTTGCGAGCGCGGTGGTGCAGGCGCTCATTGCCAGCACACGCGTCGATATGCGCCGCAAGAGCCGTTCCGCCAGTGCCGCCGCGATCACATAGCCGGCGTTTACAGCAAGGAAATGAAACCCTATGAGATGCGGCTCGACGTCGATCTGATAGCGCCAGACTACCAGCAACGAGCCAAGCAGTCCGAGCAAAACACCAAGCAACAGGAAGCCGCTAAGCCAGACTCGTGCCGTCGTCATCTCTCAGAGTATTTGACTTCAGTCCGGCGGTACGCGTTTGACATCCTTGCAGCTTTGACTTTACAATCAAAGCATCACTGAGGAAGGAGGTGGTCCAGTCGAAATGAATTCTGGTAGTGACTGTAGCATACAATCCACGCGCGAGGTGGCCGACTCTTAGAGTCGCCGTTCGTACGTTCAGGTTTCGTTCAGTGACGAGGCCGAAGTTCCTGTGGACCGGCCGCCCGTCGCGCGTAACGTAGCTAGAGTTAAACCCCGCTGGCGCTTCATGTGTCAGCGGGGTTTTGCGTGTTAGACTAACGATGAGCCCGCGGTTCTCAGCGAGGCGAAGGTTTAAGTGATGAGCCCGCGGTTCTCAGCGAGGCGAAGATTCAAAGAAGTTTTTCTAGTCCCCCCGAAAGGTTTTTCCGATTCAATGAAAGCAGGAATTCATCCCTCCTACGAGGAAGTCAATGTCATCTGCGCGTGCGGCCATCATTTCCCTACACGCTCGACGCACAAGGGCGACATCCGCGTTGAAATCTGCAGCAGTTGCCACCCGTTCTTCACTGGCCGTCAGAAGCTGGTAGACACGGAAGGCCGCGTGGACCGCTTCCAGAAGAAGGCTGCCAAGGCAAAGGAAATGCAGGCACAGAAGAAGGCTGCTGCCGACGCTAAAGCTGCAAAGAAAGTTCAGTAAACAGGCGGAAAACCGCCTGCCTTCACCTCTACTGCGGCGCTACCAGCCCCTTGCGTATTGCAAATAGCACCAGTTCCGCGGTGCGATGAATATTCATCTTTTCCATCAGGTTCGCGCGGTGCACGGAAACCGTATTCACGCTCAATTCGAGCAGCTTGGCAATGTCCTTGTTCGACTTGCCCTGCGCGATCAATTGCAGTACCTGCTTTTCGCGTGCGGTAAGGCGTTGCAGTTCGTCATCCTGCTGATGGGCGACATATTTCAATCCCGCGCTCATGAAGCGTTTGCCTTCGGCCACGGCGCGGATAGCACCGACTAAATCGACGTCAATCGCATTCTTCAGCAGATAGCCTTTTGCCCCGGCATCGACTGCGTTACGGACGTAGTTGTCGTCCGAATGCATGCTCAAGACGAGGACCTCGGTTTCCGGCAGATGCTTGACAATTTCCTTCGTCGCCTGCACGCCGTCGAGTTCGGGCATGGAAAGATCCATCACAACCACCTTGGGCTTGAGCTCGTGCGCCATGCGGATCGCTTCGACGCCGTTGCTCGCTTCGCCCACCACTTTCATCTTTTCGTCGTCTTCAAGAATGCGCCGGAATCCCCGCCGCACCAGGCTATGATCGTCAGCTAAAAGAACAGTGATTTCTTCATTCATGATGTCGTGAAAGTACCTCTTCTCCGGTTTCGTTTTCCGCTTCCTCCGGTGCAAATTGCTCCTGCTTCAGCGGCATCCAAACGGTAATGGTGGTGCCGCGATCGGCGGAAGAAGCAATGCTCAGTTTTCCATTCAGCAACTCGGCGCGCTCGCGCATGGCGATCTGGCCGAGTCCGTCAGGCCGCTTCTTGCTCTGTGGCATGCCGCGCCCGAAATCCTTAATACTTATGCGTAGATCGACCGGCCCGAAGATCATGGTGACCTCCGCGCGTTTTGTGCCCGAATGCTTGGCGGCGTTGTTCAATGCTTCCTGCACGATGCGAAAGCAATGAATCGCCGGTTGTCCGGTAATGCGGATGGCTGTGCCGCTTGTCATCACAGTGGTTTCGATTCCGGTCTGCCGCTCGAACACCTCGGCATACCACTCGACGGCTTTGGCCAGCCCGTAATCATCGATTACGGCGGGATGCAGCATCTGCGAAAGACTGCGAATCTTCTCCAGGGTTCCTTGCGTGATCTCGCGCACTTCGCTCAGCTCGGCTCGCAGCGGCGAATCGGGCGGGAGACCTTTGCGCTCGGCGCGCGCCAGCATCGCCCCGACCGCGGTCAGAATTTGCCCGAACTCGTCATGCAGCTCGCGCGACACCGACCGCAGCACCTCTTCCTGCACACTGATCAGCCGCGCCGCCAACACGCGCCGCTGGCGTGATAGCGATTCCAGCTGCCAGAAAAACTTCCGGTTCCAATAAATGAGATAGAGACTGGTTGCGGCAATCGCCAGCATCGTTACACAGACGAAGAGATATATGTCTCTTTCGGCGCCTTCATAGATGTCCGAAATCCGCTTGTCCGCCTGCTCTTCGGCGACATTATTACGTTCAAGCAGCGCCGAAACCTGCGCGGCGAGCTCGGCCTGTTGTGTTGAAAGCGTGCCGGCCGCAAGCTGGCGCGCTTGCGCCCGGTGACCGGCGGCGGCAGCATCGAAAACTTCATCCGCGCTCTTCCAGAATTTGGCGAGCGTGTTCGTCAGCGCTTCGCGCTGCCCGGGCGGGCTGACAAACGGCATAAGGCGCGCCTCGTATTGTAAGGCGCGATCCAGATCTTGCCGCAAAAGATTAAAATCGCGCCGGTAATGGCCAAGCTGCGTCCGGTCCAGGTCGCCGGACATGTCCCGCAGCTTCAGGCCCACCGCGTTCAGATCGTTCTGCACCCGCAGAAGCTGTAGCGAATCATGCCGGTTCAAATCAATGATGTTCAGCTCCAGTTTTCGCAGCCCGTGCAGCCGGTACAGCGAATAGGAGGAGAGGCCGGTAACGGCGCCTAAGGTCACAAGCAACCCGAGAAGAAAGCGAATTGTGGGCGATCTTGTCATTCAGCTTACGCGTGGCCGGTAAAGGCCGCATCGCAGTAGGTGACTATAATCGAATGACGAACAGAGCTGCCGATTTGTTGCTGAAACATAGTAGGAAAGATGCACTGTAGGTCCGGCTACGGCAACTTCGTCTTTCGCCGGCTCATCGGGTTAATTGTGACGAAGCGATGCTCTTTTGCCTGGAAAGTTCCGCTGCTTCTGGTAGTTGCGACGTTAGCTGTTTTGGGCTCGCAGCCCTGGAAAGAAGATCCCTCCCGCTGGAATTCCCAGGATAGCGAGCGGATTCTCACCGATTCTCCCTGGGCGAAGGAAGTTCCCGCGATTTTCGCCCTGGCTGCTGACAATGCCGCGCCGCCGCCGCCCACCATCGACGTCCCCCAGGGCGGCATGCCGAATCCGCATAACGGCGCGACCGACGGCCGCTGGGATGGCGGCGTAAGCCGGGTGAAACGAAACGGTCCGCCAACCCTGAACGTGATCGTTCGCTGGGATAGCGCGCTGCCGGTTCGCCAAGCCCTCGAGCGCGAAAATGCTGCGGCGCCCTACTCGGACGAGCAACTTCGTAGCCACTACATCATTACCGTGCTTGGCCTGGTGCCCGCCGGACGCTACGGCAAACCAGCGCTTCAGACGCAGAGCAGCAGCAGTGACGAGGTCGATGTCCGCAATCCCGAGCAGATGCTCGAGAACATGATGCGTTATTCGCGGCTGGCGCTGCGCGACAAACCGGCGCTTACTCCGGACGATGCCAGGCTCGATTCCGCTACGGGCGCGCTGCACCTGTTCTTCAAACGCGAACAGATTACAAAGGATGATAAGGAAGTGCTTTTCGAGACGCGCTTCGGTTCGCTTTCGATCTCCAGGAAGTTCCGCCTGAAAGAGATGATGTACCAGGGCCAGCTCGAGCTGTGAGGCACGCTCACTGGCTGTTACTACTTGCAGCGGTGCCGCTGCTCGCGCAGAAGTCGGTGCGCTATGAGCTGCGTTTCCCAAATGCCCCGCATCACGAGGCGGAAATACGCGCGACATTCCGCGGCGTACCCGAGGGCTCGCTCGCAATTCGTATGAGCCGTTCCTCGCCGGGACGTTATGCGTTGCACGAATTTGCCAAAAACGTATATGGCGTGCGCGCTTCAGATGGCGAAGGCCGCTCGCTCGAGATCACGAGGCCCGACCCGTACGGCTGGAATGTTTCCGGCCATCATGGCACCGTTGTTTTCGAGTACACGCTTTTCGGCGACCGGATCGATGGGACCTATGCCGCGATCGATCCCACGCATGCGCATCTGAACCTGCCCGCTACGCTCGCTTGGGCGCGCGGCTATGAACACTCGCCCGCTTCGCTGCACTTTGACATGCCGGCCGGATCGAACTGGCGCGCGGCTACCGAGCTTGCGGCCGAGCCGGACGGCTCCTGGTCTGCTCCAAATCTGGAACAGCTCATGGATGCTCCGGTTGAGCTCAGCGCTCACGTCCAGCCCGAATGGACCATCGATGGCAAGCTCTTTCGACTTGCCCTGCACCATCGCGGGACGGATACCGAAGCCGCTGCATTCGCGGAAATGTGCAAAGCAGTCGTACTGGAAGAAGCCGGCGTGTTTGGCGGATTACCGAATTACGACACGGGCTCCTACACGTTCCTGGTTGACTATCTGCCCTGGGCGGGGGGCGACGGGATGGAGCATCGCGATTCGACCGTGATCACCAGCGCTTCGGATTTGAAGGCCTCATCGTCAAGATTAATCGGAACGGTGTCGCATGAGTTCTTTCATTCGTGGAATGTGCGGCGTATACGGCCGCGCTCGCTCGAGCCGTTCGATTTCGAGCGCGCCGACATGTCGGGCGAACTCTGGTTTGCCGAAGGATTCACGAATTACTACGGCATTCTGACGCTCGAGCGGGCGGGATTTTCCACCCTCGACGAATTCGCCGACGATATGGGCGCGGCGGTAAACCG
The DNA here is from genome assembly GCA_036557945.1 of Bryobacteraceae bacterium. Classification (GTDB taxonomy): domain Bacteria; phylum Acidobacteriota; class Terriglobia; order Bryobacterales; family Bryobacteraceae; genus Bog-105. Next base: position 1,523 of record DATBGM010000066.1, on the reverse strand, counting down.
CGTGCTCACTTCACCCGGCCGCCAAGTGCATAGCGTGGTAGGCATGAGCCGGCTGGCGCCGTTTGTCGACGCCGCGAACTCGATCGACCCGAAGAATCTCGAGAACACCTACATCTCGTATTACATCTACGGGCAGGCGCTCGCGTTCGGTATCGATCTCGCGATTCGCGAACGGTTTCCGGGCAAGAGCCTGGACGACTGGATGCGTGCCATGTGGCGCGAGCATCCGGATATCGATAGACCTTATACGCTTGAGGATCTGCAAAAGACGCTGGGCGAAGTAACAGACCCGAATTTCGCAGCCGGCATTTTCCAACGGCACATCTACGGCATGGAACCGATCGATTACGCGGCCGTAGCTGCGCGCGCCGGATTGCTGCTTCGCCAGAAGCAGCCGGCTGCAATTTGGCTCGGCGCGTCGAAATTAGAATATTCGAAAGATGGCGTGCAAATCTCGAGCCGGACGCTGCGCGATTCGACGCTTTACAATGCCGGTCTGGATGACGGCGACCGCATTTTGCGCTGGCAGAACAAAAGCATCAACGACGCGGCAGTGCTTCAGAACTGGCTCGCGAAGCGGACTGTGGGCGAGCGCGTTTCGCTCCGCGTGCGCCAGCGATCCGGCGTCGAAAAGACGGTGGAGGTGGTGCTGGTGGCCGATCCGTCGCTCGAGCTGGTGACTTACGAGAGCGCGCATATGCCGGTAACGCCGGAGATGAGTCAATTGCGGGCGGCATGGCTCAGCTCGAAAGCGATTCATCCGCTTCCTAAGATTCCGGTCATGCCATAGTCAAAAAGATGCAACGACGCCAGTTCCTCACTTCTTCCTTGGCCGCTTCCGCCGCGGCTACTCTTTCCAACACGGCAGGAGCCGCCGAGACTCCCGCGCGCCAATATTACGAACTGCGCCGTTACCATCTGCTCAACGGGCCGCAGCAGGATCTCGCCAGCGGTTATATAGAGCAGGCGCTTATTCCCGCGTTGAACCGGCTGGGATTGAATCCTATCGGCGCCTTCGATTTGTATCTCGGGCCGGAAACGCCGGCTCTCTACGTGCTGATTCCGGCGAATTCGGCGGATGCGCTCGCTACCCTCGAACAGCGCCTGGCGCAGGATGAAGAATACCAGCGCGCAGGGCAGGCTTTCCTAAAGGCGCCTGCGAAAGAGCCGCCGTTCGATCGCTTCGAGAGCTCGTTGATGGTGGCCTTTGAGGGCTATCCCAAACTGACCGTTCCACCGGTGACCGCGCAACATGGCGCGCGCGTATTTCAGTTGCGCAGCTACGAGAGTCCGAGTATTCACGACCATCGCGTAAAGGTCGAGATGTTTAACAGCGGAGAGTTCGGCGTTTTTGAGCGCGCCGGATTCTGGTCCGTATTTTATGGCGACACGCTGATCGGTTCGCGGCTGCCGAACCTCACGTATATGCTGAGCTTTCCGGACCTCTCGGAGATGGAAGCCAAATGGGCGAAGTTTATGGCCGATCCCGAATGGAAGAAACTGAGCGGCTCGAGCAAGTACAA
>DATBGM010000065.1:0-24020 GCA_036557945.1 Bryobacteraceae bacterium | reverse complement strand
ATCACGGGCTTCATCATCATGGGCACGAAAACGTCGGCCGGATTGAGTTCATCGAAGCCGCTGAACCCTTTTTGCGCAACGCCGACTACCGTAAACGGATGCCCGTTGATGTCCATCGTGCGATTCAGCACGGCCGGATTGGCCCCAAAGCGGCGCTGCCAATAGCCGAAGCTGAGGACGGCATAGGGCTCAGCTAATTTGAGCTTGTCATCCTGCGGCGTAAGTGTGCGGCCGACGACGGCAGCCACGCCGAGCACCTCGAAGTAATTTCCGGAGACGATTTCGGCCTGGGCCCTTTGCGCCGAGCCGCTCACGCCGAGATCGACCGGCGCCTGGTAGCGCGCGACAATTCCGCTGAAGGCTTCCGGCGCGGCATTGCGCAGGCTGCTGTAACCGGGGTAAGAGAAGGTGTTCCGGCACGGCCGGCAGGAGCCGCCGATAAACTCTCCGTGCTCGTTCACAACCACAAGCTGCTGCGGATCTTTTACGGGCAGGAGCTGAAAAAGAAGCTGGTCGGCTAGCGTGAACATGGCGGAATTCGCGCCGATCCCGAGCGCCAGCATCAAGACCACCGTGAACGCAAAACCGGGAGCTTTGCGCATGCTGTGACGGGAATAGCGAAGATCGCGCGCCAGCACTTCCAGCCGGGCGATAGACCGGTTTTCGCGGTGCCATTCTTTCAATTGCGTGGCGCCGCCGAACTGGCGTCTGGCTGCGTAGCGCGCTTCTTCGCGAGACATTCCGCGCCGCTCGAATTCTTCTGTCAGAAGTGCGAGGTGATCTGCAACTTCCTCGTCAAACTCGCGCTCCAGGCGTTTGCGGCCGAACAGGCCGAAAATCTTCGAGAGGAACCGGCTCAGCATGCGTCACCCTCTTTGGCTCTCCAGCCGGAGCAGTCTGCCGATGATGCCTGCGATGCGTTCCCAATCTCCTGCTTCGGCCGCGAGTTGTTTGCGGCCCGCCGCGGTAATCGTGTAGAACTTCGCGCGCCGGTTGTTTTCCGAGGCGCCCCAGCTTGCCGAGATCCAGCCGTTCTGCTGCAGGCGCAGAAGAGCCGTATAGACTGTACCCTCGTTTAGTTCCAGGACACCGTTGCTGATCTGTTCGATGCGGCGCGCAATGCCGTAGCCGTGCAGCGGGCCCATGGCATCGAGCGTCTTGAGCACCATCAGATCGAGCGTGCCTTGCAGCACCTCAGATCGCTTTGCTCCTCCTTTGGCCATTACAAAGATCGTAGCAGCTTTCCTTTGGATAGTCCATAGGAAAGCAGCGTCCGCCGACGAATCAGGGCTCTAACCTAATCCAGGAGATTAATCGTGCCGCGGCAGTTGGCTGCGCCGCATTTGCAGACCACCTTGTCTACCTTCTTCTCGAAGCAGTAATCCACGGTGAGCTCTTCTCCCCGCTTAATCGGGCGCACGCTCATGTAAAGAATATGCCCCCTTACGATGCGCGATGCCAGGTTCGGATCGCAGGAGTGGTTGATGTACTCGGCGCCCGAGCCGCCCGCTGACCCGTCGATTGTCCAGTAGTCGTCGAGCGTAAAAAGGTAGATCAGGTTGTTCGAATCCGCGCGCCGCTTAGTCTCCCTGCGGCTGATCTTTTCACCCGTATACTCGATGACCTTGCGGTTCGCCGGAATCGGCTCGGCGGCATATACCCCCCAGCGATGAATTCTCGAGCGCGCGAGTTTCATCTTGAAATTTGCGTGGCGCTCGTCAATATGCGGGGTGTTACGCTTCACGTCTTACTGGATCGCTGCAGAACGGCCACCAGCTCCTCGACCGCATCGGCGCTCTTCTTCAGAGCGGCTTGCTCGGCGGCGTCAAGTTTAATCTCGTAGATCTTCTCGATGCCCGCGTTGCCCAGCTTCACCGGAACGCCGACAAACAATTCCTTGATGCCATACTCGCCGTTCAAATAAGCCGCACAAGGCAGAACTTTCTTCTTGTCCTTCAGAATGGATTCCACCATTTCCACGGTAGAGGCCGCCGGAGCATAGTACGCGCTGCCCGTTTTCAGATATTTGACGATTTCGGCGCCTCCGTCGCGCGTGCGCTGCACCAGCCGATCGATGGTTGCCTGATCGGTCAATTCAGAGATGGGAATTCCGCTTACATTGGTAAACCGCACCAGCGGCACCATCGTGTCGCCGTGGCCGCCCAGCACCATCGCCGTTACGTTTTCGAATGAGACGCCCAGCTCTTCCGCGATAAAAGTCCGAAATCGCGCCGTGTCGAGCACGCCGGCCATACCGATCACGCGCTCCCTCGGAAAGCCCGAAACTTTCAGCGCCGTCCAGCACATCGCATCGAGCGGATTCGTCACCAGAATGAGAATCGCGTTCGGCGAATGTTTCACCGCCTGCTCGGTGGCGCTTTTGACCACTTCGTAATTCGCCAGCAGGAGATCGTCGCGGCTCATCCCGGGCTTGCGCGGGAAACCGGCCGTAATGACGACGATATCGGACCCGGCTGTCTCTTCGTAACCGTTCGTTCCGGTGATACGCGCATCGTAGCCCTCGACCGGGGCGGACTCCAGCATGTCGAGTCCTTTCCCCTGTGGAACGCCTTCCACCACATCGACGATCACCACATCGGCCAGTTCTTTCGCCACGATCTTCTGAGCAGTATTCGCTCCCACGTTGCCTGCGCCGATGACGGTGACTTTCTTTCTCATTTCTCTCCTCAAATTTCAGCGAAATCGCAGTATAACAACGGCCCGGAAGATGTTCGCCTGCCTGACGATTACGCAAATGGAAAACGCCGCCGGTCGAAACCGGCGGCGTTTGTGGGAGCCTGGAGGTTTGGCGGCTCTTACACGTTGTTGTTTGCGGCTTTCGCAGCAGCTAGTTTCGAGCGGCGGCGAAGCAGGCCGGCGACACCGAGGAGACCGGCGCCCAACATTGCGAGCGAACCGGGTTCAGGAGCCAGCGAGAAGGTCTGGTCGACATAGCTGATCTGCGCAAGACCGACAAAGCTGCTCACATTGATGTCTTTCACGACGTAGAGATCGTTGTACACACCGTTGAGAGCAATGCTGTCGCTGCGTGTGCAGCCGATGGCGCCCGGGCCGCATTGTACGGTGGCGAAACCGACAATGTTGTTATTTGAATCCTTGACGGTCTCGGTCACTGACGAAATCGCCCAACCGTAGAACGTTCCGTTGAAATCCAGGCCGATCTTGTCGATACCGGCCGCCGAAGTCACATGATAGTTAATGGTTGCGTCGTCAAACGACAGAAAGCCGAGCGAACCGGCAAGGAAGCCGCTCGAAAACTGGATACCCTGAGCCGGATTGCTGATCGTCGACACGTCAATCTTTCCGCAGCTCGTTGGACCAGCTACACCCTGCTTCGTAACCGAGCAGGCAAAATTGTCAAAACTGAGTCCGCCGACGGACAGTGTTCCAACCGTGTTGACCGGCGTCGCCTGGCCCATAAGCGGCAGCAAAAGGCTCGCTGCCGAAACTAGAATTGCTTTGGTAAAACGCATTTTGCGTTACTAACCTCCGAATAAATTCAGCCCGCTTGCTTGGCGTGCATGAATGCAGTTTGCCGGTTGAACGCAAATGCCGCAAGACACAGGAGAGCTAACCGTACCGGGGCATTTCGCGCGTTTGGAATCGCGCAACGATCAGGAGAATTCCTGGATTTAAACTATGTATCCCAGCCGTTTCTGTCGGGCTGCAACAAAATGCTTCAAAACAGACGTCAAAAAGTTGGAAAAGGAGGAATAGGCCGCCCTATCCCCCTCTCGCTAGTACGGGAGTGAAAACGCGCGTTTTGACCTAGTACATCAAGGCTGCGGCAGCACGACAATTTCCACCCCGCTAGCCGAGCCGCCGCCGCGATACACGCGCTCGGCCGCCGTTTTGAAGTCTTCCGGCCGCGCATGCGGAATATCGGTAAATGTCTGCGGATTGCGATCCACCAGCGGAAACCACGAGCTCTGCACCTGCACCATGATGCGGTGCCCCGCGCGAAACGTGTGGTCGAGATCGGGCATTTCGAAATCGATTTCAGTCAATTTACCCGGCGCGAGCGGCTCCGGCTTTTCCCAGGAGTTGCGGAACTTCGCGCGCATCGGCTCCCCGCGCACCAGCTGCTGGTAGCCGCCCATGTGCAACGGTGGCGCGCTCAGGATACGTTTATTGCCCGAGCTCGTCTGGGGAGCATCCGGGAAATCCTCCGGATACACGTCAATCAGCTTCACAACGAAATCCGAATCGGTGCCCGTCGACGAGATCTTCAACTTCGGCGAAACCGGCCCCGCAATGGTAATGTCTTCCGTCAGCGGATCGGTCTGGTAAACCAATACATCGGACCGGCGAGCCGCCCAGCGCTGATCGTCCACCATGTAACGTTGCGGTACCGTGTCCGTCGTGTAGGACGTAAACGGCACCGGATGCGCCGGATCGCTCACGTACTGGTCGTATGCCTCCGCGCCGATATCCGGGGGTTCGAACGATAGCTTTCCGCCGGCCTGGAAATAGAGCATCCTGCGCGTTGCGCCCTTGGGGGGCCATTCGTCGTATTTGCGCCACACATTCGCGCCTGTTTCGAACATGTATGCCTCCGGCGGCGTCTGGCCCTTGCCCTTCAGGTAAAACTCGAAAAACGGAAACTGAATCTCTTTACGGAAGAACTCGCTGGTTTTGGCGTTGAACTCGACGTCGCCCAGATGATCGCCATCGCCCCGCGCCCACCCGCCATGCACCCACGGCCCTTCGACGATCGTGTTCGGCGTACCCGGATTGTACTTTTCAATGGCGCGATACGTGCGCCACGGTCCCGCAAGATCTTCCGCGTCGAACCATCCGCCCACTGTCATCACCGCGCAGTGGACGTTGTGCATGTGCGGCGCAAGATCGCGCGCCTTCCAGTAATCGTCAAACGTGTCGTGCGTAATCTGGTCGGTAAACAGCGGGTTCTGGTCTTTCAGCCAGGTTTTATTCAGATTGGCGAGCGATCCGGCCTTGAGATAGAAAGCGTACGTATCGGGCGTGCCCATATCGAACCGCTCACGCTCTTTGGGCGGCTTCGCAGGCTCGGCAAACGGTTTGAATGACGTATAGAAACCGAAATTTGCAGCCAGCATGAATGCGCCGCCATGGTACGCATCGTCGCCCTCGAACAGGTTCGTCATCGGCGCTTGCGGGCTGGCGGCTTTGATCGCCGGATGCGAATCGATGATGCTCGCTGACGTGTAAAAGCCCGGATACGAAATACCCCAAATCCCGACTTTCCCGTTGTTGTTCGGCACACGCTTCAGCAGGAACTCGATCGTGTCGTAGGTATCGGACGAATCGTCAACATCCTTCGGCCCGCTTTTCTTGTTAATATGCGGCGTCATCTCCACAAACTTGCCCTCGGACATGTAACGCCCGCGTACATCCTGATAGACGAAGATGTAACCGGCCTTTTCGAACTCGTCGCTCGGTCCAAGCGCGCTCTTATAAACGTCCTCGCCGTACGGAGCGACGGAATACGGCGTGCGGTCCATCAGGATCGGCCAGCTATGCGACTGATCCTTGGGCACGTAGACGCTGGTGAAGAGCCGGGCGCCGTCACGCATCGGAATCCGGAATTCGTATTTCGTGTAGTGCGCCTTAACGTAGTCTTCAGGCGGCTCGGCGGGCGGCTTTTGCTGGGCGCCTAAAAGGCAAAGCACGCTGAGGCCGAGACAGAACCGGTACAGTCGCATTTCGAAGTAAAGATAACAGGCGGCCATCCTTCCTTCCAAAAACTCGGTTCACAACTCATCGCAAAAAATCTTCTTCGGCCGAATCAATCGCTTAACCCTTGCTGCCCGCTTTCACCTGTATTCCGCCTTTGCTCCCGTGCGCGTAGGAGCACAGAATTTCCATGTCTGACGACCGCGCCGCCATCAACAGTCGCAATGCCCAGCTTTCGACCGTCCCCAAAACCGCCCAAGGTAAAGAAATCTCCAGCAAAAACGCGCTCAAACCTGCGCTCACGGGCCGCACCGTTCTCCTGCCCGGAGACGACGGCGAGCGCTACCATCATCACCTCGAGCACTACCGCAAACTCTGGCAGCCCCTCGGCGAACACGAATGCGCTTTAGTCCAGGCTCGGGTGGATGAGCCCGCGTTTTATCAGCAAGGCGAAGACTCAACAATCGATACCTGGTGGCGCCTGGAACGCATTCCTGGTTTTGGAAGAGGCTCTCTGTACGAAAGGCTTCCACGAGTTTGAGGACCAGGTCGCCGGGCTCGAACCTGCTGCCCGCCCCGCCATGCTGCGCCTCCATACCTGGCTCGCCTACGAGAAGCAGTTCCGTAATCTGCAGCTCCAGGAACAGCGTCTGTCAAACTACGCCGCTCGTCTCAAAACCGAGCTCGAGCAGATGCAGAAGCAGCGCGATCGCAAGGAAGCCGAAGACTTCGCCCGCGCTGCTGTTCTGTATACCGCAGCCCAAAAGGCAGGCAAACCATACAATCCCGAAGATGATGGCTTCGAATTTTCACTCGCCGATCTCCAAGAATATCTCCGTGCCCGCCGCGCCGCTACAGCCTCCCAATACGCCTCGTGAAGAGGTGCCGCAACGTCCTTCAGAGCGGTTTCAGCGGCGGAGCCGGACTGGCCGGCGCAGGGGCTCTGGCTCGTAGCCAGGTGACCGCGCAGAATGCCCCCAACCAGGAACCCAGAGCCGCGAACACAACATATACGGCGTTACTCGTGTAGCTGATCACCGCGAATGCCGAAAGGAGGTACCACAGACTACTCCAGCTCGCCGCCGGTATGCGCCGCCGCGCCGAAACCGCCGACGTAAACAACACGTACACTGCGTCCGTGGTAGCCGTAGAACACAAGACGGCAAGAGCGATCAGCGGACTTATTTCGTGCATAGCTGTTTTCCATTTTGGCTCTGCTCGTCCCGCATCTCTCGTTAGCGCGAATTTTTGCAACAAACGCCTAACTCTTTAACCAGCGGTCGAACCAATCGAAGGCTTCCTTCTGCATCGCGCGGTCGAACTTGTGCGGCCCATCGTAGAAGGTCGCGCGGTAGCGCTCCGGCGCATTGGCCTTTTTGTAGACACTCGCGAGTATCGCGTCGGCCCGTTCCATTTCTGGCATCGTGAATAGCGCGTCCTGACGGTTGTTCAACACCAATACCGGATTTGGAACGCCTATGCCCAACACCTCGGGATAGTCCAGTTCCCGTGGCAGGCCCGGCACATAGACCATCCAGGTGTGCGTGTAACATTTGTTCAACAGGTAGTCGCGCCAGGTCGTCATCATCCCCGCGCAGCACGAACACCGGATGCGTTCGTCGGCGCCCGTCAGCATGACGGTGCGTAAGCCGCCGCCCGACAGTCCGGCGCAGCCCAGCCTGGTTACGTCCACCTCCGGACGCGACGCTAGGTAATCGAGCGCGCGCTGATCGTCAAACACAAACACACCAGGCCACGTCAATCCCGCGCAGAACAAGCTTTTCGCGATGATATGTTCGTGATTCGCCGCAAACCGGTTATAACGCTCGATGTCCTCCTCGGAGTTCGGATTCACCTCGACAACGTCGTTTCGGATAATTGCCGGCACATCCTCGATCCGCATTCGGCGGCTCCCGAATGTGAATGTGTCGTGCACGAGTACCGCGTAGCCCCGCCGGGCCAATTCATTGGCCCACGCCATCCCTCCGTAGTATTCATTCTGATGCCGCTCCATTACCGGATGCTGGTTATTCGACGTTCGCGTAATCTTCCGCATCCCAAAATATTTTCGGCCCCCGTGGTCGTGCAGACCCAGAATGCCGGGTAACTTCCCGTTGGAGCCGGCCGGCTTCAGAAACAGCGCCTCCGTTGCGGGGCCGAACGGCAATTGCCAGCGCAGGTGTTGGATCGACAACCCTTCGAATTCGAACTGTCGCAGCACGGTCGCGGCGGGCGTGGACGCGCCGCTGGGTTGCATGAGTCTTTCCCGAAAATGGGATCGTGCAACGACCCGCCAGGCCTCTGCATCGCGGAACATCGGCTGCCTGAAGGAGAGATGGGGCGGATCCTGCAGCGTCCCGGCCGCCCACGTGCCGTACGCGCCGAGCATGTTCGGCATCGTCACATTCTCATCCTGCATCGCTCTCTGGTCGTTCCCTTCAGCCCACCCCCAGGCGGCGCCAATCAGCGGGCTCATCCCCGCGCTCTTGAGGAGAGTTCTCCTGGGAATATGTCGCATTTTGAATAACCTCTCAGCGTTCGCCGCAAGCATGGCGCAAATCAACTTATCATGCGAAGTCCATGCTGATCGTGTTTACCGAAAGCCGCTTCAAAATGAAGCGGGCCCGCTCCCCTGCACTGCATCTTGGCAGTTCGATCAATTCATAGCCATATTCCCGGTACACGCCGCAAATTACTTCGTACGTTCGCTGTGCTTCCTCGAAGTCCTGCTTACGTTCCGTGTCGACACAATAAATCTCTTCCCAGGGCGGCGCCGTAAATACCAGCGAAGCATAACGATATTCACCGCATGCGCGCTCGATTTCACGCGTATTGCAAAGTCCGATCAGACGCGCGTAACCGAGCGTATCCGGAATTCCGCGATCTGCGAAGATCGGCCCCGTTGCCGAGGTGTGCTCCTCAAATGACTCAATGGAGCGATCGAGCATCAAATCGGTATAAGCTTGCCGGTCGCCCCACGGAAGAGCGCTTCCGCCGCTTGCGGCCTGCTCCCGAATGATTTCGCGTGCCGCTTCCGGCGCGTAACGGAAGCCGAGCGTTGCGAGCTCTTCGAGAACAGTCGTTTTGCCGGCGCCGGGGCCGCCTGTAATGACGAAAAGGTTCGGGTTGAGGCGGCTGTTCAGGCCGCCTTCCTTACGATGCCGTGCGGATCGAGCACGAACTTCTTGGCAGCGCCTTTATCGAAATCCACGTAGCCTTTGGGCGCATCTTCCAGCGGAATCACCGTTGCATTTACCGCTTTCGCTGGGTGCGCGCGGTCGTGCAGAATCGCCATCATGAGCTGGCGATTGTAGCGCATCACCGGACATTGCCCGGTTGCGAAAGTATGCGACTTCGCCCAGCCGAGCCCGATACGGATGCCGAGCACGCCGCTTTTGGCCTTTTCGTCCTTGCTGCCCGGATCATCCGTAACATAGAGTCCGGGAATTCCAAGCCCGCCGCCAGCCCGCGTGATGGTCATCAGCGAGTTCAGCACCGTCGCCGGAGCCTCTTCGCCGTGCTCTCCGTGCGCGCGCGCCTCGAAACCGACGCAATCGACGCCGCAGTCCACCTCCGGAGCGCCCAGAATCTGCGCAATACGATCGCCGAGCTGTCCTTCTTTGCTCAGGTCAATCGTTTCGCAGCCGAAGCTCTTCGCCTGCTGCAGCCGCTCGGCATTCATGTCGCCTACGATCACCACGGCAGCGCCGAGCAGGCGACAACCTTCTGCGCAGGCCAGTCCTACCGGGCCCGCGCCCGCGATGTACACCGTGGCGCCCGGCCCGACTCCGGCTGTGACCGCTCCGTGATAACCGGTCGGGAAAATATCGGAAAGCAGAGTCAGATCGCGAATTTTCGCCATCGCCTGCTGCTTGTCGGGAAATTTCAGCAGGTTGAAATCCGCGTACGGCACCAGCACATAGTCCGCCTGCCCGCCGACCCAGCCGCCCATATCGACATAACCGTATGCGCCGCCGGGCCGCGCCGGATTCACCGTGAGGCAAATCCCCGTCTTGCCTTCCTTGCAGTTCCGGCAGCGTCCGCAGGCGATATTAAAGGGTGCTGAAACCAGGTCGCCGACGTTGAGAAACTCGACGTCCTCGCCCTTCTCGATAATCTCGCCGGTAATTTCATGCCCCAGGATCATGCCCGAAGGTGCCGTTGTCCTGCCGCGTACCATGTGCTGATCGCTGCCGCAAATGTTTGTTGCAACCAGCTTCAGAATCACGGCATGAGGAAGCTTCTTGCCGTTGTGCTCGAGCTTTGGATAGTCGATGCTTTGGACTTCTACTTTCCCCGTTCCGATGTATGCCACTCCGCGATTGCTTGCCATAAATTCCTCCTAAAATGCTGCTGCGCCGGCTTCGGCTACCGCATGATCCTGGTCTCCCGAGCCGCCGCTGACTCCGATCGCGCCGACCACTTTCCCGTTCAGCTTCAGCGGAACGCCGCCGGCGAAGATCATAATCCTCCCATGATTGGAAACGTGTATCCCGAAGAACTGATCGCCCGATTGTGAATTCTTGCCCAGTTCTTTCGTCGAGAGATCGAAAGCCCGCGCGGTAAATGCCTTGTTAATGGATATGTCGATGCTGCCGATCCAGGCATTGTCCATCCGGACATGCGAGACCAGGTTCCCGCCCTCGTCGACCACCGCAACATTCATCGGCTGCCCAATCTCTTGTGCTTTCTTCTCTGCTGCCGCCGTCACCCGGCGCGCGTCTGCCAGCGTCATAGGCTGTTTCTCCTTCTGGAGCGATTGCTCACGCTAGAGACTATCACTGCCCGTTCCCGTTACGGAGCATATTGTGTGACAAAGAACTAAACTTCGCCCTCCTTATGGCCGATACAGTTCAAGGATGATCCCGCTGCGAACCCGGAGTGCGCACCTAGCGGCCCTTACCGCTCTTCTCGTTGCCGCGACCGGCATCTCCTCAGCTCAACGTTATACGTTCAAAGACTATACCGAGGGATTGGGAAACCTGAACGTGAACGCCATTGCGCAGGATCGTGCGGGATTTCTCTGGCTGAGTACAGAAAATGGATTATTCCGTTACGACGGTTCCACTTTCTCAAAATACGGCGCGAGCGAGGGGCTGCCGGGCACCTTTGCCCGGGCGCTTCTCGTTGATCCGGCAGGACGCCTCTGGGTGGGAACCACCGAAGGGCTGGCCGTAAGCTCGCGTGACGGTCGCTTTCATCCGGTGAAGAATGCCGGAACACCGCTGCATATCACCTACAACTCGAGTCTTTCCGCTTCGCCCTCCGGAACGATTTATGCAGTTTCGGAAAACCGGCTGATTTCCTTTTCCTCGTCCGACGGCGGGCGATCCTGGCAGGCTCGGAATGTGCTCTCCCCGGCCCAAGCCGCGCCCTTTGAAAAGACCGGGCTCAACAGCGTGCTTTCGCTGGACGAAAATCGCGTGCTCTTCGGCTGCGGCGCCGCGATTTGCGAAATCAATGCCGGCTCGCTCAGGCAGTGGGACGTTCCCGGCGACCGATGGGCATCGCTGTTGCGCGCGAAAAATGGCCAGATCTGGGCTCGCGGAACAAAACATGTCGCCATGTTCTCGCCGGACCGAAACCGCTGGGAATTGCACGATCCGCCGCACCGGTTGACGGAAGATTTTTACCTTCCTTTGACCGAAGACCCGCACGGCCGGATTCTGGCCGGATTCGGTTCGAGCCTTGGCATCCTCTCCGATAACAAATGGCAAATCATCACGCAAGCCAACGGGCTGGGTGAAGGCGCCATCGCCTCGTTGTTCGTCGATCGCGACGGGCTGGTGTGGATGGGAACTCTAGGCCATGGCTTTTCTAAATGGATCGGCTACGGCGAGTGGGAACACTGGACGAAAAACGAGGGGCTGGCGAGTAACGAGATCTGGGCGCTGGCGCGCGACTCTTCCGGTACTCTGTGGGCCGGGCATCGCGCGGGAATTGCTTTCCTCAAGCCGGGCGAGCAAGCTTTCCATCCATGGCTTATTCCGGGCCCGCCGGTCGGCCGCTGCCAGATGCTCGCTGTGACACGCGACGGATACATCTGGGCCGAAATCGCCAACCGGCGATTACTCCGGCTTGATCCACGTACTCATCAGGTCAAGCGTTACGGCATCGAAGGTGTCGAGCATCTCTTCGTAGACCGCGATGACCGGCTGTGGATTCTCACCGATAACGGGATCTTTGCAAGTGAAGGCGCGGGAGCCCATCGCACACTTTCTCCTTACACGCAGTTTCCCGGTAACGCCGGCTTGTTGGAAAACATGCTTCAGGCTGCGGACGGAACATTCTGGTTCGTTTCGCCGCATGCGCTTTACCGGCATAAGGATAATGTCTGGCGAACCTTCGACATCTCAAAACTGAATCTGGGCCGCGACTTGAGCGAAATCGCGCTCGATGCATCGGGAGACATCCTGGTCGCAAGCGATGATCGCGGGGTTTTCCGGCTGACACGTCAGGGCGAGCGCTTCACCGCTGCCGTGCATTTGCCGCTCTCCTCCACTATGGTCATCTTTTTGAAGGTAGACCGCCGCGGCTGGATCTGGGTTGGTCAGGATCAGGGTATCCGGGTCTTCGACGGACAGAACTGGCGGAGCTACACAACCGAAAACGGCCTGATCTGGAACGACACCGACTATAACGCCTTTCTTGAAGACGCCGACGGCTCGGTTTGGATCGGTACCAGCGGCGGACTCTCGCACTTCCGCGCGCCTGCCGGCAGTGTGCCCGAGCCGCCGCGTTCGCCTGTCTTCATTACAGCGAACTACGGTTCGAAGAACGTTGCCGGCTCCCCGGAGGCATTGTCCTGGAGCGGAAGCACACTGATGGTTCGGATCGCATCGCTTGGTTTTCAGAGTGAGAAAAGTCTCAGCTTCCGTTACCGCCTGCTCCCTCTTGAACAGGATTGGATTGAAACCTCCGAACACGAAATTCGCTACCCGGTCTTAACTCCGCGCTCTTACGTGTTGCAGGCGGCGACGTTCGATCGCGCTACCGGCATGACCTCGGCTGTCAATTCGATCAGCTTTACCATTGCCCCGCCCTGGTGGCGAACCGAGAGCTTCGCCGCGGGCGCGGTCTCCGCCCTGATCTTCCTGTGTGTCGGCATCTGGCGCTGGCGCGAACGCGTGCTGAACAGTCGCAGGCAGGAGCTCGAGCGACTGGTTCTGGAACGAACCGAAGAACTCGATCGCCGCCTGGCGGAACAGAAGCTGCTGAAGGCGGAAGCAGAGCGGGCGAACAAAGCAAAGAGCGAATTCCTGGCGATGATGAGCCACGAAATACGAACGCCTATGAATGGCGTGCTCGGCATGACAAATCTCCTGCTCGATACGCCGCTCTCGCGGGAACAAAAGGATTTCGTGCAGACGATCCGCGACTCCGGGGGTGCGCTTCTGACCATCATTAACGACATCCTCGACTTCTCGAAGATTGAAGCCGGAAAACTCACGCTGGAGCGTACGCGCATTGAGCGCGGCAGTATTCTGGCGGAAGCCCTGCGGGTCGTGAGCGAGCCCGCGAGAAAGAAGAAGTTGGAGCTCATTTCGATTGTCGAGGACGGTCTGCCCGCCTGGTTTATTGGAGATCCGGTCCGGCTCAAGCAGATTGTGCTGAATTTGCTCTCGAATGCCGTCAAGTTCACCGAGAAAGGCTCCGTTACGGTCCGGCTCTCGCTCGAGAAGCGTGGACCCGGCAGTAAGCTCACGGTCAAATTAACCGTTACGGATACCGGAGTGGGCATATCCCAGGACATGCAAAGCCGTTTGTTCCAGAGTTTCACCCAGGCGGAAAGCTCAACCGCGCGCCGCTACGGCGGAACGGGGCTCGGCCTGGTGATCCTGAAACGCCTGGCAGAACTCATGAACGGCTCAGTTGGCCTGGAAAGCGAACCCGGCCGGGGCAGCACCTTCTGGGTCACACTTGAACTCGAAGAAGCGGAGGCATTGCTGATGACACTTCCGGAACGGACACGCGCTACTGTTGCTGCGCCTCGCGGTCGCGTCCTCGTCGCCGAAGATAATTCGATCAATCAGAAGGTGATCCGGCATTTGTTGTCGCGCCTGGGATGCGCGATAGAAGTTGCCGGAAACGGCATGGAAGCCGTCGAAAAAGTCCGGCAGGACAACGGCTGGGACCTTATCCTGATGGATTGCCAGATGCCCGTAATGGACGGGTTCGAAGCGACGCGCGCCATCCGCACGATGCAAGGCGGAGCGCGCCACATTCCCATCGTCGCAGTTACGGCTAACGCTCTTGTCGGCGAGCGCGAGAAGTGCATCGCAGCCGGTATGGACGACTACCTGGCGAAGCCGATCGACCGCGACGCACTGGCTGCTCTTATCAACCGCTGGCTGCAGCCCGGCAACGAATCACTCGTCGCCTGAAGGAACCTTCTTCGCTCATCACCGTGGCATGCGCGGCGTCAGAGCCGCACATACTGATCGGAATTGTTGACCGCGTATCTATGCTTCGAGATGCGGAGTTGACCTTTTGGTCTGGCATTGCCCTTTTCAACAAGCAACTAGCTTTCGATGATGCTGGGAGCTGTTTCCAGCGCTCGCGCGCGTGCCTTGCGCAGGTTCGGCAAAAACGCCGTCAGGATTCCGATCGCCGGCAGAAACGAGCAAATACGATAGACAAAATAAATGTCTGTCGAGTCTGCGATTTTACCAAGAATCGCGGCGCCGATCCCTCCCATACCGAACGCAAAGCCGAAAAATACACCGGAGATCATGCCGATATTGCCCGGCACGAGTTCCTGCGCATAGACCAGAATGGCTGAAAAGGCCGATGCGAGCACCAGGCCGATGACGATGCTGAGCACAACCGTCCAGAACAGGTTGACGTAAGGCAGCAGCAGCGTGAAAGGCAACACGCCGAGAATGGAGCACCAGATAACGAGCTTTCTTCCAAAACGATCGCCAACTGGACCGCCGGCGAACGTGCCGGCCGCAACGGCGCCCAGAAAGATCGTGAGATAAAGTTCCGATTCCTTGACCGGTACATGAAACTTACTGATGAGATAAAACGTGTAGTAACTCGAGATACTCGCCAGGTAAAAGTACTTCGAGAAGATCAGCAGAATCAGAATCGTTATCGCCCAGACAACCTTGCCGCGAGAAAGATGCAACGTATGTCTGCTGGCGCCCGCCCGCGGATTCACGCGTAACGGGTGTTTCTTGTACCACGAACCCACCGTCACTAGAACAAGGATCCCGATTGCCGCGGCTGACGAAAACCATGCAATACTGTGCTGCCCGCGCGGCAGAACAACAAACGCGGCCAGCAGCGGGCCGAGCGCAGTGCCAGCATTACCGCCGACCTGGAAAACGGACTGCGCAAGTCCGTGCTGGCCGCCCGAAGCCAGCCGTGCGACTCTGGACGATTCCGGATGGAATACCGATGAGCCCATCCCGACCATCGCCGCACCCAACAGCAGAGTGCCAAAGCTTGGCGCAATCGCCAGCACGATCAGGCCGCTTAGTGTAAATGTCATTCCCACCGGCAGCGAGTAGGGATGCGGCCGCCGGTCCGTATAAAGACCGACAAAGGGCTGTAACAACGACGCAGTCATCTGATAAGTCAACGTGATGAGCCCGATTTGGCCGAAATCCAAATGGAACGAGCTTTTCAGAATCGGATAAATGGCGGGAATCAACGACTGGGTCATGTCGTTGAGAAAATGGCAAAAGCTGATTGCGGCAAGAATCGAAAACAGAGTTTTCTCAGGCAAACGTGCCGGTGGCACCTGTGCAACTTCTTCGATTCTGCTTTGACCCTCCATGGTATTCAAGATAACTTGCCGTGGATTTTGTAATTTGCGCGGCGCCTGCGATGCTAATTGCAATGCGTTCGTATCTCCTTGTCCTCTGCGCGGCTCCGCTGTTCGCCAGCACCGTCTTAGCTCAGAGCAAAGCTCCACTCACGATCGATGATCTCTTCAGCTTTACCGATATCCGCTCGGCGCGGCTTGCTCCAGATGGCAACGCAGCGGTCATTGAGACCGCACGGGCGGATTGGAAGCGCAACCGCTTCCGTGAGGATCTCTGGCTTTGGCGCAGGAATTCGCCCGACCTGCTGGCGCTCACGCAATCCGGACACGACAGCGATCCGCAATGGGCGCCGGACGGGAAGCATATCGCCTTCATCTCCGATCGCCTGCTTGAACCGGCCGCTTCGCCCGACGACGACAAGGCGGAGAAACAGAAGGAGATTGCACGTGTCTGGATCATCGATCCCAGTGGAGGCGAAGCGTTTCCTCTCTATCGGGAGGAGCTGAAAGTACACGCCTTCGCCTGGACGCGCGATAGCTCTGCAATCGTGCTTAGCGTGCCCGAGCCGCTCTCGAAAGACGCACAGGAGGCCAAAGAGCGCGAATGGAAAGATGTCTCGCGCTGGCGCGACGATGATCGCGGGGATGTGCTGATTGAACTCTCGGCGACGAAGGCAGCACAGGCGATTCCGGCTCCGCCTGAGCGCACCGCGGATAAGAATGCGCCCCCGGTGCTGCCCAAGGATTCCCGGGTTATTACTCGTAGTAACTACGCCGTTAATGAAATTGCGCCGGCGCCCGACGGCAGCACGATCGCGTTTCTCACGAATTCGATTTCCGGCCGGCTCGAGCACACCGAATCGTATGAAGTCTATCTGGCGAGCCTGCGCGCAGCGGCAGAGAGCGCTGCGACACAACTCACTCATAACCAGGCGCTCGAACGCCAGTTACACTGGAGCCCTGATGGCGACCGTCTTTATTTCGGAGTCTTTGCAGCAAGCGGCAGTTTAGAAGGCAGTTACCGGGATGTACAAGGGCGGTTGTACATGCTCAACATCGCCAGCAAGGAAATCGAGCGCGTCGGAAAATCTTTTGCCGGTTCCTGGACGGATTACAGCGTTCTTCCGGATGGCAGGTTGCTCGCATTGGGTCAACTCGGAACCGAAGTGCATGCATACTTAATTAACGACCGCATTTCACCGCTGGGCTCACGCAGCGGAACATATGAAGGCTTGGAGATTTCCGAGCACGGCCGCCGCTTACTTTACCGGCACTCCGCTATCGACGAGCCGACGGAATTATTTTTGGCTGATGATGCGCTCGATCCGGAATCCGCCCGCCCGGTTACACATTTCAATACGTTGTTTACCCAGCGCGATCTTCCTCGCATGAAGACCTATCGCTGGCGTGCGAAGGACGGGAAGACCATAGAAGGCGTGCTGCTGTATCCCCCCGGTAAATTCGAGCAGCGGAACTTGCGCATGCTGACGCTGATTCATGGCGGTCCTGCTGACGCGGACGGCAACAAGTTCGGCGCCGACTGGTATGACTGGGCCTTGCTCGCTGCCGCACAGGGTTGGCTCGTCTTCCAGCCGAACTACCGCGGATCCACCGGCTACGGCGATGAGTTCATGACCGCCATTTCACCGCATATCGTTTCGCTTCCTGGCGCTGACATACTCACCGGTGTGGATGCACTGGTCAAGGACGGCACGGCCGATCCCGCACATCTGGCGGTCGGCGGTTACAGCTACGGCGGCTATCTGACGAACTGGCTCCTGACCCAGACCACTCGTTTTCGTTCAGCGCTCACCGGCGCCGGCGCGGTCGAACATGCCTCTAACTGGGGGAATGACGATCTGACTTTGGACGATGCCTGGTACCTCGGCGGCCTTCCCTGGCAGATCCCGGCAACGTATCAGGGCGAAGCTGCGCTCTTTCAATTCGACAGAGTAAAAACACCGGTACACGAAGTGATCGGAGCCGATGACGTGCGGGTCAGCGCATCGCAAGGCTACTTGCTCGAACGCGCGCTCGATACGTTGCACATCCCGCATCAATTCCTGATCTTCCCGGGCGAAGGACACGCGCTTGGCAAAAATCCCTGGCACGGCTATATCAAGGTGCGCGAGGAGTTGAAATGGATTGAAAAATATGATCGGACTGGTCTTTGAGATCTCGCGCCCGACGGAGCGCCAGGGGCGCCGCAACTGACTTTCCACGCTCCCGAAAAAAAAGCAGCGCGTCCCAAGTTGACGCGCTGCCTATCGACGCTATGAGCGGGAATCCTCGTGGGCAAGTGGCAAGCCTCCGTGATTCGCCACTTACCTTCACGAGCGCTTTTATATGAGCACGTGGGTTTCCTTTTTCGTAAATTCTTCGTAAGTATTTGAAAATCGGTGCAAGAGCGGGTAAATTGAGGAGTATTGTAGGACGAAAAGTGAGCGGAAATGGTTAAAGTGGATAACTGAATGGCGTTGACGATAGCAACAAGGATGGAAGATGGATTGGCGGTACTCGAGTTGAACGGGTCGCTGACACTCGGCCCGTCGCTCGTGTCTCTGCGCAATGCGGCGCGGGAAGTACTGGCAACACCCAAACTTGCGGGCATCATTCTGGACGTTCACCAAATCACGTCAGTGGACAGCTCGGGCTTGGGGGAGCTGACGATCGTGTATAGCTCGGCCAGCCGGCACAATGTTCCGCTGCGGCTGGTCGGAGTGAGCGCGAACTTACAAAAGATGCTACAGATGACGCACTTGGACGGCGTCCTGCAATCGGCTGGCGAATTAGCTGCGGCGAAGCGCCAGCTCTCCGCACGCTAGGGGCTGAAACACAGCGCCTGCACTCGCGCTCGATAAGCTGAAAGCGGTATCGAGTATGCGAATACACGGGAAGAACCTCATCGGAGCAGAGCTGGCGGCCGGGCGCCAAGAGACATTTCAGGGTTACAACCCGCGCGAGGGTGCGCCCAGTGGCGACCAATTTCACGAAGCCGATACGAGCGAGATCGAGCGGGCGGGTGAACTGGCCCGCGAGGCCGCCGGCACCTTGCAGGAACTCCGGCCGGATGGCGTCGCCCGTTTCCTCGAAGCGATCCGGGAAGAAATTTTAGAAACAGGCGACGCGCTTATTGCTAAGGCGGACGAAGAAACCGCGCTCGGTCTGGACCGGTTGCGCGGCGAGCGGGACCGCACCGTGAACCAGCTTAAATTATTTGCGGACCTGGTTCGGGAAGGTTCATGGGTGGATGCGCGAATCGATACCGCGCTGCCCGATCGTAAGCCGCTGCCGCGCCCGGATATCCGGCGGATGCTCGCACCGCTCGGCCCGGTGGCCGTCTTTGGGGCGAGCAATTTCCCGCTGGCATTTTCGGTTGCCGGAGGCGATACTGCGTCGGCTTTCGCAGCGCGCAATCCGGTGATTGTGAAGGCACACCCAGCCCACCCTGCAACATCGGAACTGGTGGGTATGGCAATCGTGCGTGCCGTGCAAAGGACCGGACTTCCGCCGGGAACGTTTTCCATGCTTCATGGATTGCGGCCGGAAGTGAGTATTGCACTCGTCATGCATCCGGCGGTGAAAACGGTTGCATTTACGGGCTCCGAGCGCGCGGGCCGCGCTTTGTTTGATGCCGCTGCGAAACGGGCCGAGCCTGTTCCGGTGTTTGCCGAGATGGGCAGCGTGAATCCGGTTTTTCTGCTTGCGGACGCACTCGCAGAACGCGCGGAGGCTACAGCCGATGCACTTTATCGTTCGGTGACGCTGGGCGTCGGGCAGTTCTGCACCTGTCCGGGACTCGCGATCGGCGTAGCAGGCAGTGCGCTGGAACGATTTGCCGACCGGCTCGCCAAACAAACCGAGGAGGGTACGCCCGCGACGATGTTGAACCCGCATATCGCACGTGGTTTTAATGAAGCCTGGCAAAGAGCCGCAGAAATCGCGGGCGTCGAGACAAAGATGGCAGCGCGGGCCAGCGATCCCAAGCGCGCCGAAGGCAGGCCCGGCCTGTTGATGACCGACGCGCGGACGTGGCTGAAGCATCGCGAGCTGCGCGAAGAGATATTCGGGCCGTCCACCATCGTCGTGCGCTGTGCGTCCGATTCGGAAGCGATTGACTGTGCGAAGGCGCTCGAAGGCAGCTTGACGGCAACGGTACACGGCACGCCGGAGGACCTCGCGCGAAATCGTGAGCTGATCGCGATTTTGCAGCGCAAAGCGGGCCGGTTGATCTTCAACGGGTATCCGACGGGCGTCGAGGTCAGCTATGCGATGCAGCATGGAGGCCCATATCCGGCTTCGACGGATGCGCGCTTCACTTCCGTCGGCGCAGCGGCGATTTATCGCTTTGCGCGACCTGTCTGCTTCCAGGGCTTTCCGGATGCGGCGCTCCCGGAAGAGTTGCAGAACGCAAATCCGCGTGGGATTTGGCGAATGATTGACGGTCAATGGACCAAGAACGCGCTGCAGGCGGCCGCTGCCGTGTCAAGATAAAAAAGTGACCATCCAGGATCGCTCCGAGCGGCGCCGGCCGCAGACTGCACTTGATCCGGCGAAGATCGCATTCGGCAAGATGTTCGCACCGAATATGTTTGTCTGCGAATATCGCGAGGGCCGCTGGCAGAACGCGCGTGTTGAGCCGCTTACAAATTTCCAACTTCATCCGGCTGCACTGGTTTTTCATTATGCGCAGGCAATCTTTGAAGGTCTGAAGGCATTTCGACAGGAGGACGGCTCGATTGCGCTCTTTCGTCCTGAGAAGAATGCAAGGCGATTTCGCGATTCCGCTGTACGGATGTGCATGCCGGAAGTAGACGAAGAGTTGTTTCTGGCGGCAGTGACGGAGCTGGTGCGCGTTCACGAAGATTATGTGGTAGCGGAGCCGGGCAGTCTCTATCTGCGACCGGTGTTAATCGGAACAGAACCAAGTATCGGTGTGCGCGCCTCGAACGAATATCTTTTCTACGCGCTGGCGCTGCCGAGCGGTGCATATTTTCCGGAAGCCAAGAACGGGTTGGGCGCGGTCGAAGTGCTCCTCTCCGATTCGGTGGTCCGGGCGGCGCGCGGCGGGACAGGTGCTGTAAAGGCGGCAGCGAATTACGCGGTTACGCTGAAAGCCATCTCGGAGGGCAAAGAAAAAGGCTGCGCGCAGGTGTTGTTCCTGGATGCGAGTCCCGAACGGCGCGTCGAAGAGATGGGCGGAATGAATATCATGTTCGTGGACAGTGGCACGCTGGTGACACCGCCGCTGAACGATACCACGCTTGCGGGCGTGGTGCGCGACAGCATTCTGGTGCTGGCGAACGATCTGGGCATTCACACGCGCGAAGAAGCATACCCGGAATCGACGCTGCTTACGAAGCTGAAGGACGGCTCCATCAGCGAAGCGTTCGCCTGCGGCACCGCGGCGACGATTACCGGAATTTCGTGCTTCCAGACGGAGCGCGGCGACAAATACAAGCTGCCGGCGCCCGGGCCGATTTCAGAAAGGCTGTACCGGCAATTGACCGGTGTGCAATACGGCCATATCGAAGACAGGCATAGCTGGCGGCGCACGGTCGTCGAGGCGCATTCGCTCGTTTCGTAGACTGGCGCGAGACAGGTCGAAACTCTTAGCGAGAGATCAAGCGAGCGGCACGATCAGGACTGGTGTTGTTGTAGGCGCCGGTGATCCTCCGGCAGGCTCGACGCTGACCGCGACGGCGTGAATGCGGGATGTATCGACAGGCGTCGCTCGAACCTGAACAAAATCGCCAGCCGCGTTGGGGTGGAAGATGCCGGCCGATTCAGGCGCGCCCTGTCCCGGAATGAGCCAGAGTTGGAACGTGCGGCCGGCAGCAAGCTGCGGCAGCGCGGAGCCGACAAATACAACACCGTTGTTTCGATTCACGAAGACGCGTCCATGCGGCTCTTCGGCGCGTCCGAACTGCACGGCGCGAGTATCCGATTTACTGAGAATCTCGACAGCCTCTTCCAATTGCACGCGCTCGATCTGAAGCGCGGCGATTCTGGCGTGCGATGAGCGGATAGCGCTCGCTGTCCAGAGCGCCACAATGAGCAATGCGGCGCAGGCGGCGCTCAATCCGGCTACGGCAAAGATCCAGTTGCGCGACCGCGATTTGGGATTGACGCTCTCGAGCACACGGCTGCGCAATCGTGCGGGCGGTTCCTGGGATTCGGCCAGCAGGGACAGACTCGCGGCAACGGGAGCAGCACCCTGGAGATGCTCCTGGCAATGACTACACTGCGTCCGGAGATGGTCGTCGATTTCCGCCGCCTGCTCCGGTTCGAGGGCGCCGAGCAGATAGAGTTCGTAGAGCTCGTCCATTTCCGGGTGCGTCATCCGGCTACACCTGCCTTTACGGTTGATCGCAAGCGAATCAGAGCAGAGCGCATCCAGCTCTTGACCGTGCCAAGCGGTTCCTGCAATTTCGCCGCGATTTCCGACTGCGAGAAGCCTTCGAAATATGCCATTTCCAAAACGCGCCGCTGATTCGCCGTCAGCTCGGAAAGCGCCTGCCGGACCGATCGCTCGCTATCAAGGATTCGCTCGGGCTCTGCAGGTTTATACGAAAAAGAGAGCGGGTCGGTTTGTTCAATCGAGCGCAAGCGGGTTTGAAATCGAGCCTGGGCAGAGCGGATATGATCGATGGCGAAATTTCTGGTGATCGACAAGATCCAGACGCCCAGCGTGCCTTTATTCGCGTCGAAATTACCCCCTCTATTCCAGACTCGCAGAAAAAGTTCCTGGACGAGGTCTTCGGCGACGGTTCTATCTTGCGTCACTTTGAGAAAGAGCGAGTAGACCAGGCATCCATAGCGGTCATAAAGCGTGGCGATCGCATCGGGGTCTCTGGCCCGCAGCTTATCGACCAGCTCGCTGTCGGAAGTCTGCTCGGAATGCATCCGTCTCTCAGATCGAAAGAATCGCCTTCAAAGCTCATCAAAGACTTTCGCATATTCGAGGGCCTGAACGCCAGCGGCAGGTACCTGTTACCGAAAAACGGGTTCGCCGGCTAGGCGCGGGCTTGAATGGCCGCTTCCGAGTGCAGTTCCTGCAGGCTCCAGACGCGCACCGGATCGCGGCGACGGGCGGCGACAGCTTCGGCGGCCGCTTTTGCACCGCTCATGGTGGTAATGCAGGGAATCCGATATGTGACCGAGTTGCGCCGGATCGTCTGCTCGTCGGGAAACGAGTGGCTGCCGGTGGTGGTGTAGACAACCAGGTTGAGCTTCCCTGCTTTGAGCAGGTCGACTGCGTTCGGGCGGCCTTCGTTCACTTTGAAGACGGTCCTGCAGGCGAGCCCGGCGGCCTTCAATGCAGCCGCGGTGCCGCGTGTAGCGAAGAGCTCGAAGCCGAGATGGCTGAATTTGCGTGCGACCTCGACGGCGGCCGCCTTGTCGCGATCATTGACGCTGACGAAGAGCGCGCCGGAATCCGGAATCGGTGTACCGGCGGCGAGCTGCGCCTTGGCGAAGGCTTCGCCGAAGCTCTGTCCGACGCCCATAACCTCGCCTGTTGAGCGCATCTCGGGTCCGAGCGCGGGATCGACGCCGGGAAATTTCGCAAACGGGAACACAGGACTCTTTACAAAGAAATTCGGGACGGGCAAGGTGCCGTTCACGATGCCTTTGGTCAGGTCAGCGAGATCGTGAAGCTTCTTGCCGAGCATGAGGCCGACAGCGACCTTCGGCAGCGGAACGCCGGTCGCTTTGCTCACAAACGGCACGGTACGTGAAGCGCGCGGGTTCACTTCCAGTACGTAGACTTTTCCGTCCTTGATCGCGTACTGCGTGTTCATCAATCCGATGACGTTCAAAGCGCGCGCGAGCCTAGCTGTGTAGTCTTCGATGATTCGCAGCGTGTCCGGCGGGATGGAGATGGCGGGCAGCACGCAGGAGCTGTCTCCCGAATGCACACCGGCTTCTTCGATGTGCTCCATAATACCGGCGATCAGGACGTTGTCGCCGTCGCAGAGCGCATCCACATCGACTTCGGTTGCATCCTCGAGAAAGCGGTCGATCAGAACCGGGCGCTTGACCGAGAAATGCACGGCTTCCTGCATGTAGCGACGAACCGTTTCCTCGTTGTAGGCGATGACCATCGCGCGGCCGCCGAGGACGTAGCTGGGGCGCACGAGAACCGGAAAGCCGAGCCGCGCCGCAACTTCGCAGGCTTCTTCGACACTCGTTGCTGTGCCGTGCGGGGGCGACGGGATGCCCAGCTCGTTAAGGAGTTTTCCAAAGAGTTTGCGATCCTCGGCGAGATCGATATTGCTTGGATCAGTGCCGATGATCGGCAGGCCACAAGCCTTGAGCGGCACGGCCAGGTTCAGCGGTGTCTGTCCGCCGAACTGCACGATTAATCCATCGGGCCGCTCCGTTTCGTAAATGTTAAGTACTTCCTCCTGAGTCAGCGGTTCGAAGTAGAGGCGATCGCTCGTGTCGTAGTCGGTGGAGACGGTCTCGGGATTGCAGTTGACCATGATCGACTCGCAGCCGAAGTCCTGCAGCGCAAAGGAGGCGTGGCAGCAGCAGTAGTCAAACTCGATGCCCTGGCCGATGCGGTTGG
>DATBGM010000064.1:0-44839 GCA_036557945.1 Bryobacteraceae bacterium | reverse complement strand
GAGCCATCCCCGCCGCGTCTCCTGATACTGCTCTTCCGATTCGTCCGCCAGCACCAGCACATTCTTCGCCCGCATCCCGTGCTTCAACGAGTTCTGGCTCGAGCGCTTCTTCCCTTCCGGCGTCTTCGGCATACCGTCAGTCTCATTCGCTAGTGCGCCCATTCAACCCAAAACCCGCCTTAACTGCTACATTCCAAACGAGCTAAATAATTCAGAACTCCCGGCACCGTTCCCACCGAGCCATGAGCGATGCGATGGGTGTCTTCCCCATGTCCTCCCCCAAAAGTTCGTTCGGCAAAAAACCGCCCCAAACTCCCCGCCGCATCGGCGCTAAAATCGCAACAGCCATGCCTCGCACCACCCGCCGCTCGCTCCTCACCCGCACCCCTGCGGTCCTGGCCGCTCTCGGCCTCGAAGCTCATGCCCGCCCCGCCGCCCCGGATTATTACGACAAGCTCGGCGTAACCAAAATCATCAACGCCGCCGGAACCTACACGATCCTGACCGCCTCCATCATGCCGCCGCAAGTCCAGGCCGCTGTTGCCCAAGCCGCCAGACATCCGGTCCGCCTGCTCGAACTTCAGTCCAAAGCCGGCGAGTATCTTGCACGCCGTCTCAAATGCGAGTCCGCCCTCGTCAGCGCCGGCGCATCCTCGGCCCTGACGCTCGGTACCGCCGCCTGTATTGGCGTCATGAACGGTTCGCCCCGCATCCAGGTCGTGCCCATGCGCGTCCCCGATATTCATAAAAACGAGGTCATCATCCAGCGGGCCCACCGTTATGGCTACGATCACGCCATCGAAAACTGCGGCATCCGCTTCGTTGAAGTCGAATCGCTCGCCGATTACGAAAAAGCCTTCTCTGATCGCACCGTCATGGCGCATTTCTTCAACGCAGCCGAAAAAGGCCAGATCAGCCGCGAGGATTGGGTGCGCATCGCGCGGGAGCGCCGCGTACCCACCTTCAACGATGCCGCCGCTGATGTGCCGCCCATCTCCAATCTCTGGAACTACACGCAGATGGGTTTCGATCTCGTCACGTTTTCCGGCGGTAAAGGAATTCGCGGGCCCCAAAACGCCGGACTCCTCCTTGGCCGAAAGGATCTGATTGCCGCCGCGGCCGCTACCAACAATCCGTTCGATGAAGGTGTTGCACGCGGCATGAAAGTCGCCAAGGAACAGATCGTCGGCATGGTCGCTGCCGTCGATTGGCTGCTCGAACAATCCGACGAAAGCCTCCAGGCCGAATTCCACCGCCGCGCCGATCGCATCGCCTCCGAGTTGAAGCACGTTCCTACGCTGGAAGCGAAAACCTTCGTGCCGCCCGTCGCGAATCACGTCCCACACCTTCTGCTCCGCTACGATCAGTCGCGCCTTAAGATCGCGCCGTTACAGGTCGCCAGGCTGCTGCGCGAGGGGACGCCTTCGATCGAGCTCAATCCTGCCACCGGTCATAAGGAAGGCTCAGCCGGTCTTCCCACCGACGAGAACACCATCGTTGTCGGTGTCTGGATGCTAGAGCCGGGCGAGGACGCCATCGTCGCCCGCCGCCTGCGCGCTGTTCTCGAAGGCGCTCTGCAAAGCGCTTGATCCTCGAACACGTTCCGAATCCCGATCCGGCCGCGATCGAGCGCCTGCGCGCTGCTCTCTCCGGCTATAACCGCTCGCAGATTCCGGACAAAGGCTACCTTCCACTCTTTTTCAGCCTCGTCGATGACAGAAAGGACTTCGCCGGCGGCCTCTACGGCTACGTCGGATACGGCTGGCTCTTCATCGACACACTTTGGATCTCCGAATGCGCGCGTTTGCAAGGCTATGGAAGCAAGCTCATGCACGCTGCCGAGGATATAGCCCGTAAACACGGCTGCCGCCGCGCCTGGCTCGACACGTTCAGCTTCCAGGCTCGCCGTTTCTACGAAAAACTGGGCTACACCGTCTTCGCCGAGCTCGAGGAATTCCCGCCCGGCCATCGGCGCTATTTCCTGCGCAAAAATCTATGAAAACGTTGCGCCGCATTCCCGGCGGCGACGAATCGGAAACCTTCTCTTTCCGCTATGGCAAGGAAGAATTCATTCTGCGCGTCAGCCCCAGCGCCGCCGGCTTCGAAAAGGACGCCTTCGCTTCAAAACACTTCGGACGCCACGCGCTGCCCGTTCCCGAAATCCTTCACATCGGCGAAATCGATGCGCATCGCTACTGCTCGATCTCGCGCCGCCTGCCCGGCCTCACTTTGCAGGACCTGAATGAACAGAAGCTCCCCGCCGTCCTCGACGCCACCGCGCAAGTCCTGCGGGAAATCGCAAGCTCCGATATCAGCGGCATCACCGGCTTCGGCCCGTTCGATGCAAACGGCACAGGACGCTACCGTACCTGGCGCGAATTCCTGCTCAGCCCCGCTCCCGACTTCGCGCCGCTCGCGTATCTTGCCTCGTACTGCCCGGAAATCCGCTGCCTCGTGCACGGCGATTTCGGCTCCAATAACGTGCTCACCGATGGCCGCCGCATCACCGGTGTCCTCGATTGGTCGGAAGCCATGATCGGCGATCCGCTCTACGATATTGCCAACATCTTTTTCTGGCGCGGATGGCTCGTTTGTATGGAACAGCAGGCGCGCTGGTTCGAAGCTCGCCTCGGGCATATCCCGAACTGGCGCGAGCGCCTGCTCTGCTATCAACTGGTGATCGGTTTGAAAGAGACGCGCGTTACCGCAACTGCGGTGTAGTCGGCGTCGTATCCGTGCTGTCGCCCGTATCCGACGGCCGGCGCTTCAGCTTCGGACGGTCGTCTTCATCGCCCTTCGACTTCTTCGACGGATCGGTCTCGTCTTCGATCGGCGTGTTCGAATTCGGGTTACGCCGCAGCGTCGGCTTGTTCGGATCGTCGCTCGTCTTGTCCGGACGGCGCTGGTTCTCGAGCATCGCCAGCCGCAGCTTCACATCGTTAAATTCGGAGGTCGTCACGACGTATTCCGGACGCGGCTTCAGCCCGGCGATCTCATCCTGCGATCTTTTGATGCGATCGTCGGTCGGCGGATGCGTGGAAAACAGCTTGCCGATCGTGCCGGGCCGGCGCTTTTCAAGCGTCTGGACTTTTTCGAAGAAATCGACAAATGCGGTCGGGTCGTAACCCGTCTTGTAGAGATACTGGATACCCAGATAATCCGCCTCGGATTCGAAACCGCGCGAGAACTTCAGGAACGACATCGGGATGATCAGTCCCGAAGCTTCATAAATGCCGTATGCCGCCGCGCCTCCCATGAAGATCAAAGGAATCGTTGCCAGCTGGGCAATCTCTCCGCGCGTCGCCTGCCGCGTGCCATGCCTCGCCGCTACGTGCGCAATCTCGTGCGCCATCACTCCGGCCAGTTCCGCTTCGTTATCCGATTTGAGTATCAATCCCGAATCCACGAAGAAAAACCCGCCCGGCAGCGCAAACGCGTTTACCGTCGGATCTTCCAGCACTTTAATCGTGAACGGCACCTTGGCGTCCGAGTTGCGCACCAGGTTCTGACCGATCCGGTTCACATATTCGGAAACCACCGGATCGTTAATCACCTTCGACTGCTGCTGCACCTGCTGCGCCATCGCTTTACCGAGCGCGATCTCACGTTCGAGCGAGTAAAAATTCACTTTGCCCGAGACGTTCCGGTCGCCTATTGCATCCGGGTCTTTTTTCTCGTCCTTGTCGGCCGAAAACGCCGGGAAAGGCACTGCCAGCAGCAGCGCGAGAGTCAAACTAACGCTGGATCTAAGAAGCAAGGGCTGTCGCACGGGAACTCCTTGATGACGACGATTCCACAACCGGGAGGACGGAGTCTCTTCTTTTAGTATATGCGGAAAAAAGCACCCGAAAATCCGTCCCCGAAATACACCCGGCAGCCTGACGCGAGGCGAAGTTTCAAACAATGATTCTAAGCTGTTAACGTATCCTCGGAAGAATGGGTTTCGAAAATCTCGCGGCGCCTGCCTCCGAGTCTGTCGCGATTGCGCTTCACGAGAAATACCGCGAGCAGTTCCCCGTCACCGAACGGCTTATTTATCTGAACCACGCGGCCGTCGCCCCGTTGTGCCGCCCCGCCGCCGAAGCGATGAAGAAATTGACCGACGATGCCTGCCTGTTCGGCTCCCTTCACTACGGTGACTGGCTCGCCGCCTATGAAGGCCTGCGCAATGCCGCCGCCCGCCTGGTCCACGCCTCGCCCGAGGAGATCGCCATCGTGAAAAACACGTCGGAAGGCATCTCCACTGTCGCCGCCGGTTTCAACTGGCGTCCGGGTGACCGCATCGTCGCGTTTCGTGAAGAATTCCCGGCCAACTACTATCCCTGGCTGCGCCTCGAAGATCGCGGCGTTAGAATTACCTGGCTTTCCATTTACGCCGCTCTGGAAGACATCGAGGCGGCCGTAAGAGGCGCGCGCCTGCTCGCTGTCAGCTTCGTAAACTACCTGAGCGGATATCGCGTCAACCTGGAGGCAATCGGCGAAATGTGCCGTCGCCACGATTGCTTCTTTTTCGTTGACGCCATCCAGGGAATCGGCGCGCTACCGCTCGATGTCGAAACCTGCCGCATCGACGCCCTCGCCGCCGACGGCCATAAATGGATGCTGGGTCCCGAAGGCAACGGCATCCTTTATGTACGCCGCCGCCGCTGGGACGAGATCGAGCCGGTCGAGTTCGGCTGGACCAATCCCGCCAGCTTTGCCGATTACAGCTCGCGCGACATGACTCTACGCGACAACGCCGGCCGCTACGAATGCGGCACTCTGAATACCGTCGGCTGTTTCGGCCAGCGCGCCGCCCTCGAACTGCTGCTCGAAGTCGGTATCGACACGATCGCGCCCGCCGTTCTCTCCCTCGCGGATCAGATCGAAGCCGGCGTCCGCGAGCGCGGCTACGAAGTTATGGTGAGCCGGACTAATGAAACCGGCTCGGGAATCGTCAGCTTCCGCCACCCGCATCTGCAAGCGGGACAAATTGTCGCGGGCTTAAAGCAGCACGGCATTGCGGTAGCGCCCCGCCAGGGCTGGATTCGCGCTTCTCCCCATTTCTATATCAGTCCTGATAACATCGATAACTTCCTCGGGCTGTTGCCCTCTGTCTGATGACCAAATACTGTGTGCTCGCTCTCCTCTGCGCATCCTCCTTCGCTCAGCCGGCCGTAGAAGAAGAGGTGCTCACTAAGGCTTGGCGCGCGCAATGGATCGATGTCGCGGGCGTCTCCGGCGAAGACTACGGCGTCTATCATTTCCGGCGCAGCTTCGACCTTGCAGCCGCGCCCGAACATTTTGTGGTCTATGTCTCCGGCGATAACCGGTACCAGCTTTTCGCCAACGGAGAGCGTGTGGCGTGGGGTCCGGCGCGCGGCGATCTTACGCACTGGCGTTACGAAACGGTCGATCTTGCGCCGCATCTGCACGCCGGACATAACGTGCTCGCCGCAGTTGTCTGGAATGACGGCCCGTACCGCGCTGTTGCCCAGATCAGCAATCGAACCGGCTTTCTGCTGCAGGCCGCGGCAGCGGAGAATAACGCGGTCAACACGAACAAACTCTGGAAATGCGTTGTAGACAAAGCCTACGCGCCGCAGCCGCTGCCGCGCGATCAGCAGACCGGCTATTACGCGCTCGCCGCTAACGAGCATGTCGACGGCGCGCTCTATCCCTGGGGTTGGGAGCAGCCATCGTTCGACGATGCGAAGTGGCAGCCTGCTCACGAGATCACGCATGCCGCTCCGCGCGATGCCCGTGATGCGCCGAATCGCTGGATGCTCGTAGCGAGTGCGATTCCGCTGGAAGAACAGAGACCGGAGCGCGCCAAAACAATACGACGCGCGGAGGGCGTGCGTACAGACGATCGCTTTCTGCAGGGCCACGCGTCGCTGGAGATTCCGGCGCACACCAACGCTCGCCTGCTCATCGATCAAGGCTATCTCACAACCTCCTATCCGGAAGTTCAGCTTAGCGGCGGCAAAAGCGCGAATGTAAGTCTGCATTACGCCGAAGCGCTCTACACGCGCGACCCGGCGAAACGGGAATGGATCAAAGGCAACCGCAACGAGATCGAAGGCAAGCAGTTCCTCGGCCCCCTCGACACATTCGTCAGCGACGGCGGCTCGCATCGTGTCTATCGCACGCTGTTCTGGCGCACCTATCGATATCTCGAGCTGGAAGTGCAAACGGCGGATCAGCCCTTGACGCTCGAGGACTTCCGCGACACTTTCAGCGCCTACCCGTTCGTCCGAAAGACGGAATTTACTGCGGGCGGCGAAGAACTTGAGCGTATCTTGAACACCGGTTGGCATACCGCGCGCCTGTGCGCCCATGAAACCTACATGGACTGCCCGTTCTATGAGCAATTGCAGTATGCGGGCGATGCACGCATCCAGATGCTCGTGTCCTTATATATGACCGGCGATGCGCGCCTGATGAAAAACGGCATCGCGCTGCTCAATTCCTCCCGCACCGCCGAAGGAGCAACCTACAGCCGCGCGCCTTCCAATCTGCAACAGTACATCCCGCCGTTTTCGCTCTGGTGGATCGGCATGGTGCACGACTATTGGATGTATGTCGACGATCCGCAGTTCGTAAAGCAGATGCTGCCGGGCGTGCGCTCCGTGCTGGACTTTTACGCGGGGCATCAGAAAGACAATGGTTCGCTCGCGCGCATGCCTTGGTGGAATTTCGTCGACTGGGTGAAACAGTGGGCCAACGGCGAACCGCCCGCGGATGCAGACGGCAGCTCCGCCGCAGCACTCGATCTGCAACTGCTGCTCGCCTACGGCTGGGCTGCGGATCTGGAGCGCGCATTCGGCAGCAGCGCGCTTTCGGCCGAGTACGTCCAGGCCGCCGACCGGCTCCGCAAGACGATTCCCACGCTCGATTGGGACCAGGCCGCTGGATTGTTCGCCGACCAGCCTTCTCATCGCACATATTCGCAGCAGGTGAACACGCTCGCCATACTCGCGCATGTGGTTCCGGCCGGCCAGGAGCGCGCGTTGATGCAAAAGATCCTCACCGATCCGAAACTCGCGCAATCCTCCATCTATTTCCGCGCCTATACCAACGCCGCGCTGCGCGACGCCGGTTTAGGAGATCAGTACATTCAGCAGCTTGGCCCGTGGCGCGAGATGCTGCGCGACGGACTCACCACCTGGGCCGAATGGAACGGACCGGATAGCCGCTCGGACTGCCACGCCTGGGGCGCGAGCCCGAATTTTGAGCTGCTGCGTACCGTCGCCGGCATCGAACCGGCCGCACCCGGGTTCAAACAAGTGCGCATTGCTCCCCACCTCGGCGATCTCAAGCAGCTTACAGCGCGCATGCCGCATCCTGCAGGTATGATTCAGGTGCGATTCGCGCGCGAAGGCCGTCAACTGCACGCCGATGTCGATCTACCTCCGGGCACACCCGGAGAATTCGAGTGGGCAAGCGAGAAACATGCGCTTCAACCCGGCGCGAACCGCATCACTCTAAATGGCCGCTGAAATCACGCGCTGTAGTTGGGCCGGAACCGATCCGCTCATGATCGAATATCACGACCGCGAGTGGGGCGTGCCGCTGCATGACGATCGCGCGCTGTTTGAATTTCTCGTTCTGGAAGGCGCACAGGCCGGCCTGAGTTGGATGACCATTCTGCGCAAGCGCGAAGCCTATCGCAAAGCATTCGACCGCTTCGATCCGCGCAAGGTCGCAAAGTACGACGATCGAAAACTCGCGTCCTTGCTCGAAAATCCAGGTATCGTACGCAACCGGCTGAAGGTTCATGCCGCCGTGCGGAACGCGCGAGCCTTTCTGGCGGTGCAGAAAGAATTCGGCAGCTTCGACAAATACGTTTGGGCGTTTGTCGGCGGCGAGCCGATTGTGAACCGGTGGCGCAACACGAGCCAGGTACCCGCGCGCACCCCAGAATCCGACGCGCTCAGCAAGGACCTTGTGCAGCGAGGCTTCACGTTTGTCGGCTCGACGATTTGCTACGCACTCATGCAAGCGACCGGAATGGTGAACGATCACGTGGCGGATTGTTCTTTATCCTTCCAGGCCAAACGATAAGCACGGCGCTCGGCGGCTTCCGCATAGCGGCGTTTTTCGTCCTCCGTTTCCGGCATGACCGGCGGCAGCACGACGCGATTGCCGGCCGTATCCACCGCGACAAACGTCAAATAGGCAGATGATGTATGCAGCAGGCTCTGGCGTTGCAGATTCTCAACCCAACACTTTTACTCCGACCTCCATGGACGTACGGAAAACGCGATTCACCTGCGATTTCAATCGAACGAGGTCGCCGACACGCACCGGATGCAGAAAAGTCATCTGATCAACTGACGCAGTGACTACCGGACAGCGCGCGTGGCGCATCGCCGCGATCGCGCCGCATAAGTCGACCAGGTGCATGACATGACCGCCCAGCATGTTGCCAAGCGTATTGGCGTCGTTGGGCAGACAGATTTCAGCGTAGTCCGATTGTGTCTCGCGCACCGTGCGCATCACGTTCACGCTCGCCGGATCGATAACGGCGGAAAAGTCATCCATATCCGCCATTATCCGGCGTCCGCTATGTAATGCCGTCCACCAGGTACAAGCGCGACAATTTCAGGTGCGCCGAA
This sequence comes from Bryobacteraceae bacterium, assembly GCA_036557945.1. Classification (GTDB taxonomy): domain Bacteria; phylum Acidobacteriota; class Terriglobia; order Bryobacterales; family Bryobacteraceae; genus Bog-105. The sequence continues at coordinate 36,239 of DATBGM010000064.1, read as the reverse complement.
TAAGCGTACGCACCGCAATCGGGCGCGGCGGCAACACCAGCCAGTCCCGCAAAGGCGGCAGCGTTTTGCGGAACGATCGTCTTCCAGGCCGTGAATTGCTTCGTGCTCAGGTTATAAGCAACGATCGAATACGGCGCCGGATTCGACGTCAGCAGAAACAGGCTGTGCCCGTCATCGCTCCAGACAATCGGTTCCGAATGTGAAGGTACGCGCTCCATGTTCTTCGTTGTGAGGTCAAAGATGACAGTCTCGGCATTCGATCGGCCGGCTAGCTTGGTACCGTCGGGTGAAAGCGCGGCCGAATCCAAATACGGCACTCCGGTAATCGGTTCAATCTTGCCGGTTTTAATGTCCTGAAACGCTGTCTCCAGCGGCTGGCCCTGGTAGGAGCCGCCTACGAGCAATTCACCGTCGCGGAAGAAACGCGCCCATTGATAGCGGAATCCATCGCTTGGAACGCGAGTCGCGCGGCCCGAAGTAAGACAGGTAATCGTAAGCGTTGTCCAGTCCTGCGGGTCCACTGTGATCGCCTGTTTGGCGTCGGGCGAGAGCGAAAGCGCGCGCCCCGAACCGAAACGGCGCGCCGCATGCGCATTCAGATCGTAGACGTAGGCTGCATAATGAAGCCCGCCGGCATCGCCGCTCTCGGTAAAGAGCAGAACGTTGCCGTCGTGGGCAATATCGTCCACATGCGAAAAATCGAATTGAGAGATATCCGCTTCTTTGCCGTAAATCGCTGTTCGCAGGGTCATGCGATGATCGTCGACCGCGAGCAAGGCGCGACCGCTCGAAGAAACGTCGAGCAACCGCAGCGAAAGCGGCTGATGTGAAAGCTTGCGCACTCTGCCGGAAACCGAAACGCTGTAGAGGCTCCGGCTCACACCGGATTGACTCGCGGTAAACCAGACCTGACCGGCGGGTCCCCACGCCAGCCCTTCAGCGCTTCCCCATTCCGGTGTGAGCACGCGTGTCTGTCCTGTCTGGCTCACAATTCGAACGTGGCCTGCATCGTCTTCGTGAACAGGATGCTCCAGGAAGGCTACCTGATTGCCGTCGGGCGACACCCGCAGGCCGTTGATCCAGCCGTCCGACCGGTAAATCACTTTGCCGAGAGGAAATTCCACCAGCATTTCAGTGCCGCTCACACGGACTGCGGCTATCTGCTTGCCGTCCGCCGTCCAGTCGGCTCCCGTTATATCTTCCGCAATGACCGTCTTTTTACCGTCACGCAAGGAAGTACGCTCCAGGCAAAGGGGTCCGCCTTTGCCGTGCTCTCCGGTGATGACGGCGAGATCGCCGCTATCCGAGACAGCGGTCACAACACCACTGAGGGGTAGTGAATAATTGTTGGAACCGTCCAGGCCGGATACGAACGTCTGTCGCTTGTCATCGAGATTAGCCGAATAGACCACTCGCGAGCCGGAAAGAAAGCGCGCGGAAATCAGTCCGGCTCCGCGGAAACTGACCGGACGGAAATCGGCTGATGGCTGGAACCCGGATTTTTCGTGAAAGAAGCTCGCCAGTACGGCTGCAACCAGCAGACAACCGGCGGCAATCCAGGCGCTCATTCTGCGCGGCTTTTTGCCATGGTCCGCGAAGGCCGCGATAGGCGCGGGCGGAAGCGGCTCCGCGACTGCCGGCGCCGGCGTCAGCAGCGAAAGCGGCTCGGGGGCGCCATCGCGGGGAACGACTTGTACCGGGCAGATAAAGCGGTAGCCGAGCCGCGGCAGAGTTTCGATATAACGCGGCTCCTCGGCGGAATCGCCCAGCGCAGCCCGTAACCGGTTGATGGCTGTGTTCAGCCCGCTTTCAAAATCGACAAATGTACCGGACGGCCAAAGCCTGTTGCGAAGTTCTTCTCTTGTAACCAGCTCTCCGGGCCGTTCCAGAAGCGTTTCGAGCACCTGAAACGGTTTTATTTGCAACCTGATGCGCGTGCCTTGCTTGTACAGCTCCCGGGTGTCGCTGCGAAGCTGGAAAGCGGCGAACCTGATGACTTCGGGCGGTTTGTGATACCCCGCGTCCCCCATGTGATTGCTCCGTTATGAAAACTCATACGAGCATGGCGAGGGCCAAGTTCCGGTTCCTTCTAACTGTCACAAGTTATTTACAATTGAGGACAGAAATGTTTGAGCAGTTGCGCGCGAATGTTTGGAAACGAGACGAATCGTCCCAAAAATGGAACAGTCGCTACAGCTAAAAGCACCCGACACTGTTAGAGGGTCCCGGAATCGCTCCGCTGCTGCTTCTGTGCAGCGAGGGTGTTTTTCACTTCGATGCCAACGGCACGCGTCTCAATCGCTTCTGCGTCTCCGAAGCGTTCCAGCTTGCGCAAGGACAGCGCATATTCATGTAACCACAAGGGAACATTCGGGTCTGGACTTGTTTCGAGCGCCTTCTTGTAAGCAAACGCAGATTCGCGAAATTGCTTGTCGGCGTAATACGCAACTGCCATGTTGCGCCAGATGTGCGCCAGTGGAGAACTGACCGGGCCGAAGCTCTTTTCCGTGATGGCGCGCGCTCGTTCATATAGCTCCAAAGCCTTGCCGCGCTGTTTTTGATAGACCATCTGCGCTGCAATGTTCGACAGATCGGAAGCAACTTCGGGGTGCTGCGAGCCGAGGCGCCCCTCGTCGATGGCTAAGGTCTTGCGATATAAGGCTTCGGCACGCTTATAGTGCTTTTCGGCAGACTCAAGAGAAGCCAGGTTGGAAAGCGTCGCGGCATAACGGACCTGGGCCACTCCCGTCCCGGATTCGCCAACTTCGCAGGCTTTCTCGAACAGCTCGCGGGCTTCCCCGTACTTGTGCTCGGCAAGCGCAACGCGGCCCAGGTTGTTCCAAACGGCCGCGCGGATCAGATCATCGCTCTTTCCCTGATCCAGAAGTTTCAATGCACGTTCCTCCAGTTGACGCGCCGCTGTCAGCTTGTGCTGCTTCTCTTCGAGCGATCCGAAGTTATTGAGAGAAGAGACCAGTTGCTCTCTACCCCCCGGGATCCCTTCCCACAGGCGGATCGCTTCGCTGAGCATTCGCTCACCTTCGGGAAATTCACCGGATTCGGAGAGCGCAAAGCCCAGATTGTTCAAAGTAAGCGCACGATCGTACTGGCTGACATACGGCAAAGCGCGCTGGACCGCCACCGCTTCCCGGCCGGTGGCAACAGCTTCGCGATAGGCCCCCATGTGCAGCTGAAGCAATCCCTGATTCGTGAGTAGACGCGAATATTCCAGGCTCTGCACACCAAAGCACGCTTTCACCTCGACCGCAGCACGGCGGAAGAGCGGAGCGGCTTCGGAATACCGGCCCTGCTGCCCGAGCGTGAGGGCGAGGTTGGTATGTACCAGCGCCGCCGTCGCGCCGCCGGTTAGACTGGCGCTTTCTAGCAGCGCGTAGGCCTGCTTTAACAGAGTTTCGGCCTTGACGGGATCACGTTGTTCGCCGGCAAGTGTGGCCAAATTGTTCAACGCAATGGCGCTTTGATTGGGATCGGGCTTCGCCAGCTGCGTGTTCAACGCGAGCGCATGCTGGAAATCCTGCTCGGCTTTGGCTAACAGACCCTGGCTGTGGTAAACCGAACCGAGATCGTTCCAGATGGCGACTCCGGGCGCGCTCTTCTCATCGGCGAGCGAAGCGAGCGCAGCTCGCAGCAACTGCTCTGCCTGCTCGAAGCGGCCGACACGAGCGGCAGCTTCGGCCTGTTGGCGCAACTCGTTCCAACGCAGACCGGAACAGAACGCGACTCCGCAAACCAGGATGAGAAACAAGGGGCGAAACGATCGAGGCAGCATGGCACAAGCCTCCTGCTTGCACTATTCGGCGCTTTACTCGATCTGGCAATGGATGTCCGCTAAGTTCTCTCTTACCGGCGGCGCCGGAGTAACTATTCTTGTCTTGCACTTACATCGTTAGGCGAACAGGCAACTCAACGTAACGCCTCGTTCAGAAACAATCTAGAAAACAAATTACTTTCCGCGCATTACTGTCGAGTCAGGAATACGCAGGAGGGAGTATGAGACGTTACCTTGCTTTATGGGCCGCTCTGTCTTTGGGCGGGACCGCCTTCGGACAGTTGACGAGCGGCGATCTGGTGGGAGCGGTAACGGATGCCAGCGGCGCATCCGTAGCGGGCGCCACCGTGGAAGTAACCAACGAAGCGACGCTGGTGAAGAGCACGCAGCCCACCGGTGACAACGGCCAGTACCGTTTCACCAACCTGCCGATCGGCCATTATGACCTGACTGTCACCGCGCCGGGGTTTACCGCCGCCACGGTAAAAGGCATCGCTATCGACCTGAATAAGACGGCCACGCAAAACCTGACGCTGGCCGTCGGACAGGTCTCGACGTCGGTCGACGTCTCGGACGCTGCGACCACGATCGACACCACCACCGCGCAGATACAAACCAATTTCGATCAGAAGTTAACGGCCGATCTGCCGATGGCGAGCCTTGCTACCGGCGGCGTGTTGAATCTGTCGCTGCTGGGCGCCGGCGTGGCCAATGCGGGCGGTGTCGGCATCGGCACCGGCCCCTCGGTCGGCGGGCAGCGGCCTTACAACAACAACTTCACGATCGAAGGCATCGATAACAACCAGAAAGCCACCACCGGAGCCCTGATCTTTGTTCCGAACGATGCGGTCTCGCAGTTCACGCTCATGCAGAACCAGTTTTCCGCCGAGTTCGGCCACTCCTCGGGCGGGCAATTCAACACCAATATTAAGAGCGGCACCAATGGCATTCACGGCTCCCTCTACGAGTACCTGTCGAATCGCAACCTGAATGCCGTCGACCAGACGAATGCCAACCAGGGCATTCTCGCAAATCCACGCTATGACTCGAGCCGGCTGGGTGCGAGCGTCGGCGGCCCAATCCGGAAGGACAAGCTTTTCTACTTCACCGCCTTCGAGTACAATCCCACCGGACAGGCGAGCAATCCGAGTTCGGCGCTGCTTTCCCCAACGGCTGCGGGCTACACACAGCTCGCCGCCATTCCCGGTATTTCGCAGACGAACCTGAGCGAGCTGCAGAAATATGCGCCCGCCGCAGCAGCGGCTACCAGCAGCGTAAACGTGGGCGGACAGACGATCCCTGTCGGCGTCTTCCCGGTTTCCGCACCCAACTACCAGAACGCTTACTACGGCGTCGCTTCGGTCGATTACAACATCTCCGACCGGGACCAGCTTCGCGGACGCTATCTCTACAACAAATTCCAGACGATTGACACGGCAAGCACGCTGCCGCAGTTTTTTATTCTGCAGCCGGTGACGGTCAACCTGGTGACATTGAGCGAGTATCACAATTTTGCGCCCACCGTTACCAACGAACTGCGCTTAGGCTACATGCGCTTCAATCAGCAGCTTCCGGTTCCGGACGTGAGCTATCCGGGCCTGGACCAGTTTCCGAATTTCATCTTTTTCGACTTGAACGCACTGCCGGTTGGTCCCGATCAGAACGATCCGCAGTTCACCATTCAAAACACGTACCAGGTGACGGATAACCTCACCTGGACGCGCGGCGCGCATACCCTGACGTTTGGATTCGACGGCCGCAAGTACATCTCGCCCCAGACCTTCACGCAGCGCGGACGCGGCGACTACGAATACAGCAATGTTTCGACGTTCCTCTTCGATCAGTTGCCGGATGCGGTAGCGGCGCGCAGCCTCGGCGCCCCCGTCTATTATGGCGACCAGATCGCAACCTATTTGTATGCGAACGACTCCTGGAAGGTGAACCCGCACCTGACCGTCAATCTCGGCCTGCGCTGGGAATTTGAAAGCGTGCCGTATTCCAACCGCCTGCAGAAGATAAATGACTACGCGAGCGTACCCGGCCTGATTGAGTTCAAGGAACCGCAGCCGCAGTATAAGAATTTCGCGCCGCGTGTCGGTATCGCCTATTCTCCCGGCTCGAGCGGAAGAACTTCGATTCGCGCCGGCTTCGGCCTCAACTACGACGTCCTCTACGACAACATCGGCATTCTGTCGTTGCCGCCGCAGCTCAGTACGACGGTCGATCTGCTCACCAGCAATCCAAACAACCTGGGGCCGAATTTTCTGAAGAACGGGGGCATTTTGCCGACTACGAACGGCGGCACACTCAGCGTCGAAGAGGCACGCGCTGCCACTTCCGGCTACATCACCACTCTGCAACAAGTGCCCTATTCGATCCAGTGGAATTTTGGCATCCAGCGCGCTTTCGGGCAGGACTATACCTTCGAAGCCCGCTACCTGGGCACGCGCGGCGTGCATCTGGACGTGCAGCAGAGGATTAATAACTACTCTCCGGTGGACGCCTCGAACGCGCTACCCACCTTCTTCTCGACGCCTACGCCGGCGCAACTGGCAGGTCTCCACCATACGTTCGCGGATCTGGCGGATCTCAGCCCGACGCTGCCTGCCTACGCCGCAGCAGGTTTCACGAGCACCATCGTCGAGAACGCCCCGGTTGGCAATTCGACATACCACGGACTCGCGCTGCAATTGAACCGGCGCTTCTCCAAAGGCCTGCTCCTGATCGGCGCTTATACCTGGAGCCACAACATCGACGACAGCACGGCAGACTTTTTCAGCACCGTGTTGACGCCGCGCCGGCCGCAGGATTTTCAAAATCTGCGCCCGGAACGATCGTCCTCAGCGCTCGATCGCCGCCATCGCTTGACGCTTACCGCTGTCGAGGACGTGCCCTTCTTCAAATCGAGCAACAACTGGTTTTTGAAGAATCTTGCGGGTAATTGGGAAATCGCGCCGGTGTACACCTACGAAAGTCCCGAATACGCCACCGTGCAGAGCGCGGAGGATTCCAATCTGAACGGCGATCCCTGGGGCGATCGCGTCTTTACCAATCCCAACGGCCGCGGCAGCACGGGGACCGATGTCACTCCCATCGACGCCCAGGGAAACGCCATTCCCTACACGCTGACGGACGCAGCCGGGAATCCGTACACCAATCCGGCCATAGCCGCGTACGTGGCAAACGATTCCACCGCGAAGTATGTCCGCGCGCTGCAAGGCTCGCTGCCGAGCGGAGGCCGCAACACGCTGCCCCTTCGTCCAATCAATGATCTGGATATCAGTATCGTGAAACGTTTTGCTATCACCGAACGAGTCAGGCTCGAGTTTCAGGGTCAGTTCAGCAACGCGCTGAACCATCCGCAATATACCGGCGGGTTCCTGAATCATGTCGATGGAGGGAATCCGGTGCTGACTCCGATCCTTACAGGCGGCGCCACACGCAACATGCTCACTCCCGGCAATCCGATCTTCAATCGCCCGGACCTGACGTTCTCGAGTAATCCGCGCAGTATTACGGTCGTCGCAAAGCTGGTGTTTTAATCAGAAGAATTCAACGCCGGCAATCGCTTGCTCATGGCTCCTATCAACAGCCTCCGCCTGGAGCCATGAGCCGGTCAGCGCTCGACAAAACGATAGCTGCCGTGGCTGTCGTAATCGATACCGTGCTTTTGTTTTAATTCCTGGATGTAGCGCAGCGTCGTTTTCGTATGCGGCCCGACGCCCTCGTTGGTATGCAGCAGCATCTCTTCCAGGCAGCTATCCACGCTCATGCGCTTGTGAACAGCGAGATCCTGCAGCAGGGCTGCCAGACGCTTCTCCAGCCGCACCGGCACATTCACCCGCTCGATTTCGATCGGCGGACCGCCATTGCACAGATGCTGTCCGAACACCAGGTAATAGCCGTAAAGATCGCGCACGGAATAGTCGCGGATGCCGTAAGGCCTGTCGTCGATAGCCTGTGCGATTTCGACGCCCCTGGCTCGATGAAATTCGTACAAACTATCGACATCATCAACCAGGAAGTAAACGGTACCGGTCTCGCGGCTCGGCGTCGGCGTGCCTTTCGCCAGAAACATCTGGACCTTATCCAGGTTCACGCCGGCGAATGTCGGCGGTTCTCCCCAGATAAACGCCTGCGTGAAACCGAGCTTTTTGATATAAAATTCGACCGCGGATAGAATGTCGCTGACCGCCACGCCTGCGTGTAACTGTTCGCATTCAATTGGTGGCACGGGGCTGGTCACGGGCCTCCTTGTTCGTTACAGGCGCGGCTTACTTATGCACGACAAACGCATACAAAGAATCGCCCGCGGCGACGACTAAGTATTGTGTACCGTTTAATTCGTAAGTCATCGGGCCATTCGTTAGCGCGTTGCCCAGATTTGCATGCCACAGCGGCTCTCCGGTCGCGGCATTGAGCGCAACCAGGTTATTATGTGGATCGCCCGCAAAAACAAGATTACCGGCGGTGCTGAGCACGCCGCCGCGCACGCCTTCGGCCTCCCACTTATGGCTCCAGCGAATCTTACCGGTTTTGTAATCGATCGCTTGTAACATAGATTCGCCCCAGCCGCCCTGGTCGTTTCCGCCCCACCCTTCGGGCTTCTCGTCCTCATCGAAGATGTAGTAAATGCTGTAAGCGCGCGTCGCGTTCACATAAAATAAACCGGTCTGCGGACTGAAACTCGGCGGCGGCCAGTTCGCTGCGCCGCCCTGGTTCGGCGACACCAGCGCGCCATCCATCTGCGGCTGTTTCGCGGGATTCGGAATCGGCTGGCCCTTCGCATCGACGCCCTTGGCCCAGTTCGTCTTCACGTACTCGGTACTCACATAATTCTTACCGGTCTTTCGATCAAGCACAAAGAACCAGCCGTTACGGCTCGCCTGCGCGACCAGCTTACGCGGCTGCCCGTCGATTTCCCCATCGATCAGCACCGGCGTTTGCACCGCGTCCCAATCATGAGTGTCGTGGGGCGACGGTTGAAAGTGCCAGACGAGCTTGCCGGTATCCAGGTTGAGCGCGGCGATCGATTCGGTAAACAGGTTATCGCCCTTGCGACCCTTACTGGCAATGACTGGCTGCGGATTGCCCGTTCCCACGAAAACCATGTTCAGCTCGGGATCGTAGGTGCACGGCACCCAGGTCATACCGCCGCCGTGCGCCATCGCCTCGGCATTCGGCCAAGTCTCCGAACCTGGTTCGCCGGGCTTCGGCACGGTCATCCAGCGCCACTGCAAATCGCCCGTCTCCGGATCGCGCGATTCCAGATAACCGGGAATATCGAGATCGTCGCCGCTCACGCCAACGATCACGTGATTTTTAATGATGATCGGCGCAACCGATGCGTAATACATCTGGTCGAGGTTACAGATCGACTGGCTCCAGCGCAGCTTGCCGTCTTTGCGATCGAGCGACACCAGGTGGCAGTCGGGCGTTTCGAAATACAGCCAGTTACCGTAAATCCCCGCGCCTCGGTTGCCCAGGTGGATGCCGCCCTTCGATTCCCACGTATAGGTCCAGATTTCACGTCCAGTCCTCGCATCGATCGCCCAGGCTTTGTCGGGCGCAGTGAAATACATTACGCCATCCACCACCAGCGGCGTGGCTTTGATCACGGAGGAAGCCGGCTCGCTGGCGCGATCTACGCGATAGATCCAACTCAGGCTCAACGATTTTATGTTCGATTCGTTAATCTGCGTCAGCGGGCTGAACCGGCGGCCGGAATAATCGCCGTTGTACGTAGGCCAATCCTTGTCGGCAGCAATCAGGGCGCTTCCGAGCAGGCTCAGCGCCGCGAAAAAAAGCGCGCAACGTTTCACTTCAAGGTCTCCAGGTACGCCACCACGTCATGAATGTCTTTATCGGTGTACTGATCGAGCAAGGCCACGTGTGCGGCGTAAGGATCATGCTTTTCGACTTTTACTCCTTCCGTGCGCGCGAACGAACGATACTGCCCATCGGCATCGCGCAGCGCAACATTGAAATCGTCCATCTCCAGCAGCACGCCTTCGACATGTTCGCCGGAGGGCGTAGTGACGGTCACGGTAACGGGTTTTCGCCCGGCTCCCATCGAACGGCGCCCGAAGGCGACCGTCTGCGGAAACACAGTTTTCAGTTGCAGAACCGGCGGCTCGTATCGTTTTCCGATGCCCGCCAGATCACCCGTTACCGAATGGCACTGGCTACACCGTCCTGCGCCGTTAAAATACGCTTCGCCGGCTTTCGGGTCGCCGGTGAGTACGTTCAGCACTTTGTTATAAGGCCCGGTGCGCAGGGTGTCACCGACTTTCGCGTGTAGAAAATGCGAGAGGTCCTCAATCTGCGCCTGCGTAAGACTCGCCGACGGTTGGCCGCTTTGCATCGGATGGCCTTTCTTCAGGAATGGACCGATTTTGCTGCCATAGCGATCTTCGAGCACGACCAGCGAACGGACCACGTCAGCCCCGCGATCCGTGCCGCGCGCCTTCGGCCCATGGCAGGTTATGCACTGGGCTGCATACAGAGACTGTCCGCGCGCCGCCGCCTCTTCATCCACGACTTGCTTATCGTTGGCGCCGGCTTCATCAATCAGGCTGCGCCGTCTTGGAGGCCGCTTTCCTGCGGCAGCGGTAGCGTTTGCTTTCGGCGGAAGATTGGCGGAAAGATAATCTACGATCTGCGCAAATTCGGCATCGCTGCCCTTCGCGCCGCGGCTGATCATGTTGGAGACAATATTGCCCCACTGCTCGCGCGACATGCCCTTCGAGAGCACGATTTCAGCCGGATGACAGGTGCCGCAGATGCGTTTTACCGTATCGCGGCCAGGAGCGTCCGGGAGCTGGCCATACACAAGCGCCGAGGCGCACAAGGCCAGCGGCAGAATTTTAATTCGGTACATCGTCGCGATGGTTGCAGTTTACCGCAGAGCTGTTGATGCAGCGCTGAATAACGTGCGTCAGAAGGTAATGCGACCCACCAGTTGCACGTTGCGCGGTTGCGTCACCGTACCGTTCCATTGCCCAAACTTCGGATCGGACGGATCGTTGTTGAACGGAATACAATCGCCGAACGCCTGGCCGTCGCAAGTAAAGTAATGGTTGTTGAAGATGTTGAATGCTTCGGCGCGAATTTCGAAGTTGACACGTTCCTTAATGCTGATCTTCTTCGAGATCGAAATGTTGGTATCGCGGTACGGCGAGCCGCGCACGTCGCTGACACGCGGGCCGGTACCCAGATAGTTTCCGCTCGCAAAAAGCGAGCTCGATTCAAACGCCGAAACGTTGTAGGCGGGTTGATTCACATCCATCTCGCCCCACGACTGCGTGAGCACCTTGGACGAAGACGAAATCCCCGGAAGGCAAGCCGCCTGGAACTGCGACGGCACGCCGCAAACGTTCGAATTACGGAAATACAACGGCATCCCGGAGACAAGCTTGATACTCGAAGAAACGGTCCAACCGCCCACCACTTGTCCCAGGAAACCGGACGTCACCCAGCGCTTACCCGGCCCGAACGGCAGATCGTACACGCCGAGTAGCGAGAAACTGTGGGTAATATCATCCGGCGAAAGTGAATAGTTGCGGCTTCCCTGAAATGGACTGATCACGCCGCCGATGCCGCCATAATTCGCTGTAGCCTGCGTGGTGGAAGAAGCATTGGTTTCCAGCCGCGAGAACGTGTAATTCGCACCCAGATAAAAGCCTGTAGCGAACTGTTTTTCCACTTTCATCTGCAAGGAGTTGTACATCGAAGTGCCCTGGTTCTCATTCAGGCCGATAATGCCGTTGCAATACTGTGGATACTTCACCAGCGCCTGGGCCACTGTGGGTTTACAGGTTCCGACTGTGTCCAGCGTGTTCACCCAATTCGCATACGGAACACTGACGCCGAACAGAGACGTCTGTCCGGGCTGGAAAACGGTGTTCAACTTCGTCGCGCCGAAGCTCGAAAGCAGCGCTGGATCGAGATAATTCAGCGGCTGCATCTGTGAAGGCAGATGCGTGCCTTTATTTGCTACGTATGCAACGCTGGCGATGGCGCTATTGCCGAGTTTGCGCTCTACTGTGAAGTTCCACTGCTGCGTATAGGAAAGATGGTTGGCGTAAGTCGGGCGGTATTGCGGGGCATTTTTGCCGTTATCGGTTGTACGGCTGACGTCCGGTGCGCTGCTGTAGGCGGGAAATCCGTTGTCAAGGTTAAAAGCAGGTTGATAACCGCTGAGCGAGTCGCTGAAGTTGATTTGGGGATTGAAGCCATCTAATGACATGCCGCCGCCCCAACCCGGATAGAACGCCTGCGTGTAAAAGATGCCGTAGCCGGCGCGCAGGACTGTGTTATCGGTAAGTTTGTAAGCGACGCCGATGCGGGGAGCGAAGGCTCCATTGAACGGATCCTCCGGATAGGGCTTACCGAAGCTTGCGGGTCCCCATTTGTCGCCGGCATAGGCTACGCTGCCAGGCAGATTCCCTGCGCCCGGGTTCGCCCCGAAGCTGAAGAAAGCCATCTGATCGCTGGTTTCGAAGGTGGGTGAGAAGCGGTCCCAGCGCAGACCATAATTGACGGTCAGTTTGGGAGTCATCTTCCAGGTATCGCCGATATGCAGCGAATAGGCGTGCTGTTCCGCACCGTACTTGGAGACGTTGTAGACATTCAGATTGCCGTTGTCGACAGCGCCTATATAAAGACTGGCAAACGGGTCGCCGCTCGCCACGCCGGGAAGCCCCGTGGACTTGGCATCGAAGCCGATCGTACCCGACTGGTTGCCGTTCGCTCGGAAGACCTGCTGCAAATGGCGGAATTCGCCGCCGAACTTGATGGTGTGAGCGCCATGAACCCAGGTAAACAGCTCGTTGGCGATGTAAGTCGGCCGCGTCGTCTTGTTCAGATATCCGGGGCCCGAAGTATTTCCCCAACTCGCGTAATTGGTAACACCATTGCCGCTAAAATTGGCCGCGGGCGAAGCAAAGTAAGCCACCGCATTCGGAATATGCGGCAGCGTGCTGGGGTCCTGCCCCGAAACCGACCCGTAGCCCTCGTTACGATTTACATATCCGACCGCAAAATGGCTGAGAAATGTCGGCGTAAAAATGTGATCCCAATTCAGGCGGTTGACCCAGGCGTCCTGCGGTTTCGACGGGCTCGAGGTACAAAGCTGGACCGGCAGAGCACACTGCTCATTCGGCTGGCTCTTCTGCCGCCAGATGGTTACAAAGATGTGGTCCTTCTCGCCCCAATAGTGGTCGAACTTGTAAAGGTAATGGTCGACGTTTGAGAGAATGCCGTCGGATACCGGGGTGGATAAGTAATTATTGTACGGCCCGGATGATGTTGGTGTCGGAAGATACTGCATCCACTGCTGCGCGAGCGGGCTTTGCTGGGAGATCGGAATCTTGTTTCCCGGATAAGCCGTTCGCTTGGCCGGGTCAGCGTTGCTCGTCGGATCGAAAATGGGGCTGCCGAGGTCGGAAAAGTCGCCGCTTCGCTCCTGTATTGATGGAATCGACACAACCGGACGGTTCGTTCCGCCCAAACTCCTCAGGTACTCTGCATCAAAGAAGAAGTATGTTTTGTGCTTCGCCCCCCAGACAAATGGCAGAAACGGCACTTTCACCGGACCGCCGATAAAGCCGCCGAATTCATTCTCGTTGTCCTTGGGACGCGGATCTCCCTCCGGGCGCTGGTTGGTGAACTGCAAGGCGTTTAAGCTCTTATTGCGGAAGTATTCAAAGGCGCCGCCATGAAACTGGTCGGTCCCGCTGCGGGTGGTGACAATAATTTCTCCTCCCGTCGTCACGCCATACTCGGGCTCATAACTCGAAGTCAGCACGCGCACCTCGCTCACCATGTCGGGTGTGGTTGGGAAATCGAAGAAGGAGACCATGCCGCTTTGCGACATCGTTCCTTCCTGCATGCTGACACCATCCATGATCGCTTCATCGCCCATTTTGAGGCCGCCGTTGATACGGGCGTTGAATGCCTGCGGGCTGGTCCCGGTGTTGACGCCGGGTAAAAACGAAATGAACTGCACGGCGTTTCGTGGAGTGCCGGCGGCGACGAGCAGCGGCAGCTGATTCACCACCTGCGGCGGAACGCCTTCCTGCTGCGAGCCGTTGTCGTAATTCAATTGCGCTGCGTCAGCCGTTACTTCGATCTTGGTAGACGCCTCCCCCACTTCCATGCTGGCGTCGATACGTGCCGATTGATTGGCCAGAAGCTGAATTCCACGCTGCACATAACTGTGGAAACCCTTGGCTTCGACACTCAAATCGTACATGCCGGGCTGCAGGTTCGGGAACGAGAAACGCCCCTCAGGATCGGTCTGAATAGTGCTATTGATCGAGCGCTCGGCGGCCGAAATCGTCACCGAGGCTTGCGGAATCACCGCCCCCGATTTATCGGTAACCTGCCCATCCAGCGTAGCGTTCTGGCTTTGCGCGAACAGCGGCACGGAGGCGACTAACAGCGCAGTAAGCGCTCCACAAAAAGACCGTCCTGACATCCCAAAACCCCTTCCTGCGAGACGTAAGTAAGTTAGTACTTATATATTGATTCGATCAGTTAGTCAAGTCCAAAGTAGGACACACTAAGCCAGTGGTGCTTACTACCCGAACTGCTTGCAAGCGTTACCTTCTGAATCTTTCCCTGGTACGATTTCAGCAGTTGGTGCCGCGCGCGATTCTTCTCGTCCTACTGGTTTATCCTCTGCTTCACGCTTCCGATCTCGATGAGAAGATGCTCGCCATTCAGGAGAAAATTCAGACCGGGGACTTAGCCGCAGCTTCGCAGTTACTGGAGACGTCGCTCAAAGCTCACCCGGCGGAAGGCGGTTTACTGAACCTGCGCGGCATTGTGTCCGCCCGGCGAAACCAGTTGAGCCGGGCGCGGGCAGACTTTGCACAGGCTGTCCGGCTCAGCCCGGATCTGTTACCCGCTTGGGACAACCTGGCGCACGCCTGCCGGGACCATCCGGATAAAGAACCGTCCTGTGGGCCCGGCGTATGGCAGCTGCTCACTCCAGCCGACGCCCGCAATCTCGCCAGCCGCGAAGATTTCATCGAGGCCGACTTCGCATCCGTGAGCACGGCGCTAGCGGATCCGTCCTCTGCCAAAACAGTCGTTTCATTGGTCGAACAACTCGACAGCCGCCATCTCGCCGGAGCCGCTAGCCTGCGCCGGCTCGCCATTGCTTACGAACAGTTGAAACGTCTGTCCGACGCTCGCAAAATGCTCGAACGCGTGGCCGTCCTGGATCCGAAGAATCCCGCGCATCTGGTGGAGCTGGCGCGCCTCGCCGATTTAGCCAAGGACGAAGAAGGAGCGCTTGGCTATCTTGCACATGCGCGCGATCTCGAACCGAATAATGCGCAAATTCATTACCTCTTCGCCATGATTGCGAGCAAAATGAATCTGCCGGTCGAAGCGCGTAACTCGCTTACGCGGGCGCTTGCCATCGACCCGCAAAATCCGGATTATAACTACGCCATGGGTTTCGTGATCTTAAGCACGCGCGATGCCGCCACTGCCGCCGGCTACTTTCAAAAATTCGTTAATGCCCGGCCCGGCAATGTGAAAGGGCATTACGCGTTGGGCATTGCCTACTATGCTTCCGGCGATTATGCAAAATCGAAGGAGGAGATGACCCGGGCGAAAGATAGTCCGGCAACGGCGGGAGGTGCTGAGTACTTTCTGGGCCGGATGGCCCGTCAGGAAGGCGATTCCGCGGCTGCTACTGCTCATTTAAAGCATTCGATCGAGCTGCTGCCCGAATTCGCCGAGTCGCACACCGAGCTGGCTCGTGTACTGATGGAACAGAAAAACATGGCCGCGGCGCAAAGAGAGCTCGATCGGGCGCTCGTACTGGATCCCGGGAGCTTTCAGGCGAATACGCAATTACTCGCAATCTATCGCCGTACCGGGGATCCGCGCAGGACCCAACAGGAAGCCAAAGTGAAACAGCTCGATGAACAGCGCTCGAAGCGTGCCGAATTGATGCTGCGCACCATTGACGCGAGGCCCTGAAGCGTGTACCTACCTCGCCTGGCAGTCTGTTTGGCTGCAATCGCGGTGCTCGCCTTCGCGCAAGAAAACGATATCTTCGCCCGCATCCGCCACGCATTCCCCACGCCCGCCGAGGGCGAGCGGGCGGCAGCCGAGCTGGCGCATAAAAACTTCGCGCAGGTAGAATCTTTGCTGGCGGCCCAGGAACCCGTCCGTCCCGCCGCAATCTTCGCGCTTGAAGGCGCCGTCATATTTCTGGCCGGCGACATGCCTCGTGCAATCGAGTATTTTGACCGCGCCGCCCGGCTTGCACCGCTCTCCCAGGCCGACAGCTTCACGCTGGCCATGGCGCTGGCAAAGGCGGGCAACGATGCGCGCGCGCGCACCGTACTCACGGCCCTGTCAGAGGAGCAGCCCGCCAGCGCTCTTTATGTCTACTGGCTCGGCCGGCTCGATTACGATCAACGCCGCTACCAGGAAGCTGTCGTGAAATTGCAACGCGCGACTGAACTCGACCCCAAAGCCGCCCGCGCTTGGGATGCGCTCGGCCTGGCCTTCGATATGCAGGGCCGGACGGACAAAGCCCTGGCCGCCTTCGAGCGCGCCGGCAGTTTGAATCGAGCCGGACCGCATCCTTCCCCATGGCCTCCGCATAATCTTGGTTACCTGCTGCTCCGCATGGACCGGCTGCACGAAGCCGAAGCGGCGCTGCGCGAGTCGTTACGATACGATCCGTCACTCGCCGTCAGCTCGTATCATCTGGCGCGCACGCTCGAAAAACAGGGACGCGATAGCGAAGCCATCGAAGAATACAAGCAGGCTGTTGCACAAGATCACGGCTCGAGCGACGCCTGCTACTCACTCGCTATGCTCTACCGCAAGCTTCACCGGGAAAGTGAGGCGCAAACCATGTTCGCCGAGTACCGCCGCCGGAAAGCTTCTCCGCAGTAATCAGCAGGCAAACCGGCGCAGAAAGCTCCGGCAGAAGGCCTGCGCCTGCGCCTGTGCGCATATGTCCTCCAGCACAGGCTCGAGCGTGCCGCTCGCGATGGCGTAGCGGAGGCTCAGCCAGCGCAGCGGCGCATGGTCCTGCTCCTCCACGCAAAGCAATTCCAGAAATTCAGTGCTGCGGCTGACAACGTCGAAGCGGACCGCCGAGCGTGTTTCGCTTTGTGGGAAATGAGGGCATTTGCCACGCGAGTAACCGTGGTTGCAGCATTGGAAACGTAGTTCGCCGGGAGCCTCGAAGACGGAACTTCCTGCATGACATGCTCCTTCGTATTCCTCGATCAGCGGCAGCCGCGCGCCCGGGTAGCCGGAGAGGCGCACGATCACCTGTGGCTCAAAAAACGGGCACGCCATCCGACGCCATTATGACAGGCCCGCGCTTGTTTGTAACGGAACCCGCGCGTGTTCCGGATGGTTTATATTTTAGGTACGAATTGACGAATCTGCCCAATCTCCTGACGCTCGTCCGCATCTTCCTCGTACCCCTGCTGGTGGCGGCGCTGGTGCAGCAGAATGTCAGTGTCTTTTTCGCCCTCGCCGTCTTTCTGGCCGCCGCCTTGACCGATCTGCTCGACGGCTACCTGGCGCGGCGCTGGAAACAGGTAACAACTGTCGGCACCCTGCTCGATCCGGTAGCCGATAAGCTCCTGATTTCGGCTGCTCTCATTTCGCTGGTCGAAATACGCCTGCTGCCAGGCTGGCTGGTGATCCTGATTATCAGCCGGGAATTCGCGGTATCAGGCCTGCGCAGTATCGCCTCGGCCGAGGGCTTCACCGTTAAAGCCGGCGAGCTCGGTAAATCGAAAATGATTCTGCAGGTAGTCGGCGTCGCGATGGTGATGCTCTCCATCCGCTGGCCCGCCTTACGGCCCTACGCGCTGGGCGCGATGTGGGCAGTGGTGGTTGTCGGGCTCGCCTCCGCCATCGATTACTTCCGCAAGTTCTGGCGCAAAGTGGATGGCAGCATCAAGCTGCGTCGCCGCAACGAGCTTCTGGCACTCGAGCGGCAGAAACGCAAACTGCAAAGCAGCACTAGAAAGCAACAGGCCGCACGAGCGAAGCAGGCCGAATCTCCCGAGCCAGCTCGAAGGTCGGGGTAAAGCGTAAGAGCGAAATCCGCGGAGAGCTATCGAGCACTTCGTAGTCGTCCTTCGTGAACAGCACCGTGCGCACCTGCCCGCGCGAGCCGAGCGCGCCGATTGCTTTGCCATTGAACACGGCTTCTACCGCACCCGCGTTGCCCGTCCGGATGCGGGCCGTTTCATGTCCTTCCAGAATTTTCGTCTCCGCCCGCTCCAGAATGCCGCGGAAAGAAACTTTGCCGTCCGCAACGATCGACAGCCAGGCCGGCTCGGTCGCTGAAAGTTCGAGCGTAAAGCCAGTCTGCTGCGGACGCGGCTCAGCAGGGGCCGTCGAAGCGGGAGCGGGCACAGAGCTCGGGGCGGATGCTGCCGCCGGCTGCACCTGCGTGCTGGGTACTGCGCTGCCCAGCAATGTCGGCAGACCGAGTTTCTCGTTCTGCCAAAACGCGTAAATCGCCGAGCACGCCACCAGCGCCGCTGCAAACGACGAAAGCGAGCGTACCCAGCGCACTTTGCGCCGGCGTCCGATCTGCAATGCGGGCACTTTGGGGCCGGGAATCCTGTGCCCCTCTCCCGGCATAAGCGGCGCCGGCATGCGCTCGGCGTTCGCCTGTATCGACGAACTCAATTCGGCGTAGTCAATTTTCAGGTATTCCGCGAGCTGGCGAACAAAACTCCTGTAAAGAAACGCCGAACTGATGTGGTTCACATCATCCGCCTCGATTGCTTCCAGAGTATTTAGACTAATTCGCGTGCTCGAATGAATCTGATCGAGTGTGAATTCCTGCGCAAGCCGCGCAGCACGGAGTTTCTGTCCGACTGACTGCATAAGCACCTGACAGTGGGTTTCCTGTGTACGGCTATAATACAACAGGTCTCAACCCATAAAAGAGTGGTGTGAAATTGCGCTTTGATTTCGCATCCCTGACGCATTTTTCTTCATGCGAAACTTCCGATTTTTCCCGGTGTGCGCAGTCATCTGCGCCACCGCCGCTCCTGGCGTAGTACCAAAGTTCCAGGCGGCCGCCGCGCTCAGCTACACGCGCCGTGCTGTGTCGTTTGGCGAACGTCCCGCTGGTTCCGATGCACTGCGGCACACCCGCGACTGGATCGTTTCCGAGCTGAAACCGCTGGGCGGCGAGCTCACGCTCGATTCCTTTACCGCGCAGACGCCCGCCGGCCCCGTGCCGATGACCAATATCCTGCTGAAATTTCCCGGCGCTTCCGGCAAGCGTATCGTCGTCAGCGGCCATTACGATACGAAACGCATCCCGATGGTCCGCTTCGTCGGCGCAAACGACGCCGGCTCGTCCACCGGGTTCCTGATCGAGTTCGCGCGCGTTGCAGCCAGATTGAAACACGCCGACGATATCCTGATCGTCTTTTTCGACGGCGAAGAAGCAGTCGGCCAATGGACCGATACGGACAGCCGCTATGGAAGCCGCCATCTTGCGGAAAAATGGCTGGCGGACGGCACGCTTTCCCGCGTGAAGGCACTGATTAATGTAGATATGATCGGGGACAAAGCGCTCGACGTTTCAAATGACGCCAATTCGTCCGAATCCTTGCGCGCTGCCGTCGCCAAAATCGCTGAGCGCCTCGGCTATTCAAAGTATTTTCGAACTGACGAAGGCGCAATCGACGATGACCACAAGCCATTCGCTGAGACCGGGGTAAACGTCATTGACATTATCGATCTCGATTACGGCCCGAACGGCTCGTGGTGGCACACTGCAGATGACACGATGGACAAACTAAGCGCGCATAGCTTTCAGGTGGTGGGGGACGTTGTGCTCGCGCTCGTCCAGGAACTCGAAACCCGCTAATTGCGCGCCGGCGGTTTCAGTTCAGCATCGAATACAGGCTTCAGCGAGCTCAGCAGGATCGGCCCGTTATACCGCTGTCCATTGATGAACAGAGTGGGCGTGCCTTCCACCCCCGCGTGATCGCCGTCCTGCACATCGCGGACCACCGATTCCTTCACCGTCGTTGAATCCAGATCCGCTTCAAAGCGCTTCATATCCAGGCCGTTCGCCCGCGCGAGCTCGAGAATATTCGCGCGCGAAAGCTGGTCGTGATGTTCGAACAGCGCATCGTGCATCTGCCAGAATTTGCCCTGCTTCTGCGCGGCCACTGCGGCCGTGGCCGCCAGTTCCGCCTGGGCGTGCATCTCCAGCGGATATTGCTTGAAGATCAGCTTCACCTGCGTCGGATAGGCCTTCAACAGCGCATGAATCTCCGGAATCGCCGCCGCGCAATAGGGGCACTGAAAATCGGAAAACTCCACGATCGTGATCGGTGCGCTGGCTGGGCCGATTGAAGGCGCGCCCGCTACCGGTATCTGCACGGGATCATCCAGCAGCTTCGGCTGCTCGACGTGTCCCCAGCGTGAAGCGACGGCCGCTGCCTGCGCTTCGTCCGCCGTCTTGCCATGCGCAATCGCATCCACAACTGCCGCCGCCATGCCGTTGCTGTAAGAGCAATTCGGATCTACGACGCGGCATTCGGCGAGCTTCATGTTGCAGCCGCACGAACAGCCTTGGCTTCGCAACACCTTGAACACCGTCGTTTTTTGCGCAGCCGAGAGATGGCTGAGATCGACACCCGGAAGCGACGTCGCCGTCTTCCAATCCTGCGCGCAAAGAGAGGCCGCCGCTAGCAGAAAAACAGGCGCGCACTTAAGCAGTTGCCTCATCTTCTTATGATAAGGGTTATGAAAATCGGCTTTATCGGGCTCGGCAGAATGGGCGCCGGCATGGCGAAAAACCTGCTAACCGCCGGATACTCGCTCTCCGTCTACAACCGCACGCGCGAAAAGGCCGAACCGCTCGTCCAAAGGGGAGCGCGCTTCGCAACCACCCCCGCCGATGCCGCGCGCGATGCCGAAGCGGTCATCACAATGCTCGCAGACGATGCCGCGCTGGCAGACGTCGTCTTCGGCGAAAGCGGCCTCGCCGCTGCCCTTCCGCGCAATGCTGTGCACATGTCCTCGAGCACCATCAGCGTCGCGCTCTCTCGCAGGCTCGCCGAAGAGCACGCCGGGCGCGAGCGGAGCTACGTTGCGGCACCCGTTTTCGGCCGCCCTGAAGCAGCCGAAACGAAGAAGCTGCTGGTCATACTGGCTGGGAACGAAAAGGCCGTCGAGCGCTGCCGTCCGCTGGCGGATGCGATCGGCCGGCAAACGTTCATCGCCGGAACGGAGCCGTGGCAGGCGAATGCACTCAAGCTTGCCGGAAACTTCATGATTGCCAACATGCTCGAAGCCTTCAGCGAAGCATTCGCTCTGATGCGCAAAGCGGGCCTCGAAGAACAGCAATTCCTGGATGTCATGTCGGAGCTGTTTGGCTCGCCCGTCTACAAGAATTACGGAACGAACATTGTGCAGCGCAAGTTCGATCCCGCCGGTTTCACGCTGAAGCTCGGTTTGAAAGATGTGCGATTGACGCTCGAGGCCGCCGGCAATCTGAACGTGCCTCTGCCGCTCGCCGGCATTCTGCGCGACCAGTTGCTGAGCGCCATGGCGCACGCGCAAGCGGAGCTCGATTGGTCCAGTCTCTCGCTTGTCGCCGCACGCAGCGCCGGCTTGGCCTAACTCGAGAAACGCGAGATCACCCAGGTTCCGCGGTTCTGGTCGAATTCGAACGAAACACTGGCATCGAATTCCCTGGGCACCGGCCGCGCGCCGCACACCACAATATGCGAAAGATCGATCTCGGTCGGATGCGCGCTTTGGTCCGGTAAATCCAACCGGTAATCGCAGCCCGGATTGTTTCGCTGCACATACTTCAGCCAGTTCTGCGCTTTATTGTTATAGTGCAGCAGTTCACCGGCCTGTTGTGGACTTAACGCGGGCACTTTACTTTTGGGTGGCGCGCCGCAGGCCGCGAGCATCAGGAGTACACCCACCGCGGGGAATCTCTTCATCTCAGCTATCGTAATATCCCGGCTGTTCGGTGCTCGCCCGCCGTACGCGAAATAGCCGCAGCGCAATCAACGTAAACACATCGCGCGTTCGTGAATCACGCAAAAACATACTTTCCAGCAAACGCACCGAAGCAGGTGTCTGCCAGCCCGGGTCCCGCCGTTTGCGTCTATCTATAATGCCGGCCAGCGTCTCTCGCGGATGCGTTCGGAACTCGTCGAGCATTGCCGTCTGGTGCACGCAGGAAATGGTGCAGAACGGGGCGCATCCTTTTTTCTTGCGCCCTTCACGCTGCAAATCTTCGAACGTGTAATCTTCCAGCGGAATAGCGGGCGAGCCGCGCTGCTGCGAACAGTAGTGCACCAGCCCGTTTTCGCATATATAAAGGAAGCGGCCGCCGGCCGGACAGTGCCACGGATTCGGCAAGCCTCGAATCGTATTCTGCTGAAACGCGTCCAGATGCGCGAAAGAAAAAAGCCCGGTGCCAAGCTCCAGGATGCGCTCGTATGCGCGATGCTGGCGACTCTCTAACGGTGCGAGCTGACCTGCTCCATCGTGCAAAATGCCCACCGTGCTGTTGAAGCCCAGCGCGCGCGCCCGCGCCGCAATCGTGTAGGCATCCTCCGGATGCTCGATCGCACTGCCAAGCACCGAGTTGATGGTCACGTCGAACTCCGCGTATTGCGCGAGCCATTCGAGCTTCCGGTCCAGCACCTTTAGGCTCTTTTTCGATACTTCATCGGGCTGAACATTATCAATGCTGATCTGCAGATAATCGAGGCCGGCCGCGTTCAGGCGTTTAATGCGCTCGGGAACCAGGAAATAGCCGTTCGTAATGAGCGTCGCGATTGCTCCGGTCTCGCGCGCGCGCCGGATGAGCAGATCGAGATCCGGATGTAGCGTCGGCTCCCCGCCGCTGAAAGTGATAATGCTCGTACCGAGCTCACCAAGTTTGTCGATGCGCCGCTGCATCACCGCGGCCGGTACCGGCGCGGAATGCCGGTCGTATTCATTGCAGTATGTGCAGGAAAGATTGCAGCGGCGAATGGGGACGATCTGCGCCAGGATCGGATGCGCCGGCGAGGCCATGGCGCGCACGAACATCCGCGCCTCCCGCCACCGCCGCCCAAATCTTTGTACCGCGCGCATGACTCGCTATCTGGACAATAACAGGACTGCCGCCAGAACGTGAGCCCTGCGGGTGGAAGAAAATCGGATCATGCGGCGCGACGCAGAATTCTTCGGTGAGACCGATCTCGATCTGCTCTATATGGCACGCACGCTGCGGGCCGCGCTGCGTCTCGAAGATATCCTCGCTGCCGCCGGCATCGAATATCTCATCGAGACCGGAACCTATACCGCGGGCTGGCTGATGCGTCGTGAGCTGACCGGCGCTTTCTTCTACGTCCTGCCCGCGGACTTAACTCGCGCGCGTCAGCTACTCGTGGAAAATCGTTATAAGCCGTATTCGATTAGCGACGAAACCGCGCCAGGGGGAACGTGATCGTATTACTCGAAAAGCCGTTCTGGGCGATCGACAGCTGCCCTTCCTGCCTGCCGCGCCACCCGGCCGGAACTGTCACGCGAACTTCATAGACACCGGTTGCGCCTTCAATGCGCCGGGCTGAAATCACCGAAACCGGCTGGCCATTAATCTGCGCCGTTATTGGCGCAGCCACCGTGACGCCATCATCGAGAAGCGCTCCCAACCCTGTTGCCCAGATCGTAAGCACTTCGCCCGGGCGCGCCGGATTTTCCTCGGTAACCGGCGGAGCGCTGCTCGCTCCTTTTGCAGCGTTGTGCAGCAAAATGCCTGGACGCGGTTCGCTGCCGCCGAGAGCGAACAAACCTGGATTTGCCGGCACCAGTTTCATGTTCACGGCATTCGTCACGATTACCTTGCCGCCGCGCTCCATACGAAGATAAAGGCTTGCCCCCGCCCGGCTGCCGAGGTCGTACGGAAGCTGCGTCTGAACTTCGCTCGGCGAAACCGCCAGCACCGGCAGTGCAATGCCATCGAAAATGACCTCTACGCCTCCCAGATTTCTAGGTAACGGCGACTCCGGGCCGGCAGGAGCGGTTTCGTTCGATTCGGTGAACTGCGCGCCCTGAATTGTGACCAGCATGCCCGGGGCCGCAGGTCCATTACTCAGGCTCGCTGAATTGATCACGCTGTCGCGTGTGAGCGCAGCATCCGCTGGCGAAAAGACCAGCACGCGATTTTCCGCGGCATCCGCCACAAACAAATCATTTCCGTCGGAAGCCATAGCCACCGGCGAAACAATCGAATCCGAGGCAGGCGTGTCGGCTGGCGCTGTGGTCGTAAAATCCGCTTGCCCCAGCACCGCATCGGCCGGCTCATCTCCGCTTACCGGCAGCCTGTTCCAGACCAGGACGCGATGCAGCGCGGTATCTCCCACGAACAGGCGCTTGCCGTCTAATGCAACCGAGACTGGATTCACCAGCGTCGTGCGACCCGGCGTCGCTTCGTCTGCCTGCCCCAGAACCACATCGGGACCGCGATCCAGACGCGGCGCCGTTGCATCGCGCCAGATTAATACATGGTGATGTGCCGTATCGGCCACGGCTACCGTCTTTCCCCACACACTCACCGCCGCCACTCCGGGCATCACGGCTTGCTTCGTCTCCCCGGCAGGAGTGGATTCACAAACCGCGCAGCTCACCTCCTGCGACGCTGCGCGGTCGTCGCGCACGCTTCCCAAATCGGAAAGATTAAACGTTAAAACGCGTTGCGAGCTGTCCGCTACAAAAAGCTGGCTGCCTGCAACCACCAGCGACGTCGCTTTCACGCCGGGATCGCGCGAGGTAAAAGACGATTGACCGAAGACTGCGCGCGCCGCCTGCCCGGTGCGAAACTCTGCTGCGAAGAGCCCGCCGCTCAGCAGCAGCAGGAGTGCGGCCTTGCCTGTCATCGTGATCAGTCTTTCTGCCCGAACAATCTCATTTCCTCTTGCGATATGTGGCCGTAACTCGCGTTGTAATTCCGCCGCGCGCGGCAAAATCGCCAATTACCGTCGCTTCCACCGGATCGGTTGCCCTCACGATATCCGCAAGCACGCGATTGACCACATTCTCCTGGAAGATGCCGAGATTCCTATAAGCCAGAGTGTACATCTTTAGCGACTTCAATTCCAGGCAGCGCGCGGCGGGCGTGTAAATCAGCCGCAGAGTGCCATGATCCGGAAGCCCCGTTTTCGGGCAGACTGAAGTGAACTCCGGCATTTCGATCTCGATTTCGTATCCTCGATACTGGTTTGGCCAGGTCTCAATCTCCGGCAGCTTCGCGCGTACGCCGGCTTCGGCGTGCTCATCTGTATAACTACGATTCTTCTTCATGAAGCGGATGACTTTATTGGCAACTTCTTTGAAAGCAGATCCAGAAACAGCCCGACATCCGTTACAACGCCCAGCGCGTGGCCGGTTCCGCGATCGGCTACCTTCGTCGGCACCGCAGGATTGATATCGACGCACACTACCTTCACCCAGGCCGGCAGCATGTTCCCCGCCGCAATCGAGTGCAGCATCGAGCTTAAGCAGAGCACCACACCGGCATCGCGCAACTGTTCGGCGTAAGCATCTTGCGCCGCGTTCATGTCGGTAATCACCCCCGGCAGCGGGCCGTCGTCGCGCAAACTGCCTGCCAGCACGAATGGAATACCGGCCTTCACGCACTCGTACATCACCCCGCGCCTGAGCCTGCCGGACTGCACAGCCTCGGCAATTCCTCCTGCGTGGTTGATGGCGTTGATCGCGCGCATATGATTACGATGGCCATGCTCTTCCTGCCGCCCGTCGGACGTGCGCACACCGAGCGACGTTCCAAACAGCGCCGCTTCAATATCGTGCACTGCGAGCGCGTTGCCCGCGAGTACGGCATCGATCCACCCCTCGCGAATCAGCTTGCCGAACGGAGCGGCGCCGCCGGTATGCACCACAACCGGACCGGCCACCGCGACGATCTTCTTCCCTTCTCTTTTCGCTTGCGTAGCCAGCGCAACAGTCTGGCCGACGGCGGTTTCCACCTGCCGCTCGGAAGAAATGTCGTTGCTCATGAACGCGAAGGATTGCCGGTCGCGCTCCTTCGGCTCGGGAATGACCCGGATTCCCTTCATACCCGATACGATTTTGTCGCTCGCCTTAATATCGCGCAGGCGTTTACACGTGGCCGTACCATCATCGACGACAATCAGCGCGTCCATCCGCTGGTTCTGCACATCCAGCCAATGGCCGCCATGCCGGATCTGGGTGCGCTGGTTGGTTGTCGAGTAAAAATCCTCCGGCGCACAGGCATCCCGCTCAGCCGCTTTCAATTCCACTTCGCCCGAATCCGCCAGCGCGCAGCCAAGCCCGAGCAGTTGCGCCAGCATCTTTTCCAGTTGGTCATCGGAAGAAGCCTCCACCCGCAGCCGCAGCCGCGAAGGATCGCTATTGGTGCGTCCGATCGAAAATTCTTCCACCTCGAAGCGGCCGCCAAATTCGACTACTGTGTCGAAGATCTGCTCCATGATGTGCGAATCGACGAGATGGCCTTGCGCCTCGACGACTTCGCAAAACGGCGTACCTTGCATGCCCCTCATGGATGCGAGAGCAGCAGTGGCATGCCTTCTTTGCTTGTGTATGACGGCCGGTAGCGTTCTTTGTTGTACATATGCTCAACGTCGAGCTTGCGCGGACCGAGCTTCGGATCGGGTATAGGCACCATGGCGAACTTGCCTTCCGAAATGGAGGCCATCAGTCCGTGTTTCTGCTGCGTGATCGCGTCATATGCCATCGTGCCGAACGTGGTTGCAACCATTGTGTCGAGAAAGTCCGGTGCACCGCTGCGCAGATCGTACGTCAGATCGCTCACTACCGTTTCCGCCCCGGTACACTTGATCACTTCATCGCTGAATGCCTCGGCCACGCTGAACTTCTTGCGATGTCCAAACGCATCCGGCTCGCCGTATTCCTTGATCTGATAGCCCTGCCACTGAGCGCCTTCCGAAAGAATGACCAGCGCGTAGTTGCTCGGGTTATTCTTCTTATCCGTCATGAGCAGGTCAATCATATGCTCGACATTGAAGCGGTATTCCGGAATTCCGCAGCGGAGTGATGTCACATACGCCGTATAGAGCGCGGTATAGCCCGCATCGCGTCCAAACACCCGAAAGATGCCAATACGTTCGTGCGATCCGACCGTCGTTCTCTGCCGTCCGATGGCATCCATCGCCCGCGAAACCGCGGTCGAAAAGCCTATACAGTATTCTGTATTGCGGACATCGTTGTCCATTGTCTTCGGAATGCCGATAACTTTGAAGCCGGTCTTGTCAAGCACCGCCGCGTAGCTCAAGGTGTCGTCGCCGCCGATGGCCACCAGGTGATCGATCTCTAATTTCTCCAGGTTCGACAAAACGCGCTTGGTCATGTCATAGCTCGGTATGCCGTCTTTTCCCGGAGCCGAAGGGAAATCGCTCGGATTGAGAAAATCCGGAAGCTTTTTCATCTTCGATGGGTTCGTGCGGCTCGTATGAAGAAAAGTGCCGCCCGTGCGATCGATGCGGCGCGTATTCTCGCGCGTAAGCGGTAGCACGAACCGCTGCACACTCGCCGGATCGTCGAAATTTAGATCGGTCAAACCTTTCCAGCCGAGACGAATGCCTGTTACTTCGTGACCATCGGTCGTCGCACGATACACAACATTCTTAATGACGGCGTTCAGGCCGGGCACATCTCCGCCGCCGGTAAGAATACCGATTTTTTTACCTGCCATGATGCTCCTGGTGAACTCTCATTGTAGCCAGCGCACCCTGATCTACTTACCAGCACCGCAAAACAGCCCAGCAGATTTGCGGATGATCGACGCGCCCTCAACCCTTCGTCCAATCTGCGGGTAAAAACACGCATGACCAACACGTCCCCCAGACCATTTGCGGTCGTCACCGGCGCATCCAGCGGCATCGGGTACGAGCTCGCGAAACAATTCGCCGAACACGGCTACGATCTGCTGATAGCCTCGGCCGGCGACCGCATTAACCAGGCAGAAAAGAACCTCGAAATGCTCGGCGTGCATGTCGAGGCCGTTCAGGCCGATCTCGCCACCTCGGAAGGAGTCGAGCAGCTCTACGGACGAATTGAAGAAAGCGGCCGTCCTGTCGATGCCATAGCCATCAACGCCGGAGTCGGCGTAAGCGGCGAATTCGCGCGCGATACGGATCTCGACGCCGAGTTAAACCTGATCCGCCTCAATGTGATCTCGCCCGTTCATCTCGCCAAGCGCGTGTTGAAAGATATGGTGGCCCGCGGCCAGGGCCGGGTGCTGTTTACATCGTCCATCGCGGGCACGATGCCCGCGCCGTTTGAAGCCGTTTACGGCGCCTCGAAAGCCTTTCTCTCCTCGTTTTCGCAGGCAATCCGCAACGAGTTGAAGGACACAGGCGTAACCGTTACCGCGCTCATGCCGGGCGCAACCGAGACGGACTTTTTCCATCGCGCGGGCATGGACGACACCCAGGTCGGCGCCAGTGAAAAAGACGATCCCGGCGAGGTCGCGCGCGACGGATACGAAGCCCTTATGGCCGGTAAGGACCACGTGGTAGCCGGCTCTTTCAAAAACAAAATGCAGGCAGCCGCCGGCCATGCGCTGCCCGATCCGGTCGTGGCGAACTTCCATCGCAAACAGTCGGAGCCCGGCTCGGCCGAGAAGTAGGTTTAGGCGCTGCGCGTCATTGCATAACGGAACCGCCGGCGTAACGGAGCGGGAGGCCGCGCCCATAAGCCGTCGCGCCTTCCCTATGATGCAATCAAGGTAAATGCGATACGCCGTTCTCGTCTCCGCGCTTTGCGCGCTCGCCGCAACTGTACCCGCGCAGGAACAATCGCCCGTCCCCAACCGCGCGCCGCTCCAGCAAAACGCGTTTGACGCGCTCCCGCTCGGCGCCGTGCGTCCACTCGGCTGGCTATTGAAACAGGAGCAAATTCAGGCCTCCGGTCTGACCGGCCATCTCGGCGAGTTCTGGAACGACGTCGGCGAGAACAGCGGCTGGCTCGGCGGCACCGGCGAAAGTTGGGAGCGTGGTCCTTACTATCTCGACGGCCTGCTGCCTCTCGCCTACCAGCTCAATGACCCCAAGCTGATTGCCAAAGCGAAACGCTGGGTCGATTGGAGTTTGAACAGCCAGCAGCCGGACGGAAGTTTCGGCCCCAAAAAGAACGATGATTGGTGGCCGCGCATGATCATGCTCAAAGTGCTTACGCAATATGAGGAGGTCACGGGCGATTCGCGCGTCGTTCCCTTCATGCAGAAGTACTTCGCCTACGAGCTGCGTGAGCTGTCCCACCGTCCCCTGCGCGATTGGGGCAAATACCGATGGCAGGACAATGTCTATTCCGTTCTCTGGCTCTACAACCGGACGGGCGACAGGGATCTGCTGAAGCTAGCTCACTTGCTGCACGATCAGGGTTACGACTGGGAAGCGCAGTTCGCGAACTTTCAATACACCGGCAAACAAAATGCTGAAAAACTCGGCATACACGAAGGCCATCCGTTGTCCGAGATGGCGATGCAGACACACGGCGTCAATAACGCCATGGCGCTGAAAGTCGCTCCCATCTGGTGGCTCGTCAGCGGGAAAAGCGGCGATCGTGACGGGCTGAAACGTCAGCTTACGATGCTGTACAAGTATCACGGCCTGCCGAACGGGATGTTTAGCGGCGATGAGCACCTCGCCGGACTCGATCCGTCACAGGGCATCGAGCTGTGCGCCGTGGTCGAAAGCATGTTTTCGCTCGAACAGGATTTCGCCATACTCGGACACGCCGAGCTCGCCGACCGCTTGGAACGCATCAGTTACAACGCTCTGCCGGCCACGCTTTCCAATGACATGTGGTCGCATCAATATGATCAGCAGCCGAACCAGATCGCCTGTACACGCGCGCACCGCCAATGGTCCACGAACGGCGACGATTCGAACCTCTTCGGCTTGGCGCCGAATTTTGGCTGCTGCACGGCAAACCTGCACCAGGGCTGGCCGAAGTTTGTCTCCGCGCTTTGGATGGCCACACCCGACGGGGGCCTCGTAACCACTGCCTATGCTCCGAGCGAAGTAAAAGCGAAAGTAAAGGGCGAAGAAATAGCGATCAGAGAAGAGACAGACTACCCGTTTCGCGGCGAAGTTCGTTTGGCAATTTTCGCGAATGCAGAATTTCCGCTCGTTCTCCGCGTCCCGGCCTGGGCCTCCTCCGCCACCGTCGCCGTGAACAACGAAAGCCCGAAGAAGCTGAATACTAAAGGTTTTTACCCGCTGCGTCGTACCTGGAAAAATGGCGACCAGGTTCGTATCCGCTTCGATCTCGAGCCGCGCATAGATACGGGCTACCGCGATTCGGCCATTTTCGAACGCGGGCCGCTGGTCTTTTCCCTGCCGCTCGACGGCCAGTGGACCGCACTCAAAAAATACGCACAGAAATCCGCCGACTGGCAGATCACGTCCGACAAGAAATGGAACTATGCTGTCCAGACCGGCGACTGCGCGGCAAAGGCGGCGGAGCACCCGCTCGGCGGCCCGCCGTTTGATTCCGCCCATCCCGCCGTCTTGCTCGCTATAAACGGAAGGCTGCTGCCGGAATGGATCGTGCACGAAAATTCCGCCGGTCCGCTGCCGCAGAGTCCCGTCACTTCGAAGGAACCGCTGGAATCGCTAACTCTCGTTCCGTACGGCGCGGCGAAATTACGTATTACAGCGTTCCCGCGGCTACGCGAACAAGCGCGCTGCAGCGAAACTTCCCGTTGACGCTGCGCGAATAGGACAATAGAAGTAAGCCTATGTCGAAGATCGCCAGGGCCGGCGTGTTTCTGGTTGCGCTCGCCGCAGTCCTGCGTGCCGAGCCGAGTAAGATCCCCCATGGAACAGTCGAGCTGGTCTCGGATGTACAGTCGATTCAACCTGGCGCTACGTTCCGGGTCGGCCTCCTCTTCCGGCTCGAACCGGGCTGGCACATCTATTGGAAGAATCCCGGAGATTCCGGCCAGCCGCCGCGGCTCACCTGGAATCTGACGGAAAATTTCAAAGCGGGCGAGATTGAATGGCCCGCGCCAAAGCGCCTGCCGGTGGGGCCGCTGCTCGATTACGGCTATGAAGGCGTGGTTCTTCTGCCGGTCCCGATCGAAACTACTCGCGAACTCAGGCAAAGCGATCATCAGACGTTGAGCGCAACCTTGCGCGTGCTTGTCTGTCGTGAAACCTGCATGCCCGGCAAGGCAACGCTCTCGCTGACACTGCCTGTCCGCACCGCAGCACCGCAAGCGACACCTGCGTACAGAGAGCTCTTCGCAAGCGCAGCCGCGGCGCGACCGAAGCCATTGCCTGCTGATTGGAAAATTTCCGCCACACAATCGAAATCCGCGATCGATCTCTCGCTCAACGGAGTCCCCGAGTCTGCTATTCCGAGTTTCATCCCGGCGCGTCCTAATATGATCGAGAACGCCGCTCCGCAGCATCTCGCGACAAAAGCGGGCAAGCTACAGCTCACGTTAAAACGCCCCGCGGATGCAGTCGGAGAAGTGCAAAAACTCGAAGGACTGCTACTGACGGAACAATCCGGTCGCCCCGTTGCATATGCAATCGAGGCGCAGGTCTCGGCCGCTCCAGGGAGCAAGCCGGGCGGGGTTATTCCGGCGCCCACGCCCAGCCGCAGCTTGCTTGGGATCCTGGCGCTCGCCTTTGGTGGCGGCCTGATTCTCAACCTGATGCCGTGTGTTTTTCCCGTACTCTCGATCAAAGTGCTTGGACTCCTCGACCATGCGCACGGCGACCGTAAGACGATCCAGATGGGTGCTGTCTTTTACACAGCCGGCGTGCTGGTCTCGTTTTGGGTTCTTGTTGCCGTGCTGCTGGGCTTGCGCTCGGCCGGACGCAGCCTGGGGTGGGGTTTCCAGTTGCAAGCGCCGGGCTTTGTCGCCTTTCTCATTTGTCTGCTCTTTGTGCTCGCCCTCAGTTTGATCGGCACCTTTGAAATCGGTACATCGCTGATGGGTGCGGGCGGCAACCTCACTGAGCGCGGCAAATATTCAAGCTCGTTTTTCACCGGAGTGCTGGCTGCCGTGGTCGCTACACCGTGCACAGCACCGCTGATGGGCGTCGCGGTCGGCTTTGCGCTCTCCCAGTCGGCGGCGGTCTGTACGCTCGTGTTCACCTCGATGGCGATCGGGCTGGCTTCGCCGTTCCTGCTGCTCTCGTTATTCCCTGCATTGAACCGTTTCCTGCCCAGGCCGGGCGTCTGGATGGAAACGCTGAAACAGGTGCTGGCGTTTCCGGTGTTCCTCACCGTAATCTGGCTGCTTTGGGTTCTTGGCCAACAAGTCGGGATCAATCAGGTTGCGATTCTGCTCGTCGCTCTTTTGGTCTTATCTGTCGCGGGGTGGATGGCCGGCCGGTGGCCGCAGAGTCGTTTGGCAAAAGCCGCCGCAATTATCCTCGGTCTCGGCGCAACGATTTATAGTTCTACGACGCTGACCTCTGTGGAAGCCGGCACGGTCCGCTCCAGCACGGCTCCGAGCAATCTGAAATGGGAACCGTTCTCGCCTGAGAAGCTGGCCGAATATCGCGCTGCCGGTAAACCCGTGCTCATCGACTTCACCGCCGCCTGGTGCCTCACCTGCCAGGTCAACGACCGCGTTGTTTTTCATTCGCCGCAAGTTGAACAGCATCTGAACAACTCCGATATCGCGCTACTGCGTGCGGACTGGACTTCGTACGATCCTAAAATTACCGAGTTCCTCGCAACATTCGGGCGCAGCGGCATTCCGTTTTATGTGGTCTACGGCGCTGGACCGAATTCGCCTCCAACGATGCTGCCTGACGGCCTGCTCACGCCCTCCGTGTTCCTGGGACATCTGCGCCGGGTGAATTTGTAAATCTTTCAGCCATTCTTCAGATTGCGCTGATACCGTACCCGGCATGCGCTTCCTTGTGGCTGTTCTTCTCGCTTCCGCTCTTGCTTGGGCGCAACAATATAAAGTTTCTGGCTCTATTCCGATCGGCGGCTCGGGAGGGTGGGACTATTTGACAGCGGATAGCGAAAGTCACCGGCTCTACGTTTCGCACGCCGGCGAGGTTGAGGTAATCGATCTCGAAAGTCGGAAACCTGTTGGCAAAATTTCCGGCATGAGCCGTATCCACGGCATCGCCATCGCCAACGATCTGTCCACCGGTTTCATCAGCGACGGGGGCAGCAATCAGGTTGTCTCTTTCGATCTGAAGACACTCGCGGCTAAGAGCAAAATCGCCACCGGCACAAATCCGGACGGTATTGTGTACGATCCGGCTTCCACTCGCGTCTTCGCGTTTAATGGCCGCAGCCATGATGCCACTGTGATCGACGCCAAAACCGGCAAGGTCGACCGCACGATCGCGCTCAGCGGCAAACCTGAATTTCCCGTGAGCGACGGCCGGGGAAACATATACGACAACATCGAAGATAAAAGCGAAATTGTTCAAATCGATTCAAAAGACCTCACCGTAAAAGCGCACTGGCCGGTTGCGCCGTGCGAATCGCCCTCCGGCCTCGCAATCGATACGAGAAACCGGCGGCTGTTTGCTGTTTGCGACAACAAGATCATGGCCGTTGTCGATGCGGATTCGGGGAAAGTGGTGGCAACACCCGCCATCGGCGAAGGTCCGGATGCGGCGGCCTTTGATCCAGGCACGCAACTTGCCTTCTCTTCGAATGGCGAAGGTACGTTGACGGTCGTTGCGCAAAATGGAAAGGATAGCTACGCCGCGGCGCAAACCGTTCCTACAGCAAAAGGCGCGCGCACCATGGCGCTCGATGCCGCTACGCACACAATCTATCTGTCCACGGCAAAGTTCGGACCTTCCAACGGCACTTCGCGCCCCTCTATTCTTCCCGGTACGTTCAACGTGCTCGTCGTGAGCCGGTAAATCGCAAGCGCGCGATACAATCACCGAAGCGCGCCGGATGCCCGATGAACTCCTGACAGCTTCTGAGATCTCCAAAAATTACGACGGCGTGCGCGCGCTCCGTGGAGCGCACTTCAGTCTTGTCAGAGGCGAAGTGCATGCGCTCGTGGGCGAAAACGGCGCCGGAAAAAGTACGCTGGCGAAGATTCTTGCCGGCATCGTACGGCCGGATTCCGGCACGATCTCGATCGGCGGCCATCCCGCCACCATCGCAACTCCGCTCGATGCCCAGCGCCTCGGTATCAGCATTATTCATCAGGAGCTCGATGCTTTTCCGAATCTGAGCGTGGCAGAAAATATCGCGATCGGCAATCGCGAATTCAGCGACCCAGCCTTGGTGTCTTTCGAGAAACTCACCCAGTTCGCAGCCGGTTTTCTGCGCAAAGCCGGGCTGAGCATTTCTCCACAACGGCGCCTTTCTACTCTCAGCATCGGCGATAGCCAGCTCGTGATGATTGCGCGTGCGCTCAGTATGCGTGCGCGCATCATTCTGATGGATGAGCCCACCAGTTCGTTGTTTCACGATTCGGTGGAGCGTTTGTTCCGGCTCATCGGCGAGCTAAAAGAACAAGGCGTTTCGATCGTCTACGTGTCACATAAAATGGATGAGCTCTTTCGCATCTGCGATCGCATGACTGTGATGCGCGATGGCCAGACGATCGGCACACGTGCCCGCAGCGAAGTAACATTGCAGGAATTGATTAGCATGATGGTCGGCCGACTCTGGCATGCGAGCGAGCGCCAGGTAAGACAAAGCGCCTCCACGCCGCTGCTGTCCGTTTCGGGATTGACGACACGCAAGCTCAACGACATAAGCTTCGCGCTGCGCAAAGGTGAGGTGCTCGGCATCGCCGGGTTAGTCGGCGCCGGGCGAAGTGAGCTGGGCGCGGCGCTCACCGGACTTGACGAATGGAAAAGCGGCACGATGAGTCTGCGCGGCGTAACCGTACGGCCACGCTCTGTCGACGATGCGCAAAAACTGGGCATGCGCCTGCTTGCGGAAGATCGTAAATTCGACGGTCTCATGTTGCAGATGAGCGTTCTCGAAAACGGCACGATCACCGATCTTCCGAAGTTCACCAGTGCCGGGTTCATCAGCCGGGCGCGCGAGGAGCAGACCGTTCGCCCGCTGTTTGAGCGCCTGAAACTCAAGGCGGGGTCGCTAGCGGCCACTGTCAACACGCTGAGCGGGGGAAATCAGCAGAAGGTACTGTTTGCGAGGTGTCTTCTGGGCGATCCGGAAATTCTGTTTTTGGACGACCCGACGCGCGGTGTGGATATCGGCGCGAAAGAAGATATTTACGCGCTCATTGATGCACTCGCGCGACAGGGAAAGGCGATTCTTTTCGTCAGCTCCGAACTGCCGGAGCTATTGCGCTGTGCCGACCGCATTTTGGTATTGCGAGAGGGCCGGCTCACAGCGACTTTGGATGCCGCTCATACCACTCAGGAAGAAATCATGTCGTTTGCTACACGCTCAGGAGAACCCGTCTGCCGGCGATAGCGAAGCGTTTGTCTTTATTCTGGGAGGAATCGCCCGGCGAACGACGCGACCTGCTGCAGAGTCTTGCCGCGCTGGCCGCGATTTTTGTCCTCGCAATCCTCATCAGCCCACGGGCGTTCGACGGCTCCCACATTTTTCTTCAACTCGGCAATCTCACCGACATTTTGCGGCAGGTCTCGATCATCGGCATCATCTCGCTCGCCATGACCTTTGTGATTCTCACCGCCGGAATCGATTTGAGCGTCGGGAGCACGCTCGCGCTCTCTACATCGATCGTTGCTACGATCCTGACGCGCTGGCATACCGGACTGAGTTATCCGTTCGAAATTGCATTGGCCATCGCCGCGACACTTGGCATCGGCGCGGTAGCTGGAGCAGTCACCGGTGCCGTAATCGCGCTGTTTGAAGTGCAACCGTTCATCGTGACGCTCGCCGGGATGATCGGCATTCGCGGCCTGGCAAAATGGTATTCCAACAATGCCAATACCGACATCGGTTTCGGTACTGATGTAGCTTCGGTTTTCGCCGAAATTTTCCGAACGAAATCAGTCATCATCGGTTGTTATGCGGGCTTAGCGATCATCTTCGCCATCGTTTTGTCGCGCACGATATTTGGCAGGCATGTCCGCGCCATTGGCGATAATGAACGAGCCGCGCGCTATGCAGGGCTGCCGATCCGGCGCGTCAAAGTGATCGTCTACTTGCTATCGGGCCTGCTGTCCGCGGCTGCGGGGGTGCTGTATGCAGCCGAAAATCATCAAGGCAATCCCAACTCGGGCATTGCCTATGAACTCGATGCCATAGCTGCCGTCGTCATCGGCGGAACACGCCTTTCGGGCGGCCGCGGTTCGATCGGCGGGACCATCATCGGCACGCTCCTGATGGGCATTCTCACCAACATGCTGCGCCTGAACAATGTCGATAGCAATATCGAGATGATGGTGAAAGCCGTGATCATCATCCTGGCCGTAGCCGT
>DATBGM010000063.1:0-17388 GCA_036557945.1 Bryobacteraceae bacterium | reverse complement strand
GCTAAGGTTAGCCGTAGCGTGCGCGAGTATGTAGAACAGGTCGAGCGCGAAAACGTGATTGCGGAGTCCCACTGAGTTGCGGACACCGATCCGCAGTTGGCCGTTCAGCATCTCGCAGGCACAACGATTATGATTCTCATGTCAACGCAAGGGGATGAAGGTGAACAACGGGCTCGTAGAGAAGATTCGCGCCGCGCGGCGGAAGCTCGCCACTGACGGCCCAACTCGCGTCCGATCCGCCGGTGACTTCGAACGCGTCTCGATTGGGAAGCCAGACGGCGATGTCCTGCGCGATCTCGTGCTCGCTGAGAGAGCCCGCACAGTAATCGAGATTGGTCTCGCCTATGGAAGTTCTGCGCTCGCAATCGCAGAAGCGCTGGTTGCCAACGGCTCCGGCCACGCGCACCACCTGATTCTCGACCCCTACCAAAGTCGATTCCACGGTTCCGGATGGAGCGCCATCGTCGAAGCCGGTATCGCTAGCCTCTGTTTACTGTTTGAGGAGCGGTCCCAGATCGTTCTCCCCCGCCTTCTGAGCGACGGCTTCCTCGCAGACGCCGCTTTCGTGGACGGCAGTCACATCTTTCACAACGTCTTTGTTGACCTGTTCTACCTGCGTGAACTGGTGCACCCGGGTGGGCTGGTGATCTTGGACGATTGCAGTTACCCATCGGTGGCTACCGCGGTCCGATACTTCCAAGTGAATACCGGATGGGAGCCGGAGCCGATACCAGCGCCTACGCGGCTTCGCGCATTCCGGCTACCCAATCCCCGTACAGAACCAAACTTCGAGAGCTTCAAGCCATTTTAGGTCCCTTGCCAAGGGTTTGGGATCAAGGTTGTCGTAAACAATAACCTTCACATCAAACTTGTTGTTTTACACTGCCCAAGCCTGCCCCTCGAGCTGTTGATACGCCTCTTTCAACAAGCGCCTAGAGATGAATCTCGACGGGATGGCCGTCGAAAGACACTTCTCTAAATTCTTTCGAAGGTAACGCCCGAACCCTGAGGACCCTGGGACCAGGCGCTAGCAGGCGCGAGCCCTCTGCCAGCCGCAAGCTGAACGTGCGCGCCCGGTTGTTCCAGGACATGATCAGTCCTGTCCACTCGCCTTTGCGGTAATCGAACGAGCTGCCGTCATCTTCATAAAGCAGAAAACTGCCGTCTGCGCCCGGGAATACGGAAACGCTAAGCGCTTCGTCCACCTTTTCTCCCGTGTACTGCTTGACAGGACCGAGCGGTAGAATCGCTCCGGCGCGAACATAAACAGGCACGGTGGCCAGGTCTACCGGCTTGGTGATCTCCAGGCCGCCTTCTGTTTTCTCTTCCGTCCAAAAGTCGTACCAGCTCCCTTTCGGCAAATAGAGCCGGCGAGCGGCCGCGCCTTTCTCGACGACAGGCGCGATAAGCATATCTCGGCCCCAAAGATACTCATCGCCCCGGACGATTGCCGCGGGATCATCCGGATAGTGAAGCCATAAAGCGCGCATCACAGGCATTCCCGTGGCGCAACATTCGCGAACCGCGCTGTACAGATAGGGCAACAGGCGATAGCGCAATTCGAGATACTTCCGGCAGATCGGTTCAACTTGCGCGTTGTGCAACTCGCTCGCATCGGGGTTCGCGGCTCCGTCGTAGCGGGTGATCTCGTTCGGCTCTGACTGGCCCGTATTCCAGCCCCAGGGCAGACGCAGCTTCCACGTCCTGCCGTGCGAACGGAACAACGTGCAGAAAGCGCCGAATTGAAACCAGCGCACGTACAACTCACCGGTGAACTCCCGAGTTGGCACAAAGCCGCCGATATCCGTCCCCCAGAAGGGAATCCCGGTCAGGCCGGTATTGATTGCAATCGGAATATGCGTGCGAAGCGTTTCCCATGTTGAATAAACATCGCCCGACCAGAGAAACGGTGCATAGCGCTGCATTCCGGCATAGCCGTTGCGATGGAGTGCAAAGGGGCGCTCGTTCGGGCGATCGATTTGCGGCCCCTCCCAATACATGCGAATGCGCGCCAGCCGCGATGCAATATCGAGCGGATCGCCTTCGTCCGGCCACCAGCCGTCGACGCCCTCCGCAAACACGAGGCGGTGCATGTCCCAATAGCAGCTCGCCCGCTCTTCATCGAAACTGGCCAGTTCGCACGAATCACGCGCCGTGCCGCGCAAACGATCGGAAAGGATCACCGCATGCAACACAATTTTGAAGTTTTGCTGATGCATCTGGTCGAGGATCGTCTTCGGATCCGGAAATACACGGCGATTCCAGGAAAAGGATCCGTTCTCCGTATTCCAGCCGGAAGGGCAAAAGCCCGTGCCCAGATAGATCAGCGCGTCGCACGGTAATTTCTTTTCACGAAAGGTATGCGCTTCTTCGAGAATTTCCTCCCGGCTGGCCAGTGTCCGATGAGACTGCTGGTATCCGAATGACCAGAGCGGCGGTAGTTCCGCGTGCCCGGTCAGGCGCGCATACTCAGCCATGATGAGCGCAGGTTCGCGCGCGGCGACGATGAAGACGTCAAGAGGCAGCGCGCTATCGGCTGTGGCCGGTTGGAATTTCCCTTCCGTCCCGCTGAAATCAAACGTGCCGAACGGGTGATGAAAAAACATCGCCCACCCCGAGGTGCCGATCAGCCATGGGATCGGGACGCGTCCGCCGTGGGTCCGGAGCTGATATCCTCCCTGACCGCTGCGCATCGTATCGATCGATCCGCGGCGATCGAACTGCTTTCCTCCTTCGCCCAGACCCAGCAGCCGTTCGTCGCCCGTCGCGAATGAGACCGCGCCGCTGCCGGCATCGATGGCAAGACTCCGGACAACAGCGCCGCCGGACATTTGAATTTCAAATCTCAGCGGCTCAGGCGAGACGTGCACCCGAAGTCCGCCAAGCGCGAGCGTGCGCGCTTCAGACGGATCGCGCCAGCGGACGAAACCAGCCGGCCAGGAATCGTTCACGAGAGAACCATCCGAAGGCGCTTCGACAGAACGGCCGTTCGCCAACGGAAGCAATCCGATTCTGACGGTGTGAGGACTAACCGGCGCAATGCGAATTTCGATCTCGTGTCCGGCAATGGAAAACCCGGAACGCGGCGTCTGGCTCGAAGCAGCGGGCAGACTGCCTGCGGCAATGCCGGTCACCTGCAGAAATCTTCTTCGGTTCATGGAAGTGTTTTTTGGTGGAACGGTGGAAAATGCGATGGAACTTCGCCGGTGCCCTCCCGGATCGAGACGCACCGGTCTGCTGGAATATCGGTGAGCTTGGTAACGGCCCGGCTCGGCCACAGAACTTCCAGTTGCGAGACTCGTGCCGCCTTTCCCAGACCGAAATGCAGCCGTGGATCGTGAGCCGCTTGATAACTCATTCCGCCCTTCACTTCGTCCTTCTGCTTTACACCGCCCGCAACGAGATTGACCTTTGCGCCCACGGCGTCGCGGTTCGAGCGCGTGCCGGTGAGACGAACCTCCAGCCAGTGGTTCCGGTTTCCGCCATCGTTGCGAAACAGTTGCGGCCGTTGCCCGTTGTTCGTCACCAGGATGTCCACATCTCCGTCGTTGTCATAGTCGGCAAACGCTGCCGCGCGGCTCACACGCGGTATCGCCAGGTCCGCTCCGAGCTGTTTCGTTACCTCGCGGAACACACCGCCTTCGTTCCGATAGATGATCTTGGGTTCCGCATAGGTTGTGCCGGAATGAAAAAGCTCGATATTGTCGAGAACATGGCCGTTGGCGATGAAAATATCGCGCCAGCCGTCGTTGTCATAGTCGATAAAGCGCGTGCCGAAACCGCTCATTCGGAATGTGACCGCGCCCAGCTTGGCAGTCGAAGTAGCATCGGAAAATGTGCCGTCACCCTGATTCCGGTACAAGCGATTGTATTCCAGGTCGAGATGCGTCACAAATAAATCCGGAAATCCGTCGCGGTCGTAATCGGCGGCATCGGTGCCCATTCCCGCTTCGGCTTTGCCATCCTCGCTGAGTGCCACGCCTGATTCGATTCCAACCTCCTCAAATGTGCCATCCCGCTTATTGCGGTACAAAAAATTTTCCATCGAATCGTTGGCCAGAAAAACATCCGTCCAGCCGTCTCCGTTGTAATCGAAGCACACAACACCCAGTCCGTTTCCAGCCTTCGATCCGATCTTCGAAACCGCGCTCATGTCCTTAAATTTGCCGTTCCCCTCGTTATGAAAGAGAGTGGGCCTCTGGCCGTGATACTTGCTTGGATGGCAATAAGACGTATGCCCCTGTTGCGCGCAAATCAGGTTGTGCTCGGGCGTAAAGTCCACGTAATTCGCCACGAGTAAGTCCAGCTTTCCGTCGCGATCGTAATCGAACCAGGCGGCGCTCGAACCCCATTTGCCGCGATTTGCCACACCTGCCTGTTCGGTAACGTCCGAAAACGTTCCGTCGCCGTTGTTGCGGTAAAGAATGGAGCGGTCGTAGCCGGCAACGTAAAGGTCTTCAAAGCCGTCGTTGTCGTAATCCCCGACGGCAACACCCATGCCGAACAAACCCTCGGCGCCTACACGCGCTTGATCGGTTACATCGGCAAAGCTTCCGTCGCCGCGGTTTTTATACAGCGCTGATCGCAACGGACGTGCCGGCTTGTAGAGCTTGGTCTCTGCACTGTTTACAAGATACAGATCCAGATAACCGTCGTTGTCGTAATCGATCCAGGCTGCGCCCGCTCCCATGGTCTCGATCAGGTATCGCTGCGGAGTCGCGGCATTATCGTGCTTAAAATCGATGTTCGACTGTGCCGCTACATCGGTAAACTGAACCGGCGCAGTTGCCTC
This sequence comes from Bryobacteraceae bacterium, assembly GCA_036557945.1. GTDB lineage: Bacteria > Acidobacteriota > Terriglobia > Bryobacterales > Bryobacteraceae > Bog-105. The sequence continues at coordinate 12,596 of DATBGM010000063.1, read as the reverse complement.
TGGCGAGAGCGCGACGGCAAAACCGCAAAGTAGCGCAGATAAGCCCGGGACAATTCCCGCTGTCAGCCCTCTCATTGCGCCGCTTGCGGTGGCTTGACGCTGGCAGTCGATCGTGGGACCGGCGCCCCGCTGCCCTCTTTCAATATGACAATTCGATTGGCGCTCCCGCCGCCGAAGCGTTCCCGGACTCCTCCGGGCCAAAGCACTTCGATATGGTCGTAAGAGCGCGCTTGGCCGAGACCGAAGTGAGGACGATTGTCATTCTGAGATAGGAAGCCGGTGCCGCTTTGAATCTCGCCCGAAACATAGCGCCTCGCATCCAGGTAAACGAACACTCGCGCGCCGATCGCATCGCGATTGCTGCGAGTCCCGGTACATTGAATCAGCAGCCAGTTGCCGTGTGCTCCATAGTTCTTGAGCAGGCTGGGACGGCCGCCCAGGTTGTTGATCACGACTTCCAACGACCCGTCGTTATCCAGATCGCCGGCCGCTGATCCACGCGAACTCCACGGAGTGGTAAGCCCCGCGCCGGACGTTTTCGAGATGTCCTTGAACTTGCCGCCTCCGACATTCCAGTACAGCAGCCTCGGCTGCTTGTAGGTAGTGGTCAGCTTACTGCCATCCACTTCCGGATAAACGTGACCGTTCACGATCAGTATGTCCTTGAGGCCATCGTTGTCGACATCTAAAACGTGAATGCCCCATCCCAGGTACTCGCTGTGGGCGCTCAACCCGGATTGGTAGACGTGGTCATCGAAGGTGTTGTCGCCGTTGTTGTGATAGAGGTTTGGCGTATCGTCGCTGAAGTTGGTTTTCAGAATGTCCATGTAGCCGTCTTCATCGAAGTCGGCGATCGCAACGCCCATCCCGGCCTGCTCCTGGCCGTCCTCGTTCAAAGCTACGCCCGATTGTATTCCGATCTCAGTAAATGTTCCGTTGCGCTGGTTGTGATAGAGCAGGCTCGGCGTCGAATCGCAGGCTATGTAGAGATCGGGATAGCCGTCTTCGTCGAAATCCGATGCCGACGCAGTGAATCCGTAACAGCCGGTTTGCTTCCCGATTCCGCTTGCCTCGGATACATTCGAGAATTTGCCCGATCCGTCATTGTGAAAAAGCAGATTCTGCCCGGCAGGCAATCCTCGCGGACCGCACATCACCGGAAGGCCCTTCCACTGGCAGTAGCTGTTCGCGCCCGGCTGCGGCACTTTTGCCAGGTCGAAATCGACGTAGCCGGTGATCACCAGGTCGAGCTTTCCGTCCAGATCGTAATCGAAAAACGAACAGCCGCTATCCCAGCGCGTCTGCGGCGAACTGAGCCCGGCAGCCGCGGTTACGTCCTTGAACTTTCCGCCGCCTTCGTTGTGATACAGCACGCTGTGACCGTAATAGGTGACAAACAGATCGCGCCGGCCATCGTTATCGTAATCGCCGGCGCACACGCCTTGCCCCCAGCCGTCGTGCGTCAGATTGGCCTCGGCGGTCACATCCTTGAAGCGTAACTTTCCCAGGTTCCGATAAAGATGATTCGTCGGCTGCGGCCCTTTTCCGGGTTCGAGTGTTGAGCCGTTGACGACAAACACATCCATCAGGCCATCGTTGTCGTAATCGAAGATCGCTACTCCCTGGCCGGTCGTTTCGAGGATGTATTTTTTGTGCGACACGCCGCCGGAAACATCGGTTGCCGCCAACCCCGCTGCTTCCGCGATATCCCGAAAGTCAACCTGGATCGGAGGGAGCCTGGTCTCGATGACCGGCGCCGGACGGTTCGGACGTGTGGGCGTAGCCATCCCCTGAAAGGCGTTCAGGATCGACGGAATTCCGGCGAGCGAGAGAGCCAGGCATCGATGCAACGCAGCCGGGAAGCTGTAACGAGCCCGCATTGGAAACTACAATTTAATGTACAGTGACCGCTCCATCATGAAGGATCGCGTGTGCGCCCGGTCGTATGTTTTGTGCCTGTTTGCTTGCGCCCTCGCTGCTGCCCAGCAGCAGGCAACGCAAAATTCAGTGGAGGCGGATCGCGCCAAGGCACTCGAGTACGATACGCGTGGCGTTCAACTCGCCCGGGCGGGAGATTTCGCGGCTTCGATCGAGCAATTTCGCGCAGCCGTGCATTTCGCGCCCGATTATCCGGAAGCGTGGTATCACCTGGGGCTCGCCTATGATCAGGCGCGGCAGACTGACAGCGCCATGGCGGGATTTGAGGAAGCGCTGCGGCTGCATCCTGAACATGTCGAAGCTCGCTACATGCTCGCGGATTGCTGCCATAAGCGAGGCGATTTCGACGGCGAGCTGAAGCTGCTCGCCGACGTCGTGAAGCGCGCGCCTGACTTCGCCGAAGCGCGTTATAACTATGGCCTCGCGCTGAAAAATCGCGAAAAGGTTCAGGCCGCATCGGAAGAGCTTCGCAGCGCGGTCCGGCTGCGCCCGCATGAGCCGAAATACCTGCTCGCATTAGGCGTTACTTTGGCCGAAATTGACAGACAGGGAGCCGTGAATGCGTTGCGCGAAGCGGCGAAATACGATCCGAATTCCGCCGCTGTGCATTACAATTTAGGGCTCGCGCTCGCGACTTCCGGCGACGATGCCGCCGCTATTGAAGAGTTTTCTCTCGCCTTGAAACTGGAACCGAAGCACGCCACCGCGCTGCGCGGGCTCGGCGTGGCGCTCATGCATCAGGGCAAGCTCGAAGAAGCAGCAGATGCTTTGCGCCGCTCGCTCGAAGCTGCCCCCAACGATGCGGAAGCTGCCAATAATCTGGGCGCTGTTTATCTTCGCTTGAAAGATAACCAGCGAGCCGCCGGGAGCCTGGAGCGAGCGGTGCAACTGAATCCGAACCTGATCAAAGCGCACGCCAGCCTGGCGCAGGCCTACCAGCGGTTAGGCCGGACGGCCGGCGCGCAGCGCGAAAGCGAGCGTGTAGCCACCCTGACCGCCCAACTCCGCAGCCGCGGACGCGCCATGGTGCTTGTGCAACTGGCCGCTCAGCAGGTGAAAGCCGGGAAGACCGCCGACGCTCTCGCCACATTACGCAAAGCAGTCTCGGAGACGCCCGATTTCGCGGACGCACAGTTTCAACTCGCACAGCTTCTTGCACATTCGGGAGGCAATCCGGACGAAGCCATCCAGGTGTTCCGCCGCGTCCTGCGGCTCGATCCGGAACGCGCCGAAGCGCATTACGAAATTGGCCTCACGCTGGAACGGACCGGGCAAAAATCAGCCGCGCTTTCCGAATACCGGATCGCCGCCGAGATGGCGCCGTGCCTGGTGGAAGCACGCGAAGCGCTCGGACGCGCAGCGTTAGATGCTGGCGACTGGTCCGCGGCCGCCGGCGAGTTCCGCGCGGTGCTCGCATTTCGTCCGCAGGACAAAGAGGCCAGAAGCGCGTTCGAGCGCGCCGTCGCTCAACAGAAGAGCCCGTAAGCGCGCTACCGTCACCTCAAAACGCAAGCCTCAGCCCGAACTGAACGTTCCGGCCTCCCAGCGCCGTTGTGGGCCGCCCGAACTGCGAGCTCGAGAGGTCTCCCTGAATGTTGCTCAGGTTCACGCGGTTGAAGAAGTTGAAAAATTCAGCCCGGAAATCGAGTTTCCCCTGCTCGCCGAGAAAGTGCAGAGGGAAATGTTTTACTACGTTAAAGTTTGTGTTGGCGTATCCGGGCTGGAAGTACATATTCCGGCCGAGATCGCCCTCCTGTCCCACGGCTGGCGCGGGGAAATCGCTTGCTTTGAATATGCCATCGAGATACTGCTGGCGGCTCACTCCGCCCAGGTAGGCGCCGAAAGCGGGAGAATTCGGGCGATCGTAGTTGAAGCCGTCCGCATTGTAATCGCATCCGGTGTTGCCGATAACGGCACCCGCGGCATTCAGCACCGGGCTGAACGGGGAGCTGCAAGAGACACTGAACGGAGTGCCGCTTTGCAGAATGGTAATCGCACCGAGTTCCCACGCACTCAGGAAACGGACAAAAGCATTTCCGGTGAAGCGGGGAGTTTCATACAGAATACTGAGCGCGAGTTTATGGCGAACGTCGAAGTCGGCAAGGCCGCGCTCCGCTTTCAGGTTGTTGGCATCCGCAATGCTCAAGCCACGACCGAACGAACTCGAATCGTCGATGGCCTTGCCAAATGTGTAGCCGGCCTGAAAAGACAATCCGTAGTTGTAACGCTTCTTCACGCTGGCGTTGAAGCCGTTATAGAAACTGCTTCCGCGCGCCTGGCCATAATCGATGCCGGCAAAGCTGGAATTAATCCGGTTCAGCGTACCGTCGAGCAAGTCACCCGCGTAGCGGTTGACGTCAAAACCCATATACGTATTCGTACCCTTCGACCCGACATAGTTCGCTTCCACCGCCCAGCTCCCAAACCCCCGCTGCAAGCCGAAAAAGTAGTTGAAGGTCTGCATCATTTTCATTTTGGGATCCCACACCGCGATCGAAGCCGGGATACCGATCAGGCCGTTGCGCGGGTCGAGACCAACCGTGATCGGAGGAGCAGGAAACAGCCAGGGCGATTCCGTGCTGGTGCTCAACCCATAGACCGGCGGAATCCCGTTCTGCTTACTGGCAACAGCCGAACCAATCACCGGAAGCGACGTGCCCGCGTCGTTATAAAACTGCCCGCTCGCGCGGTCGTAAAACACCCCGAAGCCGCCGCGAATGGATGTCTTCCCGTCACCACGAGGATCCCAGGCGAAGCCCAAACGAGGAGCAAAATTGTTCCACCTGCTGCCGTCATGCGGCTGCCTGATCTGAGGCGTCAGATTGGCGATGCGGCTGGTGTAATCGTTGCCGGATGGAAACGTGGCGCTGACGAAGATATTGTCCTTGTCCCACGGATCGAGGAACACCTCCCAGCGGAGGCCCAGGCTCAAGGTGAAATTACTCCTGACCTTCCAGTCATCCTGGAAGAAGGCGCCGAAATTCAGGAAGACAGGACGGAAATTCGGTCCCGTCCGGTCTCCGGTCCGCGGGTCGAAGCCAATGTTGCTTTCCGACAGCGGATCGTCCTTGGCGAAATCGAAAAGATTATTGAAATCGTAAACCACGCGCGCATAGGTATTGGCAAAGAGCGCGCCGGCGCCCGGGCAGCCGCTGCCGCACTGAACGATTCCACCCGTCTTGAAGGTATGCGCGCCCCGGTTAATCGTCAGAACATCTCTCCAGTTCTGGTTGTTCTGGATGAAGGTCGCATCCGAAAAGCCGCTTCCATAAGAGGCGATTCCGGGCACGTTGATCAGCGGCACTTCACCATGGCTGACCGGGTCCGTGCCCCAGGCTCGTGTGCCCGACCACGATGCCTCGTTGAGAATCGTCGACGAAAAGAGGTGCGTGTAGTTTGCGTTCCAGTAGGCGGTGTATTCGCTCGAAGGCGCCGTGAATGCGGGATATACGTTCGGCGCGCCGAATGCTACCTGGTCGAGAGTGGTGCGGCCGGCGCTGCCGTAAATACGATCTTTGCCGTCGTTGAAGGTGTAATCCATACGGCCGAACCACTGCAGACCGTTGCGGGGAACGGTTGCGGAAAAAGCACCATTAAACGTCACGGGGAAGTTGCACGGCAAAGTGCCTACCGCTGTCTGGATCGGCGCAGCTCCTGTACAAGGACTCCCGGCGACTGCACCAGCCGTCAAACCGTCGCTCAATTTCGTCAACTGGCTCGGGAAGTTGCTCACCAAATTGGCGGATATGTTATTGGGAAAATTCTGCTGGATGAAATTGGCATACTCCGGCGTAATCGCGCTGGCGGAGAAACTCGACCCCACACCCGAGCGAAGCACATCCACCGATCCGAAAAAGAAGAGCCGGTTTTTCACCACCGGGCCGCCGATGCTTCCATTCGCTTCGTTCCGCCGGAAGACAGGAACCTCCGGCTGGAATACAGAATTGCGCGCCGTCAGTACGTTGTTCGTGTGGTACCAGCCCGCCGTTCCATGAAAAGCGTTCGTCCCGGATTTCGTAATGGCATTGACCATCGCCGAAGAGTTGCGGCCATGCTCTGCGGAAAAATTGTTGACCGAAACGCGCAATTCCTGGATAGCGTCCGCGCTGGGGCTGAAGTTGGTGACTCCGCCGCGCGGGCTGCCGTTCACCGAAGCATTGTCTACCTGAAAATTATTCGATTCTGCGCGCTGTCCGTTGGCGTTGAGGTTGACTCCGTATTCAGCCGAGAAGATGTCTCCCGTCGCCTGCGCATAGGCTTGTCCGCCGCCGCTCGGCAAGCCCGTCACGCCCGGAGTCAGCACAACCAGCGTCATGAAATTTCTCCCGACCAGCGGCAGATTCGCAACTTCCTTCTCGTCGATGTGTCCGGACACTGTGGCCTCGCCGGTCTCCACCAGCGGCACTTCGCCCGTTACGGTGACTTGCGTGGACGGTTTGCCGAGTTTGAGCGACGGGTTAAACGTCTTCGTCTGATCGTTTTCGAGCAGCACGTTTTCGTAGACGGCTGTGTCAAAGCCGGGAGCCGTCACCGAAATCGTGAAGCTTCCGGGTGGAAGCGATGCCACGCGATAATAGCCGTCCTCCGATGCCTCGACAACACGCTTCAGGCCGGTGGCTTTGTTTTCGACTGTCACCGCTGCCTTCGGTACTCCGGCCTCGGACGGATCGGACACGCGACCCTCGATGGAAGAAGTAAACTGCGCCTGCAAAAGCGCTGGTCCGGTCAAAGCCAGGGCCGTCGCCCATAGAAGTACCTGCCTGACTCTTCTGGTGCTTCGACCGGAACGGCCTGGATCGGCATGGATCGACATCAAACACCTCATACGAGCCTTCGGCTCTCTTTCGGATTCAGCTTTCGGAAATGAAAATCGCGGACGCAAGACGATCCGGTGGACACAACAGAACTGGACTTGCGAGTCAGAGACCGCCTCACCTGCCGCACCAAGATCCCCCTTGAAAAATGTAAGGGCTTGCAGTTGAATATTGAATATCATCGGAGCGGGTACACGTCAAGTGTTATTTTCCAGATGGATGGGATTCTCGCGGGCAAGCGTGCTGCTTTTCACCTGTGGGGTCGCGTGCTTGCCGGCCTTTTGCCGGCAGCCGGCGGCGTCCGCCTCGAAGGCCATCTACCAGGAAGCGCTTTCCGACCTGCAGCAAGCGCAGCCGGACGCGGCGATACGCATCCTTGCACCCCTCATCCAATCCAACCCGAACGATTACAACGCGCTGACGTTGATGGGCATGGCGCTCGCCGCCGGCGGCAAAACGCAGGAAGCGATCGGGCATTTCGAAAAAGCTCTGGCTGTGCGGCCCGCCTATCCGGCTGCGTTGAACGGTTTGGCCATGAGCGAAATGAGGCTGAACCGGTACCAGGCCGCGAAAGTTCACTTTGAAGCGCTGCTGCGCGTCGTGCCGCAGAATCCGGGGGCTCATGCCGGCCTGGCAGAGATCGCTTTCACTCAGGGGCGGTTCGCGGATGCGATCCGCCAATTCGAAGAAAGTGATCCGGTTTATCGCCAGAATCCGCGCCTGGTTATCGAATATGCGCGCGCCAATATTCAGCTAAAGCGCACGGAAAAGGCGACAACAGCGCTCGCCAACATTCCGGAAACAAGCGATGCGGCGTCTCATTTCGAGACTGGCTCTTTGCTCGCGTCGGTCAAGGCGTATGAGGCCGCGGCACGGCAATTCGAGCTGGCATTGCCGGATTATTCTGACAAGTATGCGGCCGCTTTCAACCTGATTCTCGCTCGCGTCAATGCACACCAGTATCCGCAGGCGATCACGCAGGGCGAAGCACTCGTCGCTGCCGGCTGCCGCAAGGCCGAGCTGTATAACCTGATGAGCGAAGCCTACGAGGCGAGCGGCAATACCAGGCAGGCCTACGACTCCTTGCGAACCGCAACGCAGCTCGAACCACTCGAGGAGAGCAACTATCTCGACCTGATCACGCTCTGTTTGAACCACAAGAATTATGATTTGGCGGCGGAGATCGCCGGCATCGGCCTGAAGAAGCTTCCGCAGTCCGAGCGTCTGCACTTGCAGCTTGGCGTCGTGCGCGCAATGCAGACGCGTTTCGATCAAGCCGGTGAGGAGTTCCAGCAGGCGGCGAAGCTCGCTCCCGAACGCAGTCTTCCGCATGTAGCTCTGGCGCTGGTCGCTATTCAAACCAATCGCGCAAACGAGGCTGTCGACGATTTACGCCGGCGCGTCCGCAAATTTCCTGATGATTACCTGGGGCTCTGGTTTCTGGCCGAAGCGCTAAACCGAAGCGGCGCCGCGCCGGGCTCTGCCGAAGAACGCGAAGCCATCGACGCATTACGCCGTTCTGTCCGCATCGATCCGAATATTTCACAATCGCAGGAGCTTCTCGGAAAACTTCTCGCGCGCGAAGGTCAATTCACGGAAGCAGCCGAACATCTGGAACGCGCCGTCAAACTGCAGCCGGATAATGTTGCGGCCTTGTACCAACTGGCCCAGGTATGCAGCAAAAACGGCCAGACCGCGCGCGCCAAACAGCTATTCGCGCAGGTAGGCAAAATGAAAACTGACGATCGCGAGAACTTTGCCAGCCACGGACTCCAGCAAATCCTGCGCGCGGGCCATGAGTAACTAGTCCGGAATTCCGCCCGCTGCGCGCGCTTCTTAACTTACGCGCGTGATCTTCGCGCCCGCCTGCGCCAGCTTGCTCTCGATGCCCTCATAACCGCGGTCCATGTGATATACGCGGTCGATCGTCGATTTACCGCGCGCCCGCAGCGCTGCCAGGACCAGCGACGCGCTCGCTCGCAAATCGGACGCAATCACCTGCGCTCCGGTTAGCTCTGCCTCCCCCGCCACAATCGCCTGCCGCCCTTCAACTCGGATGTTCGCGCCCATACGCGCCAGCTCCTGCGTATGCATGAAGCGATTTTCGAAGATCGTTTCCGTCACGAAACTGATACCGTGCGCGACCGTCATCCAGGCCATGTATTGCGCTTGCAGGTCCGTCGCAAAACCCGGATATTCTTCGGTCGTCACATCGATGGCCGTCGGCCGCCCTTTGGAGCGCACACGCAATCCTCCACCGGTATCGCTGATTTCAGCCCCCGCCTGCTGCATCTTCACAGTGAGCGCCGCCAGATGGTCCGGATTACACCCGCTCACGATCACATCGCCTTCGGTGATGGCGCCGGCGAGCAGAAACGTCCCGGCCTCGATCCGGTCTGGAATAATTGCGTGCTCGGCGCCATGCAGACGTTCGACACCCTGCACGCGAATCCTGGATGATCCCGCACCCTCGATCCGGGCCCCCATCGCGATCAGCAGATTTGCCAGATCCGCCACTTCCGGCTCACGCGCTGCGTTCCCGATAATGGTTTCGCCGTGCGCGAGCACTGCCGCCATCAGCACGTCTTCCGTACCGGTCACGGTAATGCGGTCGAAATGCACGCGGCCGCCGCGCAGACCGTGCGGCGCGCGCGCTTCCACGTATCCATGCGCCTGCTCGATCTCGGCTCCCAGCAGCTCCAGCGCGGAGATATGCATGTTGATCGGCCGCGCTCCGATGGCGCACCCGCCCGGCATCGAAACCCGGGCGCGTCCCGTCCGCGCTACCAGCGGGCCAAGCACCAGGCTCGAAGCGCGCATCGTTTTCACCACGTCGTAGGGAGCTTCGGGCCGCTCGAGACTGCGTGCCTCCACCCGCACACAGCCATCCTTCTGCTCGATCTGCGCGCCCGCATATTCGAGCAGCTGCTGCATGGTCGCAATATCCTTCACCTGCGGCACCCGCGCCAGCATGACGGGTTCTTCTGTGAGCAGGCAGGCCGCCAGCGCCGGGAGCGCTGCGTTCTTTGACCCGCTGACAGGCAGCTCGCCGTGTAAAGGCGTTCCGCCCGTGATTATGAATTTGTCCATGAGTTAGAACGAGAGTCGAAAGCCGGAAATCTATTCGCCGAGCGCGATCCGCAGGCGGCCTTTCGCCTGGGCCAGGCGGTTCTCGGCCTCCGCGCGCCCCAGTTTCAGCTTGTGCATCACGATCGCTGTACGCACCGAGCCGCTCTCCGCTAGTAGTCTCGCAGCTTCATCATAGGACACGCCCGCGATTTGCGAAATAATGCGCCGCGCTCGATCCACCAGCTTCCCATTGCTCGGCTGCACGTTCACCATCAGGTTGCCGTAGACATACCCGAGCCGGATCATAGTCGCCGTGCTGAGCATGTTGAGCACAAGCTTGGTAGCGGTCCCGGCGCGCAAACGAGTGGATCCGGTGACGATCTCGGGCCCGGGCACCGGCGTAATGGCGATATCGCAAGCCCCCGCCACCTGCGAATCCGGCACGCAGCTCACACCGATCGACACCGCTCCCACAGAGCGGGCAAGTTCAAGCGCGCCGAGCACGTAGGGCGTCCGGCCGCTCGCCGCTATGCCCACTAACGCATCCGCGCCTGAGAAATTTCGCGCTTCCAGATCGTGCTTGGCCTGCTCCGGATCGTCCTCGGCGCCTTCAATCGAGCGCCGTAGTGCTGCGTCGCCGCCCGCAATGATTCCCTGAACCAGTTCGGGTGGAGTCTGAAAGGTCGGCGGGCATTCGGAGGCGTCGAGCACGCCCAACCGGCCCGAAGTCCCTGCGCCGATATAAAAAAGCCGCCCGCCGCCATCGATCCGCTCGACGATCGCATCCACCGCGCGAGCGATGTTCGGCAACTCCCGTTCGACGGCATGCGCAACCTCCCGGTCGGCGTCGTTCATTACGCCTAAAACGTCAATTGTCGCCAGCGAATCGATTTGCCGGGAGGCGGAGTTCTGCTGCTCAGTAATCAGATGGGTCACGGCTGGCGCAGGCATGTCCGGCCGCGATGGCGCAATTCACCGCGCGACCGCCGGCCGGTTGTCACTAACACTATTACGCGTTAAAGGAACTGCCGCAGCCGCAGGTCGATTTGACATGCGGATTGTTGAACTTGAATCCGGAACCTTCGAGCGTCTCGACATAATCCACTTCGGCGCCGTCCAGGTAAAGCATGCTCGCCTGGTCGATAAACACCTTTAAGTCGCCAAAGTGATACGTCTTGTCCAGCATGTTCGGCTGATTCTCGAACGCCATCGAATAGCTGAATCCGGAACAGCCGCCGCCGACCACCGCAATCCGCAAACCAGCCGGTTTGGGCTCTTGCATGTTCAAGATTTCGTTGACCTTGCCAACAGCAGTTTCGGTAAGCTGAATCATTTTGCCTGTCGTCTCCTAATGCTTTCGGGGCTCCTTTTAGTTTACAACCCCACAGCTCTTTGATGCAGTGGTTCTATTAAGGGTACAGCCGGCTTAGCTAGGCCGCTGAAAAATCCTACGACATCCTTGAATAGACATCGCGCCCCTCTGGCATCGGGTCAAGCAATGCCAGCGTCTCGACCGATGCGGGGAATAGCGGCGGCCGCACTTGGCGACCGGCATCGTGCCATCCCTTGAGGAAGCTCAGGGCGGCTCCGCAAACGCGGCCCTGGCACGGTCCCATACCGCAGCGCGTATGCAGTTTCGCGCTTCGCCAATCCGAATGCCGGCAGATCTGCTCGTAAGGCGCATCCTCGCAACGGCAGACCATCGTGTCGGGAAGGCAGATCCCGCGCAGTTCATCCCGCAGCGAGAACGCCGCGCCAAGGCGCGCAGAGAACAGATCGAGCCGGCGCCGCCTGGCCGCGAGATGTCTCGCCGGATGCATCGCTCCCGCTGCCGTGTAACCCGCTACTTCCCCTTCGAACAGACTCGCTTCCACGCCGCCGATACCGGTAGGCTCACCGGCGCAAAGAACATTGGCTACGCTCGTCTGCTGCCTGTCATCTACCGCAACAAAGTCGCCGCGAAGCTTACAACCCCCGCGAAGCTCGCAACCGAGGAGTAGCGCGAGTTCCGTGTTCGGGACCAGGCCAAAGCCGCATGCCAGGTAGTCGCAATCGACGCGCAGCCTTCCCTCGGGTGTTTGCAAATGCACAGCCCGCACGCGGCCGTTTCCTTCCGCAGTCAGCGGCCAGGCGCTATAGAGCAGCGGCACGCCGCGCAAACCGAAGCGCAGTTGCAACGCCTGCAGAAGCTTTGCGGGCGCAAGGCCGGCCGCGAACCGGAGCAGGGAACCGAGCGGCGCCTGTTCCGCCACGGCGGCAATGTGCGCTCCGCGTTCCCGCAGATGTGCCGCAACCGCCAGCAGCAGCGGACCGGATCCCGCTACCACCACGCGCCGCCCCTCGATCGGAGCGCCGCCTTGCACAAGCGCTTGTAACCCTCCGGCGCCTGCAACTCCGGCCAGTGTCCATCCCGGAAACGGAAGCCAAAGTTCGCGTGCGCCTGTAGCGAGAATCAATTTCGCAAAACGAATCCGCAGCGGTTCCTCATTTTTTTCGGCGATGATCGCATTCGCGCCGGCAGCCGCAAGCGCCCGCGTTCCACAAAATATTGCGGCGCCGCTACGCTCCAGCCGTGCCAGCCAGCCGCGCGCAATGTGCTCTTGACGTTTTGCGTCGCCCCGCCAGATCTGGCCGCCCGTTTCCGGATTGTCGTCGACGACCACAACGCGTGCGCCGCTTTCGGAAGCCGTGCAGGCGGCGGCAATCCCTGCCGGACCTGCGCCCACAATTAACACCTCCGTGCTAACGTCCGTCATTCGCTCTCGATCGCCATGC
>DATBGM010000062.1:0-9742 GCA_036557945.1 Bryobacteraceae bacterium | reverse complement strand
TCCGAACTCATCCGCAGCAGACTTTTCAATACCAGCCCGGCGCCAATCAACAGCACAACCGAAAGCATGACCTCGACTGTGACAATCGCCCGTGCAACATGCGGCCGCGAAATCCCCTTCGCCGGACTGCGCCCCGCCTTCAGCGACACGTTCAAATCGATGCGAGAGGCACGAAATGCCGGAAATAGTCCGAACAGCAGCGTCGCCCCGACCGTAAGGAGGAGGCTAAACGCGACGACCGGCAAATTCAATGTCACATCGGCTCCTACCGGCAGCTCGATTGGATTCAGATGATTGAAACAGCGAATCGCAGCAAGCGCGAAAACAAGCCCGGCCAGGCATCCGAGCGCTGAAAGCGAAATCGATTCCGTCAGAAGTTGACGAATGAGCCCTGCGCGTCCGGCTCCCAACGCTGCACGCACTGCAAGCTCCCGTTCCCGCACCAGCGATCTGCCAAGAAGCAGATTTGCCACGTTGAGGCAAGCGATCAAAAGGACCAGGAAAACCGCAGCGGTAAGCAGCCATACGGTGGTCTGCAGGGTGCGCCCGGCGAGAAACCGGAACTGGTCCTGCAGCCGGAAGACAGCAGGTGCGAGTCCGGCCTCGCTCTTATCCGCCTCATGCAGCGCGCGATGCAGCGATGAAACTTCCGCGCGTGCCTGCGCCAGCGTAACGTCCGGCTTCAAACGCGCAAAGATGCCTACAATCGGCTCTTCCTTAGGATGCGGACCTAGCAGCATCCACATCTGTGCCTGTCGCGGATAGAAACTGAAGCTCTCCGGCATAACGCCCAGCACCGTGCAGGGCTCGTTGTCGAGTGTCAGCGTGCTGCCGACCACATCCGCTCGGCTCGCCAGTTTGCCTTGCCAGAAATCGTGCGCCAGAACAACCGCACATCCCCTCTGCTCGTCTTCCGGCGTGAATGTCCGGCCGAGCGCCGCATTCACGCCGAGCATCCGGAAAAAGTTCGCCGTGGCGGGAATGACCAACAGCGCCTTCGAAATGCCATGATCCTGCCAGACGCGCCCGCTCCAGGCCCATGTCGCGGCCGCAACATCGCTGAAGCTTCTCGAGTAGCGATGAAGCTGCTCAAAATCGGCGAAGCTGGCAAACACCGGCGCAGGATTCTTCGCTTTTACCGGCAGATCCCAGACGACCACCAGCCGCTTCGCATCACCATACGGCAATGGTGTAAGTAGAACCGCATGAAAAATGCTGAAAACTGCCGCATTTGCTCCAATCGCAAGAGCCAGTGTGAGGGCCGTAACCAGCGTGAACCCCGGATCCTTGCACCACATCCGCACCGCATAGCGGACGTTCTGTACGAATTCGTCCCCTAGGCGCCAGCGCCACGTCTCGCACGCCGCTTCCAGTACTACCGTTTGATTCCCGAATCGCAGACTTGCAGCCCGTGCTGCGTCTTCTGTGCCTTGCTCCCGTAGCTGCTCGGTGCGTAGCTCGCGGTGCAATCGCAGCTCTTCTTCCAGCTCGGCGCTGTTTCGCGCCCGTCGCAATCGGAAACCAAGCTTCCGCAAGAATCTCCGCATGATGCCTCGCTAAGCCGGCTGCAGAATTTGGCCGATCGCTCGGGTAACTCGCCGGTATTGCTCTACATGCCGCGCAAGTTGCTTCCTCCCGCGGGCCGTGAGCCGGTAATAGCGGGCGCGCCGGTTGCCTTCCGTACGCCCCCACTCCCCCGTGACCGAGCCGTCCAGAAGCAGCCGCTGGAGCGCCGGGTACAGCGAGCCTTCTTCCACCTGCAGAACGTCTTCCGTATGCTCCTGGATGTAATTTGCGATCTCAAAACCGTGCATTTCCTCTCGTGTCGCCAGAGTCTGCAGGATCAGCATGTCCAGCGTCCCTTGCGGTATTGGATCGCGTTCCGAACGTAAACCCATGACATAGATATTCTATGTCATATTCCATCGGCCTCTTCCGCGCCCGCTTCCAGTCCCATCTGCGAGAGCCGATAGCGCAAAGCATTTCTCGTCAGGCCGAGCATCCGCGCCGCCTGGCTTTTGTTGCCGTTTGCACGGTGCAGCGCTTCGCGAATCATCATCTGCTCCCAATGTTCGAGCGTTTCGCCTTCCGGCAGAAGAGGCTGCTGCGAATTTGCCGCAAGTGCCGGAGCATTGCGTGGCGATTCTATCCGGATATCCGCCGGCTCGAGCACATCCCCCGAGGCCAGCACCAGGCTGCGCTCAATCGTATTTTCGAGTTCACGGACATTTCCCGGCCACGAATGCGCAACCAGCCGGTCCATCGCCGCCGGACTGATGTCATTCGCACGCGCGCTCAGCTCCGGAGCCAGTTTGCGAACGAAATGCATGGCCAGAAACGGAATATCTTCCTTGCGTTCGCGCAGCGGCGGCACGCTGATCGGAACCACGTTCAACCGGTAATAGAGATCCTCGCGAAAACGACCCTGCTCGAGGGCTGCCCGTAAATCGACATTCGTCGCCGCCACCACGCGCACATCCACGTTGCGCGTTACGTTAGAGCCGAGCCGTTCGAACTGCCGCTCCTGCAGAATCCGCAGCAGCTTGACCTGGATATTCGGCGGAACATCGCCGATCTCATCAAGAAAAGCCGTACCCTTGTCGGCCTGCTCGAAGCGCCCAGGCTTGCTTGTGTTCGCTCCGGTAAAAGCACCTTTTTCGTAGCCGAAAAGCTCGCTCTCCATGAGATTTTCTGGAAGCGCCGTGCAGTTGATCTTCACAAAGGCATGATTCTTACGCGGCGAATGCTGATGAATGGCGCGCGCGATCATGTCCTTACCGACACCGCTCTCGCCCGCGATCAGAACCGTGGCGCGAGTAGGCGCAACCCGCTCGACGGTATGAAAAATTTCGCGCATGGCAACGCTGCGGCCGATAATATTGTCGAATTGATAACGCTGGTCGAGTTCGTCGCGTAGGCGCTGGTTTTCGCTGCGAAGAGATTGCACCGCCAGAACCTTTTGGATCACTGTCGTCAGGTGGTCGAGCGAGAACGGTTTTTGCAAAAACTCGGCGGCGCCGAGCTTCATCGCTTCGACAGCGGTCTCCACCGAACCGTGTGCGGTAATTACCATCACCGGCGCGCTGATGCCGCGCGCGAGCAGTTCGGTTAGAAACTGAATTCCGTTCATCCCAGGCAGCCGCAGATCGGTAAGGATAAGATCAGCGGTCGAAGCCAGAGGAAGCGCCTGTTCTGCGGAAGGCGCGCCATCTACTTCATAGCCTTGTGATTCCAGCTCGAGTTGAATGACACGCCGCAGCTTGTCTTCGTCTTCTACAACCAGAACGCGCGCGCTCATGACGTGACTCTTCCCTAGTGTAGGCGGTTAGGGGTCGGCGCGTCTCAGAACGCCGCTCGCGCTATCGTGTAAATTTGACTAACTTCGCTCGAGTGAAGCGAAAATCAAAACAAGCTGCTATGGATTTCGAATATTCAGCCGAGCAGGTACAGCTTCGCAAATCGGTACGCGATTTTGTGGAAGCCGAAATCGCGCCGCACGTGCTCGAATGGGACGAGAACCAGACGTTCCCGCTTGAAGCAATTAAAAAGGCGGGCGAACTGGGTATTATGGGCGCTGTTTTCCCCGAAGATTTGGGAGGCGCAGGACTCGGATATATCGAGTACTCGATCATTATCGAGGAGCTCGCGCGCGTGGACCCGAGCGTAGCATTGATCGTCGCCGCACACAATTCGCTGTGCACGAATCATATTTATCTTGCAGGCAGTGATGAGCAGAAGAAAAAATACATTCCAAAACTCGCGACCGGTGAATGGATCGGCTGCTGGTCCCTAACGGAACCGGAAGCAGGCTCGGATGCTGCTGGTACTCGCACAACCGCTGCGTTGAAAGACGGCGAGTGGGTCATCAACGGCGGTAAGACGTTCACGACGAACGCCCAGTACGCCGATATCTGCGTCGCCATGGCCGTCACCGATCGAGCTGCGTCTCAGCATGGAATCTCTGCCTTCATTCTGGAGAAAGGCACACCCGGTTTTCGCGTCGGCAAGAAGGAAAACAAGCTCGGTATGCGCGCAAGCGCCACCGGGGAAGTGCTGTTCACGGATTGCAGCTTGCCGCAATCGCAGCTGCTCGGCAAAGCCGGCGAAGGTTTTGTCGATAGTCTCCGCACTCTGGATGGGGGGCGCATCTCTATCGCGGCTCTGGCACTCGGCCTGGCTCAGGGCGCCTTTGAAGCTGCGCTTAAGTATTCTAAACGACGCAAGCAGTTCGGCCGATTCATTTCTGAGTTTCAGGCAATCCAGCACAAGCTGGCCGACATGGCGACCGAAATCGAGGCGGCACGCTGGCTCGTCTATTGCGCAGGAGCACGTAAGGACGCCGGCAAACGGATCACACGCGAATCGGCCATGGCGAAGTTATTCGCTTCCGAGGTTGCGGTGCGTGTTGCCGATCAGGCGCTGCAGATTCACGGCGGCTACGGTTTCATCAAGGACTATCCGGTCGAAAAATTCTATCGCGATGTGAAACTATGCACTATCGGCGAAGGTACAAGTGAGATTCAGCGTTTGGTCATCGCGCGCCAGTTGTTGAAGGAATAGCTTGGACGTGCGGGAAATCGCAAGGCAGATTATGGCGGGCGACCGGCGTGCGCTGGCGCGCGCGGCAACGCTCATTGAAAGTAAAACCGCCGTGGGCCGGGAGGTGCTGACTGCACTTTTTCCACAAACCGGCCGCGCCAGGATCATCGGCATCACAGGACCTCCCGGCGCCGGTAAGAGTACACTCGCCGATCAACTCGCAAAGGTGATTCGCTCGGGCGGCCAGACCGTCGGCATTCTGGCCGTCGATCCCAGCAGTCCGTTCACACGCGGGGCAATTCTCGGCGACCGCATCCGCATGCAGGATCATCACTCGGACGACGGTGTGTTCATTCGTTCAATGGCGACGCGTGGCCGGATGGGCGGCCTGGCGCATACTACGCTCGAAATGGCGCTGCTGTTAGATGCCGCAGGTTTCGATTACGTCTTCATCGAAACCGTTGGCGCAGGTCAGGATGAAATCGAGATCGCACGCCTTGCCGATGTCACCGTGCTCGTACTCGTGCCCGGTATGGGCGACGATGTGCAGGCCATAAAGGCCGGGACGATGGAGATCGCCGACGTTTTTGCAATAAACAAGTCGGATCTCCCGGGAGCGAACCGGCTCGAAGACGAAATCCGTGGTATGCAAAGTCTCGCGACGGACGAAGCGCGTAGAGAAGCGGCCCCTCTCAGGCGCGTTGTGGCGAGCGAAGGCGCTGGTATCGGGGATCTCCTTGCGGTCATCGAACAGGTATTTCTGAAGCGCGCGCGGCGCGAAGCGCGAGTGCGGGCCTGGCGGTTCCGCCTGCGCGAACTGCTCGAGGAACGCCTCGCGTCAGCGCTTCCCGAAGCTGCCATCGAAGAGCACGCCGCGCGCGTGGCTGAGAAAATAGAAGATCCATACTCCGCGGTGGATGCGATTCTTGAGGACGTCTTGAAGCAGTGATGGAATGGCGGTAGAAATCGACCATCTCGGGATTGCAGTGCGCGATTTGGATGAATCGCTGCGCTTTTACTGCGGCCTGCTCGGAATGGAAGTCACCGGTCGGGAAACAGTCGAGCAGGAACGCGTAAATGTGGCAATGCTGCCCGCCGGGTCCCGGATTGAACTGCTCGAAGCGACCTGTCCCGAATCGCCGGTTGCGAAATTTGTTGAAAAGCACGGTCCTGGGCTGCATCATCTGGCGCTCTGCGTTGACAATTTGCCGGCGGCTGTTGAACGTCTTCGCAGCTCAGGCGCGCGGATTTTGAATGACCCGCGGCCCGGCGCAGGCGGCCATCTCTATGTCTTTGTGCATCCCGCTTCGGCGGGCGGCGTGCTGCTGGAATTAATTCAGAAGTAAGAAAGGATTCGATTGGATCAAAGAGCGGAAATCGGAGTAATCGGCGGAAGCGGTTTTTATTCCATGCTTGGTGTGGAACGTGCAGAAGAAGTGAGGCTCGAAACGCCATTTGGTGAGCCTTCCGACGGATATGTGCTAAGCGAAATCGCAGGCCGCAAAGTCGCGTTCCTTGCCCGGCACGGACGCGGACACAAGTTTTCGCCTTCGGAACTGAACTTCCGGGCCAACATTTACGGCATGAAAATGCTCGGCGTCGAGCGCATTGTTTCGCTGAGCGCCGTGGGCTCGATGAAGGAAGAGCATGCTCCTCTTGATTTCGTAATTCCGGATCAGTTTTTTGATCGTACATCCCGCCGAATCTCGACGTTTTTCGGCGATGGCGTGGTGGCGCATATCAGCTTCGCGGATCCGGTCTGTATGCAACTGGCGAAAGTTGCTTACAGCGCGGCGTGGAACTCGGGTATCAACTGCAAGCTGGGCGGAACGTACCTCTGTATGGAAGGGCCGGCATTTTCGACTCGCGCCGAATCGAATGTGTACCGGAAGTGGGGCATGGATGTGATCGGCATGACCAACTTGCAAGAAGCTAAGCTCGCACGCGAAGCAGAAATCTGCTATACGACTATTGCAATGGTGACGGACTACGATTGCTGGCATGAAGCGCACGATGCGGTAACTGTAGACCAGATCCTGGCGACGCTCAAACAGAACACCGAGAACGCACGCAAGTTGGTACCAGAGATTATCCGCACCCTGCCGCGAGAACGCAAATGCCGCTGCGGAACAGCGCTGAAACATGCCATCATTACAGATCGGGCGGCAATTCCGGCAGAAGCGAAAAAGAGGCTGGGCCTGTTGATTGGCAAGTATACCGGCGAGTGAACTGGCGCGCGAGGTACTGGAGGCGTGTCTCCAGGACGGTACCTGGCCGGCTCGCGCATTGGACGATTTGGTGGAACGCGCCCTCGACGAAGAGGACCCGTTCCGCGCGAGAGCAGCCACTCGCGCGCTGTTCGGAATTCTCATTGAACGGTTGGGAGATTTATTCGAGCCGCGACTATGCGATGTCTATACCCGCCTCTTTGCGCACGTCATTTCGAAAGCGCTGCCCGAATACAGGCCGGATCAGCTTGTCGCGCGTTACCACAAGATCCGGCAGATACGGCGCTTCCAGGGCGGGGAAGTCCTACGCGTTTTTGTGCTCTCGCGCGTCACGCTGGGCGCCGATGTGGCGGTTACGAGCGTTGCGCTTGCGGCTGCCAAGGAACGCTTCCCGAATGCCGAGATCTGCCTTGTCGGCCCCGAGAAGAATGCCGAACTGTTTGCCGCGGACCCGCGCATCACACCCATCGCACTGCTGTACGGGCGATCGAGTCTGTTGCGTGAGCGTCTGCTCGCTGCTGCAGAACTGGCCGTCGCAGTCGAGGAACCGAGCTCGATCGTCATCGATCCCGATTCACGGCTGACGCAGCTTGGCCTGTTGCCCATTTCTGCCGATGACGACTCCCGCTATTACTTCTTCGAGAGCCGCGCATTCGGCGGCGATCTCGAAATGTCGCTGCCACGCTTGACAGCGGAATGGCTGGCGGAAGTCTTCGACGTGCCGTCCGCTAAGCCATTCGTTGCGCCGCCTCCTCAGCCGCGCATCGCTGAGATTACCGTTAGCTGGGGTGTTGGCGAGAACGCGCAAAAGCGCGTAGAAGGCGATTTCGAGTTGAAAGTTACCTCGGCTCTGCTCGCGGCCGGTCGCCCGGTGCTGCTCGATCGGGGCGCAGGCGGCGAAGAAGCGGAACGCGTAGACCGGCTTGTTCGACTTCTGGGCGCGCCCGCGCAATTGCACATCCACGATGGCTCCTATGGCTCGTTTGCCGGCCATATTGCGCAAAGCCGTCTCTATGTAGGATACGACTCGGCTGGACAGCACGTCGCCGCCGCGGCCGGCATTCCGCTCGTCTCCGTCTTCAAGGGACACGCTTGCCGCCGCATGCTTGCGCGCTGGAAGCCGGACGCAGCCGCCGCCCGCGTCGTAGTCGTCGAAGAAGGTGAAAACGATGCGCTTGATCGTACCTTCCGCGCTATTGCGGAGGCGGAGGTGGGGGCGTCGGGAGCGTCCACGGGTTAGACGAATCCGGCTTCGCTGCGGGCTGGGCATGGTGCTGCTGAGGCGCGTCTGCGCCGCCCGAAGCCGTACCTGGACTTGGTGAAAGAGGCTGTTCTTCGGTCTTGCTTGCCGGCAGCGGTGTGTTCGCCGCATCCATGTCGTACCTGATGTTAATCTCCGTGCCGAATTTCCGGTAATTGCGAAACTCGATCTCGTTTCGTGACGAGCCGTCGTGCAGCGTCGTCATGTGCAGCAGCGCGCGCAGCGGAAGAATGGCTTGCTGGTCGCCGATATTCACCAGGTCGTAGTCGATTACATCGCTCGCGCTGCGCACCGGAAACGAACTCGGTATATTCACCGCATTAAACGTGATGCGATCGATTTCACCAGTGTTCGCATCCGCATAAACAAATCCTTTATAGGCGGTAAAAATGCGCTGATCATCTGCGCGCCCTTCGCCATAGCTGATGCTGATACTCGAATGCCCGCTATCGATGAAATAGTTGAACACTGCCATAACGCGGCCGCGCAGCTTTGCCCAGTGATCCCAGGCAAACTCCGTCTGGCTCTTCGGCTCGAACAGATCACGCATCATTTCGGCAAATTCACCGGAAGAGCGTGCGCCGCCCGGCACGCCGATTCCGCCCAGCTTGGCATCCACCAGCCTGTTGCCAACCGAATAGACGTCATTGCGCTCCTGGCCTTCGTTGTAACTGACTTTGGCCAGGACCGTTCCCAGGCTCCGGTAATGATCGCCTCCGTAGGGATCGACGTAGCGGCGGTCGACGCGTACGCATATGTAATTGGGCAGTCCCTGGTTATAGGTCAGCGCATACTGCCGCATCGCATCGATGATCTGTTGCTGATGGACCGAATCAGGCGGGGGCGGAGGAGCGGCTTTCGTGCTTAGGCTGGTGGTCGGTGACACTGCGCCCAATGTCGTATCGGGCGCTGTTGCCGGCGAGCTCGTAACCTCGGGAGACGCGGTGCGCTTCAGATTCGCCGTTTCATCGCGCAACTTTTGCAAAGCTTCCACTGTCTTCGGCCCGGCGCCCTGCGCCTGCAGATCGGTAATCGTTTTGTCGGTGAGCTTTTCACTCAAACGGATCTTCTTCAATGCCGCGGCGATCTGTTTGTCGCTATGCTGCTGGAGTGCAAGTTCCGACCGGAGGAATTCGGCCAGCTGCTGAACGTTCATTTGCGTTTGGGCCTGCAAAATGACGGAAAATGCGAGCACACAAAGGCCGAACCGCAACTTCATATCACCATGATGACGTATTTGCTGCGCTGAAGGTTGCGGAAGGCGTCCGGGAGCCTTCTGCTGAGCGACGTAGCGCTCGCATCCCGCTTTCCCACATCGGATAGGAATCACGATTGATTTGTCAGGCGCATTCAGGAAAGAAAGTTTGTTATGCCGGTAAGAAGCCTGCCGGCGAACGCCGATCTCGGCCATCTCAAAGCGTTAAGCGAAGGATCTGATCAAACGGCAGGGTTCGCGCTCCGCAAGCGGCCCAGCCGGCCCCGAGAGTAGAAGCTATTCAAAGAAGCTGCCAGTTACTTGGCAAACCGCTTTGGAGGATATGCATCACTTAAACCTTAACTCCTCATTGACTTAGCTCGAGAGATCATTTTGCGTTCGGAAGAGTCTCAGAGGATTGACGCTGGCCAAAATTTCGTACACAATCCCATCGAAATTAACTTACTGGACATCGAATCGCGCTCGATGACGAATGTCCTCCAGGAAAGAGGGATAGCA
>DATBGM010000061.1:0-28474 GCA_036557945.1 Bryobacteraceae bacterium | reverse complement strand
CCGACGGCCGATCTGATCAATGCCATCCGCACGGGCGATCTGGCAAGGCTCGTGCGCATACCGGGCGTCGGAAAAAAGACAGCCGAGCGCATTGTTCTCGAACTCAAAGAAAAGCTCATGGCTGTCGAAGGCGCAGGCGTTGCCGCCGCAGCGCCGCAAACAGGTCCGGCATTTTCTGCGCTGGAAGAAGATGTACTCTCGGCGTTGCAAAATCTCGGCTGCTCGCGCGCCGCCGCCGAGCAAGCCGTAAAGAAAGTGAATGAGCGTGGCGCTCCTCATGATTTCGAAGCAGTCTTCCGCGCCGCCATGGCGCAGGTACGCTAGAAGGAAGGATGAGCCCGCGCTTTATCAGCGAGGCGAAGATAAAAAGAGATGAGCGGCGAAGGACTGGTATCGCGGAAACCGCAGGAGGGCGAGCGGGAATTTGAAGCGGCACTCCGCCCGACAACGCTTGCCGATTTCGCCGGACAGCCGCACGTGCGCGAATTGCTCGCGATTGCCATCGAGGCCGCCAGACAGCGCGGCGAAGCGATGGATCACGTATTGCTCTGTGGGCCTCCGGGCTTGGGCAAGACGACGCTCGCCGGTATCATCGCGCAGGAGCTTGCGGTGCCGCTCGATCAAACGGCCGGCCCGATTCTGCAGAAGAAGCTCGATCTCTCCGGCATTCTGAGCAGCATGCGCGAGCGCCAGATTTTTTTCATCGACGAGATTCACCGCCTGCTGCCGGAAATCGAGGAAATTTTATACGGGGCGCTGGAAGACTTTCGTCTCGATATTCTGATCGGAACAGGTCCGGGGGCGCGCACACACTCGCTGCCGCTGCCGCGCTTTACCGTAGTCGGTGCGACGACCCGTCAGGGTCTACTCAGCGCACCGCTTTTAGGCCGTTTTGGTATCGTCTTGCGGCTCGAGCCTTACGATGAAGAAACGTTGGCCCACATTGTTGAGCGCTCGGCCCGGCTGCTCGAAGTAAAAATCACACGGGATGCGTCTCGCGAGATCGCCCGGCGCGGGCGAGGAACGCCGCGCATTGCCAATCGCTTGCTGCGCCGGGTACGCGATTATGCGCAGGTGCGCGCCAGCGGCCACATCGATTCGGGTGTCGCGCAATCCGCCCTCGATCTGCTGAAAGTTGATCGCTACGGGCTCGATGCCGTCGATCAGAAAATCATGCACACCGTGATGCTCAAATACGGTGGCGGCCCGGTCGGTCTCAGCACGATCGCTGCTTCCATCGACGAGCAGCCCGATACCATCGAAGAAGTCTATGAACCATACTTGATGCAGCTCGGCTTCCTCGACCGCACGCCGCGCGGCCGTATCGCTACCGATCGCGCGTTCGAATATTTCGAAATCTCCCGCCAGGCGCGGTTTGCCGGTAGCTCACAGCATCCGCTGTTCTGAAATGTTAACCAAGCGAGTCTTTCTTGCGCTCGGTTCCAATCTGGGTGATCGCGAGCGCAATCTGCAGGGTGTAGTGGAACTGCTGCAGGCGCAAAGTATCTCGATAAAGAGCTGTTCTTCGCTTTACGAAACCGAGCCGCAGGACGTTAACGATCAGCCCTGGTTCTTGAACATGGCGATCGAGTGCGAGACCTCGTTTTTTCCGTTGCAGTTGCTTACCATACTGCAACAAATCGAGCGCAGCCTCGGCCGTACGTGGACTGGCTCTGTGCCGCGCGGCCCGCGCCTCATTGATATCGATATTCTCTTGTTTGGAAAGACGCGGCTTACGACACCAGAATTGACAATTCCGCACCCGCGCATGCTGCGGCGCCGTTTTGTACTCGAGCCTCTGCTAGAAATTGCACCGGACGTGCGCTATCCGGGCACAGGTGAGCGCTTATCGAAACGATTGGCGGGATTACGGGGGCAAACGGTCAAGCGAATCGGCTTGCTCGCCGCTTGCTCCGGTAAATAAGATTACGCCCCGACTTTTTCGTGTACCTGGCTGCGCGCGTACTGTTCGAGCTTACGCGCATCGGCATTAAACTTACGAATGCCTTCGGCTAATTTGTCGGTCGCCATCGCGTCTTCGTTGTGCATCCAACGGAAGCTCTTCTCGTCGAGATGCAACTTCTCTTCTTTGCTCGCCTTCGCTTTTTCGGGTGTGAGCGCTGCAGGCACGTCGCCTTCCGTCTGCTGCATCTTTTCGAGCAGATCGGGGCTGATAGTCAAGAGATCGCAGCCGGCGAGCCGAGTGATCTGTTCCACTTTGCGGAAACTGGCCCCCATCACTTGGGTCTTGTAGCCATATTTCTTATAGTAGTTATAAATCCGCGTGACGCTGGCAACTCCGGGATCGTCATCGATCGGAATGTCCTTACCGCCGTTTTCTTTCTTGTAGTAATCGTAAATGCGCCCGACGAACGGCGAAATCAACGTGACTTTCGCTTCGGCGCAAGCCACCGCCTGCGCAAAGCTGAACAGCAGCGTCAGGTTGCAGTGAATGCCCTCTTTCTCCAACTGCTCGGCAGCGCGAATTCCTTCCCACGTGCTGGCTACTTTAATCAGCACACGCTCGCGGCTGGTGCCGTCTTTTTCGTAAAGGTTGATCAGATGGCGCGCTTTTGCGAGTGTTCCTTCGCGATCGAAGCTCAGGGAGGCGTCCACTTCGGTCGAAACGCGTCCCGGAATGACTTTCAGAATTTCGCGGCCGAAACTGACAAACAGCCGGTCCATGAAAGCTTCCGATTGCTTCTTCTCGTCGCCGCCCGTCTTCTCGGCGTGCTCCATCGCCTCTTCCACCAGGTGATGATATTCGGGGCGCTGTGCGGCCGCGAACAGAAGTGACGGATTCGTCGTGGCATCCTGAGGTTTCAGGCGTTGGATAGCCTGAAAGTCGCCGGTGTCGGCCACCACGGTACTGTGTTTTTTCAAAGATTCGAGCACTGTCATGACGATACTCCTATTTTATGAGGGCCATCGATAAGACGCCGGCCGATATCTCGAACGTAGCAGATTTTTTTGAACAACGATGAGGCTTTGTGCGGCTTTTACAATCCTCGTTGTCGCTTGTACCGTCTTGCGCGGCGCTCAATCTCCCGATCCTGTGATCGACGCATACGTGCAGGCTGTGGGAGGACTTGCCGCCATCGAACGCCTGGAGACACGTGAAATCCGGGCCCATCGTGGCCATGACAAAGTCACGTACCTATGGCGGAAGCCGAATAAGGTTCTGCTTATCGATGAAAAAAAGCGGATCGGTTACGACGGCGGTAGCGGTTGGGTGCTTTCTTCCAAAAAGCGCGTTTCAAAATTGTCGAAAGGCGAGCAGGTGCCGCTCGAGATGGATGCCAACCCCCTCCGCTATGCCAAACTGAAACAGCTTTATCCGGAAGTTACGGCGGGATCACCGGAGAAAATCGAGGAACGCGAGATGGATGTGCTGATTGCGCCAAACGATCGCGGCGCCACCAAGTTTTATTTTGACCGCGCCACTCATTTCCTGGCGCGCATCGAAGAAACCGGGGAAACATCTGCTTACTTTAAGCACACAACCGAGTTCGACGACTATCAGGAGCAGGATGGCGTAAAACTACCGTTCCGCATCATCCATGATTCCACGGAACCGGGAGCGAAATCGCTGAAGATTGAAATATCGGAAATCAAGAACAATGTCTCGCTGAAACCGGAAATTTTCAATCGCCCTGCTGCAACCAGCGTTGTGCTCGGCGGTAAAAGATAGGAACAAGTAGCGTATGCTTGCAAAACGAAAAGTTGGAACTCAGGGTCTGGAAGTCTCAGCGATAGGACTGGGCTGCATGGGGATGAGCCAGGCTTACGGTGTTCCGGATGATGCCGAATCAATTGCTACGGTTCAGCGCGCACTCGAGCTCGGCCTGAATTTTTTCGATACTGCCGAAGTTTATGGGCCGTACATGAACGAACAGCTCGTCGGACGCGCGCTCAAGGGTCGCCGCAGCCAGGCCATCATCGCGACCAAGTTCGGCTTCCGCATCGAAAACGGCAAACTTACGGGAACGGACAGTCGTCCCGAGCATATCCGCGAAGTGGTGGACGCATCCCTTCGCCGGCTCCAGACGGACTATATCGATCTGCTGTATCAGCACCGCGTCGATCCGGCTGTTCCGATTGAAGACGTAGCTGGCACGGTTGGCGATTTAGTGCGCGCTGGCAAGGTGCGGTACTTTGGGCTCTCCGAAGCCGGCGCACAGACGATACAGCGGGCGCACAAAACCCATCCGGTAAGCGCATTGCAGAGCGAATATTCGTTGTGGGAACGAAACCTTGAACCCCAGATCATTCCGCTTTTGCGCCAACTCGGAATCGGCCTGGTCGCCTTTAGCCCGCTTGGCCGTGGTTTCCTGACGGGAAGCGTGCAGCGTGCCGAAGACTATCCGGAAAACGATTACCGGCGCAAGGACCCGCGTTTTCAGGGCACCAATTACGATGCCAATATGCGGGCCGCCGCCGTCGTCCGCCAAATCGCGGAGCAGAAGCACGCGACTCCGGCGCAGATTTCCCTAGCCTGGCTCCTGCAGAAGGGAGACGATATCGTTCCTATCCCCGGCACCAAGCGGAGAAGCTACTTGGAACAAAATATCGCGGCCGCAACACTTCGAGTGTCAGGTTCCGAAATGGCTCACCTCGATGAGTCGCTAGCCCCGGAGACAGTTTCCGGCCCACGCTACGGCAAGCACATGATGTCGATGATCGACCGCTGAACTAGGGTAGACTTGAGCGGGGGTTCTACATGAACAGGCTGTTTCTTTCTCTTTCGCTAATAGCGGTAAGCGTTTTTGCGCCCGCTTTTGCCCAGCAGAACGACGTCAAGCCGACTATCCTGAAACACTTGAAGACATCGCGCGATTTCACACTTAAAGTCGCCGAGGCGATGCCGGCTGCCGATTACAGCTATAAACTCACGCCGGCACAAATGAGCTTTGGCGCACAGCTTGTTCATCTCTCGTCGGATCTTGATTATTTTCTTTCCTATTTCCAGGGAGAAAAGTCCAAGCAGACAAAACCTTCTCCCGACAACAAGGAAGCGGTTGTTGCGTTTGTGAAAGCGCAATACGATCACGCGATCGGCACAGTTGAGAAATTGGCGCCCGAGCAGCTTTCGAAAACATATAAGAGCGATGACGGCGAGATGACCGGGCTCGACCTTCTGATCGGCATGCTCGATCATTGTACGCATCACCGCGCTTCGGCCGAAATGTATTTGCGCGCCAAAGGAATCAAGCCGCCTGAGTATCAGTTCTGACCAGCACCGCTTCGCTCCATCGGACCACCGCTATTCCACCGAAAATTATCAGCATGGCCGCCAACTCGCGTGTGCCGAACGGCTCACGGAAGAATAACCAGCCGAGCAGAATGGCGACGACCGGATTGACAAAGGTGTAGATCGAGACGATCGCGACGGGCAGGTGCGTCATCGAATAGATAAAGGCGGAGAAGCCGACGAGAGAACCAAATACAACGAGATATGCGACGGCCAATTCCGAGCGCAACGACACCGCATGCGGCATTTTTTCAAAGAGCGCGGCAGGAATGAACGTGGCGAGTCCGGCCGCGAGCTGCTGAACAGCGCCGCTTACGAATGGCAGCGCCGTGGTACGAACGCGCTTCTGCAGCAAAGCGCCGAGAGTCCATCCCACCGCGCTCACCTGGAGCAGCAGAAATCCGGAGAATGTGTGCCCCCTCAAGCCTTCATGAAGCGCCGCAGGATACACCAGAAATATGACCCCCGCCACACCGATCACAAGGCCACCCACGGTCATCGGCAATGGCCGTTTACCGTGGGGCAGCAGAGCATCCATGCCGACCATCCAAAATGGGGCGGTTGTATAAAAGACCGCGGCCAGTCCGCTCGGAATCAGTAGCTCTGCAATTGCCAGGCAGCCGTTTCCGATGCCGATACAGATCACGCCGCAGGCTGCCGTCTGCAGCAGTTCGGGTCCGGAAGGCAAGCGAAATCGGCCAAGGCGCGCAGCCAAAAGCAGTATGCTGCCGGAAATCGTATAACGGATTGCGATGAGATAAAGGGGAGGCAGCGTTTCGAGTGCAATACGGATGCCCAGATAGGTTGTGCCCCAGAACAGACACACTGCAGCGAGTGCTCCGTAGGCCAGCCGTCCCGGAAACGCCTGCTGTTCAACGGCAGCAACTTTCATTTGGGTTCGCGGTCTTGTTCCGCTTCGCTCTTTTCGATCAGAACCGTCGCGATGCGGTTGCGATCCATTTGCATGATGGTAAAGCGGTGGCCGTTGTAATCGATCGAGTCCTTGACTTTCGGAATGTAGCCGAATTGGAAAAGTAAGAAGCCGGCCAGTGTCTCAAATCCCGCTTCTGCCGGCAGCGTTATGTGGTAGCGCGTTTCCAGATCGCGAATCGTGGTACTGCCTCGCAGTTCGAGAACGTGCTCGCGATATGCGGGCGCCGGCACATCGTGCTCGTCACTGACATCCCCAAAGATCTGTTGCAGAACGTCTTCCATGGTCACGAGCCCTGTCACCGTACCGAATTCATCCACCACCAGAGCCATGCGGGTGTGGTTGGCGCGAAATTCATCAATTAGTTGGTTCAGCGGTTTTGTCTCGGGAACAACAAGCGGCTTGCGTATCAGTCTCCGAAGCCGAAACGGACGGAGCCACGTACCGCGGCTGTGATCCAGCAACCGCTCCTGCCACGCACGCATCAGGTCCTTGTAGTGGACAATGCCGATAATGTGCTCCGGCCGGTTTTCATATACCGGTAAGCGGGTAAATTGATGCTCGGTAACGACCGCGACGATTGTCTCGAAATCGGCATCGACCGCCAGCGAAACGATGTTATGGCGCGGTGTCATGATTTCACGCGCGTTGTAAGCAGCAAGGCCGATCAGGCGCTGGATTGCATCTTCTTCAAACTGCTGTAGCCGTCCTTCACTCCGAATCGCCTGGATGATGTACTTCAGCTCTTCGGGGCTATGGCCGCCGCGCCCATGGGTTCCCGAAACGCCGAGTGCGCGTAGCACGATCGACGAAGCACGCTCAATGGCGTAAACAAAAGGCTGCGAAAGCCGGTAAAAAACGAGCAGCGCCGGCGCAACCATCACCGCGAGACGGTCGGCTTTCTGAATCGCCAGGTTCTTGGGAACAACCTCGCCGATGACAACGTGGCAAAAGCTGATGGCAAGAAACGCCACGGCAAACGCCACGCCGTGCAGCAGCGGCGCTGGGAGATCGAGCTGAAGCGGCTCTATGATGCCCCGTAGCAAACGGTAGAGCGTATCTTCTCCGGCCCATCCGACACCTAGGCTCGCCAGGGTGATGCCGACCTGCGTGACCGACAGCAGCCGCCCTGGATTCGCCAGCAGGTTCAGTGCGGCTTGCGCGCCTGCATGACCGGCCGCCGCCAGTTCGCGTATTCGCGACTGGCGCACTGAAACGAGCGCAACCTCGGCAGCGGCAAAAAAGCCGTTCGTCGCCAGAATTAGCGCCAGAACAGCAAGGCGAATGCTCATGCCAGCCTGCTTTCCTCGCTTGTTCCCGGCCGCAACGGCAACGCAGAGTAAAATCGGCAGGTGTTGCCTCGCTTGGTGCGTGTGATAAATATCTGCGCGGCGCTGTTATTGCTGCTTGTCGCCATTGCTGTGTACTGGTATGCGATTCGACCACTGCCGAAGACCTCCGGCCGGATAACGGCTCCCATTGCCGGAGCCGCGACTATCAAACGAGATGGCCGCGGCGTCCCCCATATCGAAGCATCATCCTGGCAGGATGCGCTCTTTCTACAAGGGTTTGTAACGGCTCAAGACCGATTGTGGCAGATGGACATTCTGCGCCGCCTCGGCGCGGGCGACCTCGCCGAGGTTTTCGGCGCCGCAGCGCTAGCGGCCGACGAAGAATCACGCCGTATGCGCATGCGCGCCATTGCCGAAGCAGAAACGTTAACTCTGCGTCCTGAAGATCGCGCCGTGCTTGTCGCCTATGCACGCGGCGTCAACTATTTCATCCGTGCGCATCGCGGTGATTACCAGCTCGAATTTTCGCTGCCCGGCCATGCTTACGATCCGCGCGAATGGACCATTACCGACTCCATCCTCGTAGGGCTTGTCATGTTTCGCGACCTTACCGACAGCTCGAAATTCGAAATTTCCAGGGGCCGCCTGTTTGCCAACGCAACCGATGCGGCCAAAGCACATGTATTGTTTCCGGCGGTTCAATCTGGCTACTTGAGCCCTGGCTCGAATGCCTGGGCAGTTTCGGGTGCGCACAGTGCCGATGGAAAACCGATGCTCGCGAACGATCCGCATCTCTCGTATGGCATTCCTCCGACGTGGCACCTGGTTCACTTAAAGGCTCCGGGTTTAAACGTTACAGGCGCTGCTCTGCCCGGCATTCCCTGCGTGATCTCCGGTCACAACGATCAGATCGCCTGGGGCGTAACGAATGTACAGGCCAATGTAATGGATCTTTACGCAGAAAAGCTCGATCCGCGCAGCGGCCGTTATTTGTTCAAAGGCGCCATTGAGCAAGCTCAACTCGATCGGCAGGTAATCGGAGTAAGAGATCAGAAGCCCGTTGTTTTCGATACGTGGATTACTCGTCACGGTCCCGTTTTCAGTCAGGCGGGTGGGCAGAACTACGCCATGCGCTGGACTGCTGCCGATGGCTTCGTTCTGCCGTTTTTTGATATCGATCGCGCACAGAACTGGGATCAATTTCGGGCCGCTGTGCGGGACTTTCAGGGCCCGGGCCAAAATTTTGTGTATGCCGACCGTGCCGGCAACGTCGGTTTTCAGGTTACCGGCAAACTGCCTATCCGGCACGGCTTCGACGGCGACGCCCCGCTCGATGGCTCCTCAGGTAATTTCGAATGGGACGGCTATATTCCCTTTGACCAGTTACCAGCGTTGTACAATCCAGCGTCCGGCATTGTGGCAAGCGCCAATCAGAACCCGTTCCCGCCCGCGTTCACCTATCGCGTGCCGGGCAACTACCATGATCGTTACCGTATCCAGCAGATCTTTTCACGTCTGCGTGCGAAATCCAGGTTAAGCGTGGCGGACATGCTGGCTTTGCAGAAGGACGTCTACTCGGGATATGACAGATTCCTCGCGCGCCGTATTGTTGCGGCTGCTTCGCACAGCACGCGCCAAGATCGATTGATACAAGAAGCCGTCGATGTACTTAAGAAGTGGAACGGGCAAATGGAAAAGAGTGAAGCAGCGCCCATGATCACCGAACTCGTGAGTAGTCGACTAGCTCGATCTCTTGTCGCAGCCGTGCTGCCGCCTGCCAAACGGCAATGGGTGAACAACGATCCGGCACGCCAGCCTGAGTATACGTTAGACATACTGCCGAGGCCGGAAGTGATTGAAGATCTGCTGCGCCGTTGTCCTTCCGGCTGGGTTCCCAAGAACGATTGGGACGGCTGGCTGCTCGATAATCTCTCAGCTGTGCTGGCGGAAGGGCGCAAACAACAAGGGAGTCCGGTCGCAAACTGGAGGTGGGGCCGCAAGCTCGAATGGAAATTCGCCCACCCCATCGGTAAAAACCTTCCGCTTCTAGACCGCTACTTCGATATCGGCCCGGTTGCTATGAGCGGCTCCGGCACTACCGTTAAGCAAACCACGGCCACGCTCGGACCTTCCGAGCGCATGGTCGCCGATCTCGGAGATTGGGATCGATCGGTACAGAATCTCACGACTGGCGAATCCGGTCACGTCGCGTCGAGTCATTACAAAGATCAGTGGCCGGCATACTACGTCGGACAGAGTTTCCCGATGGAATTTGAACATATCGAAGCCAAGGATGTACTGTCAGTGACACCGGCAGCCTATTAATGCGGCCTGTCTATACAATTGGCCATTCCACCAGGACCGCCGAAGAGTTCCTCGCCATACTCGAAACTTTCGCGATTCAATTGCTGGTTGATATTCGTACCATTCCGAGGTCGAGAAAGAACCCGCAATTCGAAGCTGGCGCTCTACGTGCGTCCCTCGCGGCGAAGAATATCGGCTATCTGCATATGCCGTTATTGGGTGGTCTTCGTCGTCCGCGCAAGGATTCGATCAATACCGCCTGGAGGAATGATTCGTTTCGCGGCTATGCCGATTACATGCAGACCGATGAGTTTGCTCATGCGCTCGGCGAACTCATCCGATGCGCGTCGGAAAAGCAGACTGCGATTATGTGCGCCGAAGCGGTGCCCTGGCGCTGCCACCGCTCGCTGGTTGCCGACGCATTGGTAGCACGTAGGATCGAAGTGGTCGAAATCCTGAATGCGTCCAGTTCTCGCCCGCATCTGCTGACCAAGTGGGCTGAAGTTGACGGCACGCGTGTAATATATCCCAACCCCGCATAACAGCGACAATGTAGCGAGATGGTCACAGCTCCCAACACGGGTTCGATGGACGAGTACATTCCCTGTGCAAAATCCGCATCCAGCCGGCGCCTTGAAATGACTTGCCGTGCGCCGGAGTCCAACGATTATTATGCCGGAACCAAAAGAGCACGAAAAACCCGAAAATCTGGTCGAGAGCCCGCATCAGGAAGAGCAGGCAGCGCGTAGTCTCGAAGATGCAGTCGATTCCCACGGCACGCTCGAAGGATATTACGCCATGAACAACATTCGAGACGAAGAGGAGCGCGAGGCCCTCGCGTTAGAAAAAAAGGCGAAGCGCGCTGAACAAGAGCGGTAGCCGTTCGTGGACGCTAACTGAGCGCCAGTTATCCTAACGGCTGAAGCGATCGTGATACAAGCCGTTATACTCGCTGGCGGGCTCGGCACGCGCATGCGCCCGTTCACCGATACTATTCCTAAGCCGCTGTTGCCCGTATTCGGGCGTCCCTTCCTGGAGTATCAGATCGAACTACTTCAGACAAATGGCATAACAGGCTTTTTGTTGCTGGTGAGCTATTTAGGTCACTTAATTGAGGAGCACTTCGGCTCTACTTATCGGGGTGCGCAAATCCACTACTCGCACGAATCTTCGCCGCTCGGAACCGGAGGAGCTCTGAAGAATGCTGCCGCGTTGCTCGACGATGATTTCCTGGTCCTGAATGGCGATACCCTGCTCGATATTGACTATCGCGCATTTGCCGCGGCTTTTCGCGCAAGCGGCGTAGAAGCGATGGTCGCCGCCTATCGCAATACCGCGGCAAACGTGCCGAGTAACCTTGCGATCGATGAAAACGGGCTTGTGCTGGAGTATCAGAAGCAGCGTCCGGCGGGTGAATATGTTGACGCAGGTGTACTGGCTCTGAGGAAATCGGCGCTATCTCTTGTTCCTGAGGACAGAAAATGCTCGCTCGAGGAAGAGACTTTCCCAAAGTTGATTCAGAGAGGTCAACTGCTCGGCTGGGCTACGGACCAGCCGTTCTACGATATGGGAACCCCGGCCGGCATGCAAATGCTGGAAGCGCACATTAGTGCGGCGAAGCGAGTGCGATGATTCTCGTTCGTGCTCCCTTCCGGATCAGCTTTGTCGGCGGCGGAAGCGACCTTCCCGCGTATTACCGGCGCTCCGCTGGGGGCGTAGTCAGCACGACTATCGATAAATACATGTACATTGCGTTGCATCCATACTTCCATTCGAAGATCCGAGTGAAGTATTCGCGCCTGGAAGACGTGGAACGTGTGCAAGATATTCAGCACCCCATCGTGCGCGAGTGCCTGTTACGTCATCAGATCCCCAAGGGCATGGAAATCGCAAGTTTCGCCGATGTACCGGCAGGAACGGGACTCGGCTCAAGCAGCGCTTTCACCGTTGCCTTGCTGCATGCCTTAAACGCTCATTGCGGACAGCCCAGTTCGCCTGAGGCGTTGGCGGCCGCGGCCTGCGAAGTTGAGATCGAACGCCTCGGCGAGCCGATTGGGAAGCAGGACCAGTACGCTTCCGCGTACGGCGGTTTGAACTTCCTGCGCTTTCACCCGGATGAATCTGTCGATGTGGAACCGATTGCCATCGAGCCGTGCATTCGCCGGGAATTCGAACGGCATCTGTTGCTCTTCTACGTCGGCCAGGAACGATCTGCAGGATCGATTCTGGCCGAGCAATCGGAAAACATGAGCAATAGCACAATGCTTTCGCGCGTGAATGCGATGGTGACACTTGCCGCTCACTTTCGGTGCGCCCTCGAAGCGGGAAAGCTGGACGATTGCGGCGCTTTGCTTCACGAAAACTGGCAGCTCAAGCGGGCGCTGGCCGAAGGTGTGAGTTCGGCGGACGTAGATGACGTGTACGAGCGCGCTTTGGCGGCCGGTGCTTCCGGCGGAAAACTGCTGGGCGCGGGAACCGGCGGATTTCTTCTCCTTTATTGCAAGCCCGAATTACAAAGCTGTGTGCGCGAAGCTTTGAGCGAGTTGCGCGAGATGCCGGTAGCGTTGTCGTCCGGCGGATCGCAAGTCATCTACTCCGACGAAGCGATGCGACAATAAAAAGAAAGCTTGGGAAGCGATATCCGCGGCATTATTTTCGACCTCGACGGAGTCATCGCCGACAGCCATCCAATTCATGAGAAAGCTTGGCGTGCCCTTCTTCGGGAGAGACGAAGCAATGTTTCCGATGCGGAGCTTGCAGCCGTAATCCGAGAGGGAAAGACGCGCGTGGAAATTTTGAAAACGTTGCTGCCGGACGGCAACGCGGCCGCGCTCGGTCAAAGGAAAGATCAGCTGTATTACGAATATGCACGGCAGCTTCAGCCCGTGGCTGGTGTAGTCGAATGGATCGAGGAATTATGCCGGCTGGCCATTCCGCTGGCAGTTGCAACATCGGCTTCGCGCAGTCGCGCGCTCGATACGCTGGCGCGTTTCGGAATTGAAAAGAGCTTTGAAGCAGTGATCACGTCTACCGAAATTCCCGCAGGCAAACCGGATCCGGCGCTTTTCCTTGCCGCCGCTGCAGCGCTTCGCACGCAACCTGTTGAAACCCTGGTTGTCGAGGATTCTTCTGCCGGCGTAGAGGCAGCGCACGCAGCCGGTATGCCATGCGTCTGTTATAGCCGCGAGGGCTGCTCCGCGGCACAGCTTACGATAACCGATTTTTCCGTCAACTCCCTTGCGCCCATCATGCGGCAAATCGGGGGGAAGGCAGCATGATTTCGCTCGGTGTGCTGTTGCTGATCGCCGGCGTAATCGGCACGCTCTCGAGTGCTGTATATCTGGTGCTTGCGCTGCTTGGTCTGATCAAGTTCCGCAAAGAGAAATTCAATCCGCCCGAGCAATGGCCGCCGGTTTCGCTGCTGAAACCGTTGCACGGGAACGAGCCCCAGCTCGAGTGCAACCTGGCAAGCTTTTTCGAGCAGGACTACGCGGGCGTTTTTGAAATTATCTTTGCCATCGATCACGCCGACGATGCCGCATTGCCCATCGTGAAGCAGGTCTGCGAGCGTTATGCGAGTGTTCATTCGCGCATTCTGATCACGGGTGAGCCCGCCTGGCCGAACCCGCCCGCTTATTCGTTTTCGCGAATGGCGGAAACCGCGCAATACGACATTCTTGTCACCAGCGACAGCGATGTCCAAGTCGATCGAGACTATCTTTCCTCGGTCGTCCCACCGTTGTGCAGCCCCCAGAACGGCATGTTGACCTGTCTTTATCGCGGCAAGAACCTGGGCGGCTTTTGGTCCGCTTTGGATGCCGTGGGCATGAGTGTCGAAATGTCCGCCGGCGTGCTTGCCGCCAATCTGCTCGAAGGCATGAAGTTCGGCTTGGGGCCTACGATCGCGGTCCGGCGGGACGCGCTTCGTGAAATCGGCGGTTACGAAGCGCTCGGCGACTATTTCTCGAACGATTTCGTAATCGGCAATCTGGTGGCCGCGCAGGGCAAAACCGTGATTCTGTCGCAGCACATCATTTCGCACATTGTTCCGCCTATGACGTTTACAAGGATGTGGCGGCGCCAGGTGCGCTGGGCCACCGGGACGAAGCATTCGCGGCCCAAAGGCCATTTCGGAACCGTTTTCGTCTTTGCCGTGCCGTACGGATTGGCTGCACTGCTGGGCGGCTTGCTCGCGCATCGCCCGGTACTCGGATTTCTGCTGTTTGCAGTTACCGTCGCGAACCGGCTGATTGAGAATTACGCGATCGGCTGGGGTGTCACGCGGGACCGTGAATGCCTCATGAAACCGTGGCTCTATCCCTTGCGTGATCTGCTCGGTTTCGCAGTATGGGTGGCGAGCTATCTGAGCCGGAACATGAGCTGGCGCGACGGACGCTTTGAGCTCGTCAAAGGCGGCCGGATTCGCGTACGCGACCGTGTAGCGCTCGAGCCGGAGTAAACCTACTCTGCCAGGCTTTTCGTTTCCGCGCTCTTCTGCAACTGCTCAATAAACTGCTCGACCGACACCGCACCCTGATCGCCCGCTTTGCGGTTACGCACCGAAACCTGTCCGTTCTCCGCTTCACGCGCCCCCACCACCAGCATGAACGGAATCTTCTGCAATTGCGCTTCGCGGATTTTCAGGTTTACTTTTTCGCTGCGGTCGTCAAGTTCGGCTCGAAAGCCGGCATCGACAAGTCGCTTCTGAATTTGGCGACCGTATTCGGTTTGCTTGTCGGTGATCGGCAGAACGATCGCCTGCACGGGCGCCAGCCATACCGGAAACGCTCCGGCGTAATGTTCGATCAAAATGCCGAAGAATCGCTCAATCGAACCATAAAGAGCGCGATGCACCATCAGCGGCTGGTGCGCCTTGCCGTCTTCCCCGATGTATTCGAGGCCGAAACGCCGCGGCAGCGTGAAGTCGAACTGCACGGTCGAAAGCTGCCAGAGCCGGCCGATCGCATCCACCAGCTTCACATCAATCTTAGGGCCGTAGAAAGCCGCCTCATCGGGGGTGACTTTGACTTTCATGCCGGCGCGTTCGACAGCGCGTTTGAGCGCGTTTTCGCCGAGCTGCCATTGCTCGGGCGTACCGTCGTATTTGCCGCTCGCGCCGTTATCCCAGGTGGAAAGCTCGGCTTCGTAGCTGCTGAATCCGTAGGTGTCAAGCGTATCGATCGCGAACTGCAGGCAGGAGACTACTTCATCTTCAATCTGCTCCGGCGTGCAAAAAATATGCGCATCGTCTTGAGTAAAACCGCGCACGCGAAGCAATCCGTGCACGACACCGGACCGCTCGTAGCGGTACACCGTTCCGAGTTCGCCGAGACGTACCGGCAGGTCCCGGTAACTGCGCAGGCGATCGCGATAAATCAGGATATGGAACGGGCAGTTCATCGGCTTCAACTGATATTCCGCGTCTTCCAGCTCCATCCGGGTAAACATGTTCTCGGAATAGTAGCCGGCGTGCCCTGATGTCTTCCAGAGATCGTAGCGCGCGACATGCGGTGTGTATACCAGCGAGTAGCCGCGTTTTAAATACTGATCGCGCATCCAGTCTTCGATGACCTTACGGATCGCGCCACCCTTAGGATGAAAGAAAATCAGCCCGGGCCCGGCGAGCTCCTGTATGCTGAACAGGTCAAGTTCCTGGCCTAATTTGCGGTGGTCGCGTTTCTTCGCTTCTTCCAGCCGGTTCAGGTATTCATCCAGCTCTTTTTGAGTGAAGAAGGCCGTGCCGTAGATGCGCTGAAGTTGCGGCCTGTGTTCGTCGCCCTTCCAGTACGCGCCCGCAATGGAAAGCAGCTTAAACGCCTTCAGCTTTTCGGTTGAGGGGACGTGCGGGCCGCGGCAAAAGTCGATGAAATCCGGTCCGAGGGTGTATTCGGAAAAAACGTCTCCGGCGCGTTCCTCGATCAGCTCGCGCTTCATCCAGTCGTCGCGATATTTTTCGAGACCGGCAGCCTTCTCCGTCAGCTTGCGATCGAAAGGCAGATTGCGGGCCTGAATTTCCCGCATTTTTGCTTCAATGCGTTCGAGATCTTCGGGCGTGAATTTCGCGTTCCGCTGAAAGTCGTAATAGAAACCGGTATCGGTCGGCGGTCCAATGCCGAGCTGTGTTTCGGGAAACAGTTCCAGCACGGCCGCCGCCAGCAGATGTGCCGTCGAATGCCGGTAAACCTGCAATGCCTCGGGACTCTTAGGAGTCAGGATCTCGACTTTGGCATCGCCTTCGAGTGGTCGCGCCAAATCGAACAAATTTCCATCCACTCGCGCCACGATTGCATCGGCCGCAAGGCGCGGACTGATCGATTTTGCAATGTCGAGAGGGCATGTGCCCGCCGCAACCGACTGCTCGCTTCCGTCAGGCAAAGTAATGGTGATCGAACTGCTCATCTGCGGATAAATTCGAGCGTAGCATTCTGAGTCTTCGCCTCGCTGAAAACGCGCGGGCTCATCCAGGCTTGAGGCTTCGTCTCGCTGAAACGCGCGGGCTCATCCAGGCTTGAGTCTTCGCCTCGCTGAAAACGCGCGGGCTCATCAGGCTTGAGTCTTCGCCTCGCTG
Source organism: Bryobacteraceae bacterium (assembly GCA_036557945.1). Taxonomy (GTDB): domain Bacteria; phylum Acidobacteriota; class Terriglobia; order Bryobacterales; family Bryobacteraceae; genus Bog-105. The sequence continues at coordinate 12,128 of DATBGM010000061.1, read as the reverse complement.
AAACGCGCGGGCTCATCCGAGCGTAAAATGGCTTGGGAATTGCAAGGAATAATAGGCAAGGATACGCATGACTCAAGCCCGTACTCTCCGAACCGCTCTAATCGTTGCGCTGAGCGCTGCGCCGTTATTCGCGGATTTCAGCTACGACCAGACATCTCAAATCACCGGTGGCGCGTTGCTGCAGATGATGCATTTCGCCGGCGCATTTTCGAAAAGCGGCCGCAAGCTGACAGAGCCGATGCAGAGCACCACGTCAATAAAGGGCAACCGGCTGATCCGCAAGGGCGCCGATCAGGCTACCATCATCGACCTGGATCAACAGACCATCACAACCATTCACAACGCCGAAAAGACGTATTCGGTCATGACGTTCGAGCAATTGAAACAGCAGATGGCGGAGGCTTCGGAAAAGATGCACTCGCGCGACGGCAATCAGGCCAACTTGTCGTTCGATGTGAACGTAAAGGATACCGGGCAGACGAAAACCATTAACGGCCAAAACACGCACGAGATGGTCATGACGCTGACCGCGGCCGGCAGCGATGCGAAAAGCGGTACGCGGGGCGGCATGAATGTCGTGAACGATTCGTGGATTGCGCCTGGCGTCGCCGGCTATAGCGAAGTGCGCGATTTCCATAAGCGCATGGCCGACGCTCTCGGCTGGGTTCCGGGCGAAAACCCGCTGATTAACCGTCCCGATCTGGCGAAGGGTATGGCCGAATTGTATAAACAAGGTGCGAAGCTCGATGGCATGCCGCTCCTGACCCTGGTCAAAATGGGCGCTGCCGTCGAGGGATCGCCTGATTCATCGGCTAATCAGGCCGAGCCCGCGCAAGAGAATCAGCATTCGGAGGCTCCGCCCACGTCAATCGGAGGTGCGCTTGGAAGTGCGCTCGGTAGCCGCTTCGGCCGTCACAAGAAACAGAATGATGCGGGCGCGCCGGATTCATCCGCCTCCGGTTCGAACTCCGGCCAATCGAGCGGCTCGCTGCTCGAGATGAAAACCGAAGTCACCGGCTACAATTCGAATTCGGTCGACGCCTCGCTTTTTGAAGTGCCTGCCGGCTTTAGCAAGGTCACGGAAAACCTGACCGGACGCCGGCGTCCATAATCAACGTCCAGAGGGCCGTTATTCGCTTGTGAGAGGGCGCTCCATCAGTTCCCGAATCGCCAGCCGCGGATCTTTTGCCCGATAAAGAATTTCATACATCTCGTTGATAATCGGCAGGTCAATCGCGTGGCGTGCGCCGAGCCGGTATGCCGCGCGACACGTTCCGACCCCCTCAGCGATCATGGTCATTCCCGCCAGAATTTCGTCCAGCGGGCGTCCTTGGCCGAGTTGAATACCCACAAAACGATTACGCGACAAATCGCCCGTTGCCGTCAAAACCAGATCGCCGAGACCGGCCAGTCCGCTCAACGTACGGGGTCTTGCGCCTAAAGCGGTTGCCAGTCTCGTGATTTCTGCAAGCCCGCGTGTCACAAGCGCCGCCACGCTATTGCTGCCCAAACCGAGCCCGTGGCAAATACCCGCACCGATAGCGATTACGTTTTTGAGCGCCGCCCCCAACTCGACTCCAGTAACATCGGTGCTCGCGTAAAAGCGCAGCGTCGCGGTCGAGAACGCCTGCTGGATTTCTTCCGCGATGTTGAGCGCTTCGCAGGCGATCACCACCGCTGCCGGTTCTCCTGCAGCGATCTCTTTGGCAAACGTCGGACCGGATACGACTGCCGTGGGCTTTGCGATTCGCCCGCGTAAAACCTCAGCCGCAACTTCCGACATGCGGCAGAGGCGCTCCTCTTCCATACCCTTGGTTGCGCTTACCAGGTAGGCGTCTCGCCGTACATGCCGCCCGACCGATGCAAGCACCGCACGCAGATGCGCCGAGGGAACAACCGCCAACAGCACCTCTGCGTTCGCCACCACGGATTCGCCGTCCGCCGAAACGGCTATCTGTGGCGGCAGACGGAACCCCGGTAAGTAGCGCGCATTCTCACGCGTTGCCGAGATTTCAGCGGCCCGGCTGGAATCTCGCGTCCACAGGCGAATTGTCTGGAAGCGAGGTGCTAACGCAATCGCCAGAGCCGTTCCCCAGCTTCCGGCACCCAGGATCGCCAGGCGCTTCAAGCTGCTTTCTTCCGCAGCGAGAATACGTTTTCAGTACCGGCACGCAGGCGCACGATGTTGGCGCGATGGCGGTAAATGATCAGGACCGCTGAAAAAATGGAAGCAGCCAGGATTGGCAGAGCCGGATGGTAAATCGCATAAAACAGAACCGGAAATACCGCCGCGCCCAGGATTGAGCCGAGCGAAATATACCGGCTCATCCAGACCGCAACCAGAAATATGGCGGCCGCTGCTACCAGCGCCAGCGGTGCAATGAATCCGAAAGCGCCGATAAAGCAGGCCACTGCTTTGCCGCCTTTAAATCTAAGAAATGCTGGATAGCAATGCCCCAGCGTAACCGCCGCCGCTGCAAGTGCAACCGTTATCGTGTCGCCATGTGTCGAAACCGACGCGATCCATACGGCGAGCAGACCTTTGAAAATGTCGAGCAACAGAACGATAACGCCTGCTTTGCTTCCGGCAGTACGATGCACGTTGGTTGCGCCGATATTTCCGCTGCCCATCGTGCGGATGTCTTTACCCAGGCGCAGACGCACAAACCAGTAGCCGAACGGTAGTCCGCCTATGAAATAGGCAAGGACAGTAAGAACCGCACGCGAAAGAAGGTAAGGGCTGCTCACCGGTGCGCGCTGGAGGCCGCGAGACTTGCCTCGAATTTGAATTCACGAAGCTTGCGGTAAATGCTCGCGTTCGAGCCGGGATCGCTGCGGAAGAGCGCAAAACCGGAAACTTCGAATTTGCCGATATGAGCCGGCTGCAGGTGTTGAACCTTCTCCCGCAAGCCGCGCAGGGGAACCGGATTCTTGATGCGCGCCAGCGTCAGGTGTGGAGAAAATTCCCGTTCGTCATGTTGAATGCCGAGCCCTGTGAGCCGTTCATCCGTTTCCCTGGCGAGTGCTGCCAACGGTCCGCCGCCGGCGACGCCTGCCCACAACACGCGCGGCGCGCGCTCATTCGGAAACCAGCCGAGCCCGCCGATTTCGACCGTGAACGGAATGCGCGGAGCAGCTTCCGCCAGCAACTCGTGCAGCTCGTCCATCCTGGCCTCGGGCCATTCGCCAATGAACTTAGTCGTAATATGCAGATTGTCTAGAGGGCTCCATTTGATCAAAGCTTCCGGTCGGAGGGCAGCCATCAGGCGGTCCAGCCGGAGCAGTATCTCTTGCGGCAGACTTATAGCGGTGAAGAGTCGCATGATGGCCTTTTCAATGTTCTAGCGTACCCTAATTTGTTGCTGCACGAACTGCACAAGGGGGAAGACCTGTATACGCCGGCGGCTCTGCGGCGCTTGACCTGCGCTCTCCGCCTTTCGTCTTTTGCACGCCCCGCGGCCGAGCTTGCACCCGCGCTCCTCGGCTGCGTGCTGACACATGGCGCGACCGCGGGCATGATTGTCGAAACCGAGGCGTATCTTGGCCTTGAAGATCTCGCTGCGCATGCTTCGCGCGGTCTGACCGAGCGCACCCGCGTGCTGTTTGGTCCGCCGGGCCGCGCCTACGTGTATTTCATCTATGGAATGCACGAATGTCTCAATGTCGTCGCGGATAAGAAGGGCGAGCCGGGTTGCGTGCTGATCCGCGCCCTCGCGCCCCTTACCGGCATGCGAAAGATGTATGAGCGACGCAACTGGCATGGACCGTCTCGTGGGCTTGCGAACGGGCCGGGGAAGCTGACCGAGGCGCTGGCAATCACTCGTAAGCAATATGGCCGCCGGCTCGATCGCGGCGATCTGACGATTCGCGAGTTTCGGGAGAGACCGGAATTTAAGATCGGCGTCACGCCTCGCATCGGCATCACGCGCTGCGCCGACTGGCCCCTGCGCTTCGTTTGGGCCGGTCATCCGTGCCTGAGCAAGTAGAATAGCCTCGAATGATATCCCGCTACACAGCACTTCTTCTCGGTCTCTGCTTTTGTGTAAACGGCGCGAACAATCTGGACGATGCGATTCAGGCCAAAATCGCCGGTTTCCACGGCAACGTCAGCCTCGCTGCAAAAAATCTGGAGACCGGCCAAACCTATAGCTTGCGCGCCGATGAACCGGTGCGCACTGCCAGCACCATCAAGCTCGCCATCATGATCGAGTGCTTCGCCGAAGCCGCCGAAGGCAAACTCGATCTCGGTGAGAAGCTGAAGCTGGCCGCCGGCGAAAAGGTGTCAGGCAGCGGCATTCTGCAGGATCTCTCGGATGGTGACGCGCTGCCCATCCGCGACATGATCGATCTCATGATCGTGCTGAGCGACAATACCGCCACGAATCTCATCCTGAACCGTATCGGCGGTGATGCCGTGAACACGCGCATGCAACAGCTCGGCCTCAAGCAAACGCGCGTGATGCGAAAGATTTTGGGCGACCGCAATGATCTGAAACCGGTTCCGACCGGCATCACCAGGGAAGGCGCCAGGCCGGAAAACAAGAAATGGGGTATCGGACGCAGCAGCCCCGCCGAAATGTTGTTCCTGATCGAGAAGATCTATCGCGGCGAGCTCGTGAGCAAAAGCGCGTCCGAACAAATGCTCGCGATCTTGAAGCGCCAGCGCGACCATGACGGCATCGGACGCGACATGAAGGATGTCGATATCGCCAACAAGACGGGCGCGCTCGATGCGCTACGCGCCGATGTTGGCATTATCTACAGCAAAAACGGCCCGATCGCCATAGCGGTTACCGTGGACGGCATGCCCGAGCCCGATTGGACGCCGGAAAATCCAGGCCAGTTGTTGATCGCGCGCTTATCCGAAATTCTGGTAGAGGGACTGGCCAGTCCCTCCCGCGCGAAAGCTACTCAATAGCGATAATGATCCGGCTTGTACGGACCTTCGACAGCCACCCCTAGATAATCGGCCTGTTTTTTGCTCAATGTAGTCAGCTTGACCCCGATCTTCTCCAGATGTAAACGGGCTACTTCTTCGTCCAGCTTTTTCGGCAGCGTGTAAACGCCGATTTCGTAGGTATCGCGGTTCTTCCAGAGATCGATCTGCGCCAGCGTCTGATTGGAGAAGCTGTTGCTCATGACAAAGCTGGGGTGTCCCGTCGCGCACCCAAGATTCACCAGCCGTCCCTCCGCCAGCAGGAAAATGCTGTGTCCGTCCGCAAACGTGTATTGATCGACTTGCGGCTTGATGTTCGTGCGCTCCACACCCTGCGCGCTGTTCAGCCGGTCAACCTGAATCTCGTTGTCGAAGTGGCCGATATTGCAGACAATCGCCTGGTCCTTCATGTACCGCATATGTTCGAGCGTAAGGATATCGACGTTGCCGGTGCAAGTGACGTAGATATCGCCGCGACCGAGCGTGTCCTCGACGGTTGTAACCTCGAAACCCTCCATAGCAGCCTGCAGCGCATTGATGGGATCGACCTCTGTAACGATCACGCGCGCCCCTATGGCACGCAGCGAATGCGCCGAACCTTTGCCGACGTCTCCATAGCCGCAGATCACAGCGACCTTGCCCGCCATCATGACGTCTGTCGCCCGCTTGATGCCGTCGGCGAGCGATTCGCGGCAGCCGTAAAGGTTATCGAACTTCGATTTGGTAACCGAATCGTTCACATTGATCGCCGGTACAAGCAGTTTGCCCTGCTCCTGCATCTTGTAAAGCCGGTGAACGCCCGTCGTGGTCTCTTCCGAAACGCCGCGCCACTCTTTCGCGAGCTTATGCCAGCGTTGCTTGTCTTCGGCGTAAATGCGCTTCAGCAGATCCTTAATGACCTTTTCTTCCTGGCTCTCCGACGGCGTATTGACCCAGTCGCTGCCTTCTTCGAGTTCATAGCCTTTGTGAATGAGCAGCGTGACATCGCCGCCATCATCTACCACAAGCTGCGGCCCTGTCCCCTCCGGATGGCTGAGCGCCTGGTACGTGCACCACCAGTATTCTTCGAGCGTCTCGCCCTTCCAGGCAAAGACCGGGACGCCCGCCACAGCAATGGCAGCTGCGGCATGATCCTGCGTCGAAAAGATATTGCAACTCGCCCAGCGCACATCGGCGCCCAGTTCGACCAATGTCTCGATCAGTACCGCTGTCTGAATCGTCATGTGCAGCGATCCGGTGACGCGAACCCCCGCCAGCGGCTTCTCCGCCGAATATTTCTTACGAATCGCCATCAGGCCGGGCATCTCGTGCTCGGCAATGGAAATTTCCTTGCGGCCCCAATCGGCCAGTTTTAAGTCCGCGACTTTATAATCCGTTGCAGTTCGATTCAGAGTTGCAGTACTCATTCGTAACCTCGGAAAGATTATATCAAGAAATCTTGATATGTTGATCTAAGTGTCTGGCTTACTTGCCGCCTTGCGTCTGTTGGGAGATCCCGTCCGGGTTCGGATTCTGCTGCTCCTCGAACGCGACGAGCTCTCTGTGGCGGAGCTGCAGGAGATCCTCACGCGCGGGCAGAGCCAGATTTCGACGCACTTGGCGCAGTTAAAGCAGGCCGCCCTGGTCGAGTACCGGCGCACCGGCAAAAACACCTTTTACAGCATGAAGCCGCCGTCGGTGGCAGAAGAAGAGACACGCGCGCGCCTGCTCGAACTGCTTCACTCTGCGGCGGCGGAAGTCCCGGAAATCAAGGCCGACGATGCGGCACTCGCATTGGTCCTGGCTAAGCGGCAGGACAAGATGCGGGCCTATTTCGATTCGCTGGCCGGCAAGTTCGGACGGCAATATCTTCCCGGGCGCTCCTGGAAAGCCCTTGCCGAAATGTTGCTGCGCTTGATGCCTCCGGTGGTGGTGGCCGATCTGGGCGCAGGCGAGGGCACATTCTCACAACTGCTTGCGCAATCCGCCGAGCGTGTCATCGCAGTCGATAATGCGCAGAAAATGGTCGAATTCGGCTCAAAACTTGCCCGGGACCATGGGCTCGCCAATCTCGAATTTCGCTTGGGCGATATGGAGGCGCTCCCGCTCGCGGATGGTGAAGTCGATCTCGCGTTCTTTAGCCAGTCGCTGCATCATGCGCAGCATCCGGAGCGTGCCGTTGCGGAGGCCTGGCGCATTTTAAAACCGGGCGGCCGCGTTGCGGTCTTAGATCTGAGGCAGCACACATTCGAGCAGGCGCGAGAGTTGTATGCGGATCTGTGGTTAGGGTTCACTGAAGTTGAATTGCGCGCCTTTTTGAGCGAAGCCGGATTTACGGGCGTGCAGACGGTCGTAGTGGATCGCGAATCAGCGCCGCCCTACTTCGAGACGGTTTGCGCGCTGGGGTGGAAGGCAGCACGTTGAGTTGTCGCCACTTATCCGGCGCGAGTTTCTTCTTTAATTTCAGCAGCTCCTGCGTGGCTTAGGGGCGTGTTGCTTCCGGGCGGTGTTTCTTTTGTCCCATGCCCGATGCGCTGCGTTCCGAGTGACGTAGAAGAAGGGAGTTGATGCGGCGATTGCGCGACGGCGCCATGGGTGTCCTGTACGAGCCGGGGAAAGGCAAATGCAGCCGAACGCATCACCTTTGCGCGCTTCACTCCCGCCTGGATCACCGATCACGCGAAGAGTGGTCCGCGCAGGTCCTGGTAGCCGTATCGGCGATGCTGGCGATCAGCCATTTTCCGCCTCGCTGCACGAGCGTAAACAGATCCGTTCCGCAGTGATCCACTTTCCCATCGACCAGAAAGTCGAACGGCGCCCAAATCACCGCAAGGTCGTGATCGATGCGCACCAGCGGATCGTAAATGCGCTCCTCAATGTGAGTCGTGCCGGGTTTGGCAACTCGTTCGGCGAAGGCTTCAAACGTCATTTGAACGGGCTTGCCGTCGCGCATAAGGACCATCGTGCCGCCGGGTAGCAGGGGTTGCTTGATAGCAGCCGCATTGCGCTTTGTCATACCCTCGAACATGGCCTGTATCGGGGCTATAACGGCTTGTTCCTCCGCCGTAGCAGCAAGCAGCGGCGCGAGGAGGCTCGCGTACAGAGCGAACAGCACGACGCGCGAGATTTCCCGCTTCATGACCTCTAAATTGTAATCGAGATACCGGATGCATACTGAGGAGCAGGGCGTCTCAAAAGTTGGGGATATTTGTAACTTTTCACCCGGTCGTCAGTATGCACCTATGAGGGTGAGTGAATAGCGAATCCGATAGCTCAGTGATGCGGCAGGTCCAGGCGGGCGAGACCGCGCATCTTGCCCTCCTTTTTGAACGCTACCACGTCCCGCTGTTTCGCTATCTGCTGCAGCTCTCGCGCGACCGGGCGCTCAGCGAAGACCTGGTGCAGGAGGTTTTCTTTCGTGTTCTCAAGTATGCGGCAAGCTACGACCCGGCCCAGGCGTTTGCGGTCTGGCTTTACCGCATGGCGCGCAACGCCTGCTATGACGCGCTGCGCAAAGGCCGCTCCGAAGTACTGGGTATCGAAATGGCCGAGGTAAAGAGTACAGAGCCGGTCCCGGACGAGGCTTTTGCAAGCAAGCAGGACCGCGATTTTCTGGAAGAGGCGCTCGCGCATTTGCCCGAAGACAAGCGCGAAGTGCTGGTGCTCAGCCGGTTTCACAATCTGCGCTATCAGGACATCGCATCCATCCTGAAGTGCGAAGCCGGCACGGTGAAGGTGCGTGCATACCGCGCGCTGAAGGAACTCCGGGAAAAATTCTGCGAGTTGCGCGGAGAAAGGCTGTACGATGTCTGACGAACTCCGTCATCTGATTCCGGCTTATCTGGCGGGCCAGTTGAGCGCCGCAGAAAAGCAGACGTTTGAAGCTGAGGTCGAGAAGGATGCCGGGCTGCGGATCGAGCTGGCCGAGTTGCAGGTCACCTGGCAGGATCTGGGCCGGTTGCCGCAGGAGGAACCGGGCGCAAATGTGCGGGCGCGTTTCTATCAAAAGCTGCACGATGTCGAGAGCGGCCGTGCGCGCGTTTCAACCGGCGGATTCGCCTGGTGGAAGCCAGGCCTGTCTGGGCTCGTTCGTCAGGCCGCAGTTGCCCTGGCCATCTTCTGCGCCGGACTATATTTCGGGCGGGAAAAAGCTCCGAACCCGGTCACGACCAACGATGTAGCCGAGCTGCATTCGCAGGTGCAAGACCTGCGGCGCACAGTGGCGTTGACCATGCTTGATAAGGACTCGCCCACCTCGCGCCTCGAGGGCGTCTCCTGGTCCACCCGCGTCGAAAAGCTCGATCCGCAGTTACTCGCCGCGCTCGTGAATACGTTGAATCACGACGCCAACACGAATGTGCGGTTGTCGGCACTCGACGCGCTCGAAAAATTTTCTGAAGACGACAGTGCCCGCAAGGCGATGATCGATTCGCTCGTCATGCAGAAATCTCCGCTCGTGCAGATTGCGTTGATCGATGCGCTGGTACATATGCGCGATCGTGGGGCAGTCGATGAATTCCGCAAACTCAGCAAGCAGCCGGATGTGAATGCAGCCGTGCAGCAGCGGGCGCGCTGGGGTCTCGAAAAACTCAAAGGCTGAAATCAGGAGGAAGGCATGAAACGGATAATCGGCCTCGTGCTGCTGGCGTGGGGCGCAATAGGAGTGTGCATGGCGGGCTCGCATGACGAGAACTGGCCCGTCCGTGAGCAGCAGACGATCGAAAAAACAGTGCCGCTTACCGGCGAGCCGATGCGCCTCGTCGTGGATAACGTTTCCGGCTATGTGCATGTAAAAGCCACGAACGGCCCTAACGTTCGCATTACGGCGCACAAAACAGTCCGCGCGGAAACCCCGAGCGATCTCGAGGCATCGCGTGAAGTGAAGCTCACAATCGAAGGCAAGCCGGGCTCCGTTGACGTGTACTACGATGCGCCATGGCGCTGCAATGGCGACCGGCGCTGCACGAGCGATCACCGGCGCTTTTACGAAGTGCGCTTCGATCTCGACATCGAAGCTCCACATACAGCGCGAACGGTCGTTTCGACCGTGAACGGCGGCGAGCTGACGCTCGATGGAACGGGCGATTTCGATGCCGGCAACGTGAACGGTCCGATCCGAATGACGAATATCTCCGGATCGGGCGATGCCCACACGGTGAACGGTCCGATTACGATTCACTTCGCGAAGAATCCCGCCGGATCATGCCGGTTCAAGACCGTGAACGGGTCGCTCGATGCATATTTCCCGCATGATCTTTCGGCCGATCTGCTCTTCAAGACATTCAACGGCGAAATTTTCAGCGATTTCGACGTCGATGCGCGCGTCGTGCCGGCGGCTGTAACCGAGCATCGCGGCGGCAAGTACATCTATCGCAGCAACCGCGCAAGCGGCGGGCGCGCCGGTAAAGGCGGCCCGGAGCTCTCCTTCGACACGTTGAACGGAAGCATCCGGCTGCATCGCGAACAGTAAGGAGTTTTTGTAAATGAAGACATTATTGGCTGGATTTAGAGTTGGATTGATGCTGGCGTGCGCGGGGGCATTAATCGCGCAGGATGGAGCGGAACGGGCTACTGTGCCTCTCGACGATCCTTCGCGCCCCGCACAGATTCGCGCACATTTGATGATGGGCGGAATTATCGTGCGCGGCGCCGATCGCAGAGACGTGCTGGTCGAATCGCACTCGCGTTCTGGTGAAAGCGAAAGACATGAAGGAGTGCCTCCTGCAGCACGCGGCATGAAGCGACTTCAGTTGCCTGGCAATGCCGGACTCGATATCACCGAAGAAAACAACGTCGTGAATATCAAGACGTCGTCCTTCAACCAGCCGTCGGACGTTGTCATCACGGTGCCGCGCCGATCCAATCTGCAGTTGAAGTGCATGAACGACGGCGACATTGAAGTCGAGCAGGTTTCGGGCGAGATCGATGCGGATAATCTTAACGGCAAAGTGATCTTAAAGAACGTTTCAGGCTCCGTCGTGGCGCATTCGCTCAATGGCGAAGTGGCCGTTTCACTCAATCAGATCGATCCTTCGAAGCCGATGTCGTTCAGCACGATGAATGGCGACATCGATGTGACTTTGCCGGATAACTTTAAGGCCAACGTGCGCATGAAAACTGATAACGGCGAAATTTATAGCGACTTCGATGTAAAGCTCGATGCCGGTACTACGCGCCGGACAGAATCGGGACGCCAGCCGGACGGAACCTATCATCTGCGCTACGATCGCGCGCTGCACGGCGCAATTAACGGCGGCGGTCCGGAATTTCAGTTCACGACCTTCAACGGACAGATCTACCTCCGCAAGAAAAAGTAATTATTCCGAGCGGTAAATGCGTAAACAGATTGTATGAATCTCCGTACCGATATCGCGTTCGCTCTGCGCAGTTTTCGCAAATCGCCGCTGTTCTTCGCCGTGGCCGTACTCTCGATTGCTTTCGGCATCGGCGCGAACACCGCGATTTTTTCGCTTACCGATCAGATTCTGGTGCGCATGCTGCCGGTGAAACAGCCCGAGCAGCTTGTGATGTTCAGCGCGGTCGGCCAGCATTACGGCGGCAATTCGGGGCGCAACCGGATTTCGTATCCGATGTATCAGGATTTTCGCGATCACAATACCGTTTTCAGCGGCATGTTCTGCTTTCGCGAAGTCGATTTCAGCCTGGCCTATGACGGGCATACCGAGCGCGTCGCCGGTGAGGTGGTTTCGGGCAACTATTTTCCTGTGCTCGGAGTTCGGGCGGCCATCGGGCGCCTGTTTAGCGCAAGCGACGATCTTCATCAGGGCGCCCATCCCGTGGCTGTTCTGAGTTATGGCTATTGGCAACGGCGATTCGCAGGTAATCCCGGCGTAATCGGTCGCAAACTCACCATTAACGGATATCCGTTCACCGTCATCGGCGTGAGCCAGGCGGATTTTCCGGGTACCGATCCAAGTTATGCACCGCAGATCCGGGTGCCGGTCATGATGGCGCCGAAACTGTTCCGCTTCTTCGATCTGAACGAGCGCCGCTTCCGCTGGGTGACAGCTTTCGGACGCTTGAAACCGGGCGTCACGGCAAAAGAAGCGAAAGCGAGTATTCAGCCGTTCTTTCACCAGATCCTGCGCATGGAAGTGCAGCAGAAGCCATTCGCCAAAGCGTCGCCTGAAATGAAGAAGAAGTTTTTGCAGATGTCGATGAACATTCTGCCGGCCGCCACAGGTCGCTCGGA